>NZ_JBVJNS010000002.1:0-292989 GCF_055583565.1 Corynebacterium sp. NPDC104732
GTGCTCGCCTACTTCGATATCGGGGCGTCCAACGGGCCGGTCGAGGCCATCAACGGCAGGCTCGAGCACCTACGGGGGATCGCCCTGGGATTCCGAAACCTCAACCACTACATCTTGCGGTGCCTGATCCACTCCGGACAACTACAGGACAAGATCAACGCACTCTAAAACCGGAAGAGCCGGATATCGTCATGGTGCCCGCCGTGAAGGAAGCCCGGGACCAGGGCAAGCTGCAGGCAACCGAGATGTTTGCGCGGCTGACGTCGTCAAGCGCGGTGTGGGCCGATGGGCACGAAACCGAACTAGACGCGGTTATTTGGTGCACGGGTTTTCGGCCGGCTCTCCGCCACCTAAGGGGTTATCGCTTAGAGCTTAACGGGACCGCTGTGGTCGGCGCACCGGGAATGCATGTGGTGGGTTACGGCGATTGGGTTGGGCCAGCTGCAGACACGATCCTCGGGGTAAGTCCTTACGCTCGGGCTGCAGCTAAGGACATTATGGAGCAAGCTTAGGTGATATCCGCCCAGGAGAACCCGCCGGCTTTGGGGTCTTCGTCCTGGTCTGGGCGCTGAATTTTTGTGGTTTCCGGGGTGGTCTGCTGTGTGGGATCAGTGTTGTAGAGCGCTGCCCGGGCTCGCTCAGTTTTGCCGGCGGTGTCCTCTCCCATGACTTTCTTTGGGTCGAAGGAGTCGAAGAAAGAATCGTCGCCTTCGAGAAGTGTTTTGGTCAGTGCTGCGCGTGGCCCCATCCGGGTGAGCGTGGCGAGTTCTTGGACCGGCTTTCGGAAATCATCAAATTCGGGGCCGAATTCTTCATTGAGCCCCTGCTTGGCATTGTTGATTGCGGTGCGGGCGGCCAACAGCGCGGCGCGCAGATCCTGAATGACCTTGGGGAGCCGTTCCGGCCCGATCACGATCAAACCAATCACAAAAATGACGAAAATTTCGCCCCAGCCAACATCGGTAAACACTGTTATAACCTTAGTCTGCTTTCACCCAAAAGTCGTGTCATGCTGCTAACCGCGTTGATTGCGACGCACCGCGCGGTAGAAAAATTCCACGCGATCTAGGATCGTCGCCCCCTTAGGGTGCACAGTGTCCTTTGCGTCCGGACCGTCGGGGCAGCTTTGCGCGATCAACGTCAGTTTCGCCATCAATGTGGAGGGCACTGAAATGTCCTCATCAGCAACTTCCCGGAGGCGCTGCGCCGCCCGTCGCTGCTGCATCACCTCGGCCCGGCACTCCGGGCAGTGCACGAGGTGAATCCGGGCCCGATTCATCGCCACCGGGCTCAATTCATTGTCAACAAACCCGGCTACGGCCTCGGGGCTCAAGTGCTCGACGGATGCGAACTCGCGTGGCTTCTCAGCTGCTTTTTCCGAGGCTTTGTCAGCGCTGTCACCGGACCGCCTGTGAGGCCGTGAGGCGCGAGAAATCATAGGAAAAACGCCTCCTTCCTCGCCTGACAGAACTGATTGTTGCGTTTAGTGTCAATACTAGACGTGCGCAGGCAACAGCAGCTGTGCATTTTCGTCAGTGATCGCCGCGTGCTCGAGGTACGCTCGGATTTGCGAACGCCCTCGGTGGATCCGCGAGCGGACAGTTCCCAGCTTCACGCCGAGGGTATCGGCTATCTCGTCGTAAGAAAGCCCCAGCATGTCACACAGCACAACCGCCACGCGGAACTCGGGACTCAGCTGGTCCAGCGCTGCCTGCAGAACTGGATCCAGGTTAGAAACGGAGTATGCCTGCTCCGGAGTGAGGTCCGTGCCTGGCACCCGTTCGTAGTCCTCCGGCAAGGCCTCCATCCGGATTTTGCTCCGGTGCCGGACCATATCCAAAAACAGGTTGGTGGTGATGCGGTGCAGCCAGCCCTCGAACGTTCCTGGTTGGTAGCTCTTCAGCGAGCGGAAGACACGCATGAAGGTTTCTTGAGTGAGGTCTTCCGCGTCATGTTGGTTACCGGAAAGCCGGAACGCGAGGCGATAAACGCTGTCTGCGTGTTCCGCAACCAGTTCCGCCCATGTTGGCATGTCCGCGTGTCCAGCATCGAACGCTGCGGTGCCCGTCAACTGTGCGGGTTCCTCGGTGTGTGCTGCGCCGGGCAGCTCCGGGGAATCGAATGAGCTCATAGAAGTATTGTGCCTGATCTTTCTGTCATAACACCAATTTGTGGTTTCACGGTGGTGTGTCTGTCATTATGTATAACCGCCTGAGGTGAAAGTTTGTTCCGTTTCAGTTGAGAAACCTCTGAAGGAACGGTCACGGCTTCGCAACATCTCCCCTTCCACCACTTCCATTTACTACTGTCACAACTTGTGGTTACACGCCCCGAAAATCACGCACGACCAGGTCACGGCGACCTACACTGAGCATCGTGACTGAAACTGCGATGGAAGCCCTCCGAACCTACATCTTCGACACCACCGAATCCACCCCAGCATTGGAAACTGCCCTCCAACACGCTGAGGAGTTTGGACTTCGGGTTCCCGATGCAATCACTGGCTCTTTGTTAGCCACCCTTGCAGCAGGAGCCGCAACCCCTGCTGCGTCCGGAGCCATCGCGGTCACCCCAGCTGCCAGCGTCATCGGTTTGTACCTCCTGAAAGGACTAGGCGACAGCGGTCACCTGACCTGCATCGACCCCGAATCGGAGCACCAGCGCCACGCAAAGTCGTGCTTCCAGGAAGCCGGCTACAAGTCCTCCAGCTTCCGTTTCCTCCCCTCCCGCCCACTCGAAGTGATGGGCAGGCTAGCCAACGACTCCTACCAATTCGTGTACGGAGATGTAGCGCCCGTCGATCAGCGCGCCTTCGTTGACGCTGCCTGGCCACTCCTCGCTTCAGGTGGCGTCCTGGTGCTCGCGGATTCCTTGCTCGACGGCACGCTTGCCGACGCCACCCGCACCGATCGCGACACCGTCGCAGCGCGGGAGACTGACGCTTACCTACGCGAGATGCCAGGCGCCCTGGTTACTCGTCTCCCGCTGGGCGCTGGGCTGACTATCGTTACCAAGCGCTAGCCATGTTAGCTGGTAGCCACGTCACGGTTACTGGCTGGCAACACAGCTTTTGCTCCCCACTTCTCAGGGCGAGCGCCAGCTAAAACATTTGGTAGGAAGTTCGAGCAAAACCAGCCTCGCCCCTGTAGTAGCGCCACTTCCTTTTCAAATTCTCTACTAACCGATCCACAGCCGATGGTGCGACCTGTTCCACCTGGAAAGTTCGCCCCTTTAAAACACTCCCCGAACCACGTACCAGCCCTACAACGGAACCAGAACCGATCGAAACAATGGTGTCCCGCCAACCACACGTCGGTCGGACACACTTTTTGGGTTAAGGGACAAAATGTGTGTCGGTTGTTAATTCACCTCTGGGGGCTTTGATCACGGCCCCTGGAGTTTTACTAAAACCCGGGAAGCATTCCCCGGATCTCGGGCCCAAAACAGCGAAATAGCAGGTGTGAAGCCTAAAAAATTCACCGAAACCCGGGGAACGCTTCCCGGGTTTTGCAGGGGTAAGCAACACAATGTGTGCCCGGACACACATCCTGCCCCTTGACCCTAAAAACAGCGCCACCCACTGCAAAGAATGGGGTGGCGCTGCGTAAGTGTGAGAATTCTAGACGCGCTGGTTCTTTCCGACACAGACCACTCCGCCAGCGGAGATAGTGAAGCGGGAAGCATCGCGCTCAAGATCAACGCCGATGAATTCGCCTTCGGAGACCACCACGTTCTTGTCCAGGATGGCGTGGCGAACCACAGCTCCCTTGCCCACGCGCACGCCTGGCATGAGAACGGCACCTTCCACGGTGGCGCCTTCCTCCACGATGACGTTGTTCGACAGCACCGAATTGCGCACCGTGCCGCCAGAAATGATACAGCCGGAGGCAACCATGGAGGACTGAGCGATGCCGCCTTGGACGAACTTCGCTGGTGGGAAGTTACCGTCTTCCGTGCAGTGGATAGGCCACTTGCGGTTGTACAGGTTGAACACCGGGTGCACGGAGATGAGGTCCATATGCGCCTCGTAGAAGGCGTCGATGGTACCTACGTCACGCCAGTAGCCCTTGTCACGGTCAGAGGAGCCTGGGACGGCGTTGGCGGAGAAGTCATAAACGTTCGCTTCGCCCTTGTCCACGAAGTACGGGATGATGTCGCCACCCATGTCGTGGTCGGAGTCCTCGTTGTCTTCGTCGGCGGTGAGCGCCGCGATGAGGGCATCCGTGGTGAAGATGTAGTTTCCCATGGACGCGTACGTCATGGTTGGGTCATCCGGGGTGCCTGGTGGGTCAGCAGGCTTTTCCAGAAATTCGGTGATGTTGCCGTCTTCGTCGGACTGAATGCAGCCGAAGGCCGTTGCTTCTTCGCGTGGCACGCGAATACCGGCGACGGTGACGGACTTGCCAGACTTGATGTGGTCATCGAGCATCTGACGCGGATCCATGCGGTAGACGTGATCGGCACCGAACACGATGACGTAATCCGGGTTTTCGTCGTAGATCAGGTTCAGCGACTGCAGGATAGCGTCGGCCGAGCCGGTGTACCAGCGCTTGCCCAGGCGCTGCTGTGCAGGTACTGGGGTGATGTATTGGCCGGTAAGTCCGGACAGCTGCCAGGATTGGGAGATGTGCCGGTCAAGGGAATGCGACTTGTACTGGGTCAGGACGCAGATTTGCATAAATCCTGCGTTGACCAGGTTGGACAGTACGAAATCGATGAGTCGGTAGGTGCCACCAAATGGTACTGCCGGCTTTGCTCGGTCCGCAGTGAGCGGAAACAGACGTTTGCCCTCGCCACCAGCGAGAACGATTGCTAAAACATGGGGTTGAGTTCTCACATATTCCAACGTATCTACATTCACCACCTTCTGCAGTGGCACAGAGAAGTTTTTCCCCACAAAACCCCCTGAGCAGGGAAAATGATTTCATATTTAATTATTCATTCGGCCTAATGTGGGGTTATCGCCCCCATTTGGAGTCCCCAAATCTCACATGCTGCGGGTAACCGGGCAAATGGCTACATTCGAAAGTATGCGAGTTGGAATGATGACCAAGGAATACCCACCGGAGATTTACGGCGGTGCGGGTGTACATATTGCTGAGCTCACCCGCTACATGCGTGAGATCACCGAGGTGGATGTGCATTGCATGGGGGCTCCCCGTGATGAGGCGAACGTTTTCGTTCACGGCGTTGACCCGGAACTTAAGGATGCCAACGCATCCATTCAGACCTTGTCTACTGGCCTGCGGATGGCTAATGCTGCAAGCAATGTGGACGTTGTTCACTCCCACACCTGGTACGCGGGGCTTGGTGGCCACTTGGCTGCACGTTTGTACGACATCCCGCATATTGCCACTGCGCACTCGTTGGAGCCACATCGCCCGTGGAAGCGTGAGCAGCTCGGCGGTGGCTACGAGGTGTCCTCGTGGTC
This sequence comes from Corynebacterium sp. NPDC104732, assembly GCF_055583565.1. Taxonomy (NCBI): domain Bacteria; kingdom Bacillati; phylum Actinomycetota; class Actinomycetes; order Mycobacteriales; family Corynebacteriaceae; genus Corynebacterium; species Corynebacterium sp. NPDC104732. The sequence continues at coordinate 5,432 of NZ_JBVJNS010000002.1, forward strand.
GGAGAAGAATGCGATGGAGTACGCCGACGCAGTGATCGCGGTGTCGGCCCGCATGAAGGACGCGATCCTCGACGCCTACCCTCGTATCGAGCCCGGCAAGGTCCGAATCGTGCTCAACGGCATTGATACGCAGTTGTGGCAGCCTCGCCCGACGTTCGAAGAGAACCCACAGTCTGTTCTCAAGGAGCTGGGTGTGGATCCTGAACGTCCGATTGTCGCATTCGTCGGCCGTATCACCAGGCAGAAGGGCGTGGGGCACCTGGTGAAGGCCGCTAAGCTTTTCGACGACGGTGTCCAGCTTGTTCTCTGCGCCGGCGCACCGGATACCCCGGAGATTGCTGCAGAAACGAAGGCGTTGGTCGAAGAACTCCAAGCACAGCGCGACGGCATTTTCTGGGTTCAAGAGTTCCTGCCGAAGGACAAGATCCAGGAGATCCTCACCGCCGCTGATACTTTCGTCTGCCCTTCCATTTACGAACCGCTCGGCATCGTGAACCTGGAGGCTATGGCCTGTGGCACTGCTGTGGTGGCTTCCGATGTTGGAGGTATTCCGGAGGTTGTGGTCGATGGCACCACCGGCACGCTGGTCCACTACGACGAGTCTGACCCGGATGGTTTCGAGCGCGGCATCGCAGAGGCTGTGAACAAGATGGTTGCTGATCGCGACAACGCCCAGAAGATGGGACAGGCCGGTCGTGACCGCGCTGTCAATGATTTCTCTTGGGCCACCATCGCCCAGCAGACCGTGGATGTGTACAAGTCACTGATGTAAGACGCATCGCGCCTCCATTTCCGGTCGGATCCTTTCAATCCGGCCGGTTTATGCTGTCGCCACTTGTCGCTACCCGCCCCTCCGATGGAGAAATCGGTACGCTGGTTGTGTCTAGCAAGTGGCGTCACACAATCTAGCTGCTTCACGTGCAATCCCTCCCCCGGCAATCGAAGGAAAGCCAATGACTTACTACACCCACCGTCCAGAACTGCACATCACCGCTGAGCAGGGCATTTTGAACGCCCCTGCTGGTGTGCTCCGCAGCGGTGACCATTGGCACATGTTCCACCAGTACCAACCACAATTGGATGCTCCGGCACGGTGGGCGCACCAGTTTGCGGACCGGTTGCCGTTCGATTGGGACATCTGCGATGACGCCCTCGCACCGGAAGAGGGGGAAGTGCAGCTGCGCGCGGGAGCTGTCATCGGTACCCGCAGTGGCGCGGTGGAGCTGTACTTCACCTCGATCACCCCAACGGGAACCTCCATTCACGCAGCGGTCATTGAGGATATCGACGATACCCTGGAAGACATCTCGGATGACGCTTTGGCCGTCGACAAGCACGTGCGTCGCGTGGGGCAGGTCGTTGGCAACCAGGGTGAGTTCAATGATTTCCGCTCCCCGTGCGTTGTCCCGCGGTGGGACTTCGATGAGGTGTCCGGAGAGCCCTTGAAGGGATGGCTGATGCTCGCTGTGACGGGTCATCAAGATCATCCTCAGTTGGTTGTGCTGGATTCTTACGACCGCCGGGACTGGAATTTGCGGGGACCACTGACCTTCGACGGTACCTCCGGCCTGGAGGCGGTAGAGCGACTAGTCAGCCCACGTATCATCCGCTTGCAGGACGAAGTCGACGGCACGGTGTACGACGCTCTCCTCGTCACTATCGAGCACGAAGGCATTGACATTTCCGGCTACCTCATTGGCCGACTCAAGGGCACAACCTTCCAGGTAAAAACCCCGTTCACGCGCCTGGATTTCGGCCACGATTTCACCCGGCCACGCAATACCAACATTGCCTTGCCGGACATCCCTGAAACCCCCGACTACACCTCCGCGCACCTTTTCGGGCTGATGAACGGAATCGGGCGCTACGACGACCCGAGCCAACACCTCAGCCTCACCGAAGAGGGCTGGGCCAACTGCCTCACCCTGCCACGCGTAGCCACCCTGCAGGACGGACTGATTTATCAAACTCCCACCCCAGGCCTACCGACTGCCATTCGCAGCTCCGATCGCGCCTGCATGTACACCGGCCTCATCGATACCTCCGCCACCAATGCTGAGGTACGCGTCGCGCTTATCGACGACCAAGGCCGCACCGCCGCGGTCATTGCGCATCAGGGGGACCTGCTTACTTTTGACCGGTCAATGAATCCCCACCACACCGGGGATCACATCGCAGAAGGTCCACTGATCGCCGCAGACACCGATGCGCTAACCATCATCGTGGACGGTTCAGCCGTGGAGGTGTACGCCGACGGCGGAGCGATGACCATGGCAAGTCGCCTCTACGCGCAGTCCCCCATCGTCGATTTCCAGGTCACGACCGTAGGCGAGGCGATCATCGAGCAGGAGGCAGCAATCTTCCCGCTCGAAGCACCGAAGATTCACGGCATTGAGCCAGCCTTCCCCGGCGAGGACAACTAACTCGTATGCCCCTAGGCCCTGCGCAGGCGGGTGATCTGCGCTTTGGCCGTCACAGTCATCTTGTCCGGCAGCTTCGCGATCCTGCGGGCCAGTTCCTCCTTTTCAATGTGGCGCGCAGAAGGGCTCATGCCGATCTGCGCCGCAATGGAGTCACGGTCCAGCTCCATGGGGAATTCAATGAGGGTGTCCTCCCCCACCCGGGTCAGGAACCCCTGGGACTTCTCCAGCAAGTGGTCAATTTTGCCTGCTTCCACGCCAATGATCCCCAGTGGCTCGCGCAGCTCATCCAGGTGGCCGGGATGAGCGGTCAGCACGATCACCTCGCCGTTTTCGCGGAGGATCCGGGCAAACTCCTGCGGATTGCGCGGCGCGAAAATAACAGTAATGACATCAACTGAGTTGTCCCGGATCGGAAGGCGCTGCCACGCATCAGCAACCACGGCCCCCACGCGTGGGTGACACTTAGCCAGGTGCTTTGCTGCAGGTACGGAAACGTCGATGCCGACGCCACGCGAATCCGCCACATCATCCAGGGCATGCGCTAGGTAGTAGCCTGTACCGGCACCAATTTCGACAATCACCGGGGGGTGGTCATCCGATACTCCTGCCTCGTCAAGCACCTGGTGGATATGCTCGGAGACAGCTTCCACGAAGGGGGCAAAGTGCCCCCGAGACAGGAACGTTTCCCGCGACTGAACCATCGCTGCATCATCACCGGTATGTTTCAGGCCCTCGCCCGCAATCAACGACACGTACCCTTGGCGGGCAACATCAAAGCTATGGCCGCTGGTCGAGATGACGCGGCGATCGTCGTCGGTAAGCTGCAGGTCGGTGCCGTCGGAAGGGTCGGCAAGAATGTCGATGATGTCACGCAGCATCTGCGCACCTTTCGTTAAAGCATGGGAATAAAAAAGACACCACGAAAACAGGCGTGGTGTCACGACAGGGAAAAGTTAGCTGGAAGCCTCTACGAGCAACGCACCAAGCTCGGCTGCCTCTTCCTTGTTAAGTTCGACCACCAGGCGGCCGCCACCGTCAGTTGGAATACGCATTACGATCTTCCGGCCTTCTTCGACCGCTTCCATCGGACCGTTGCCTGTCCTTGGCTTCATGGCTGCCACGATGAGTCAGCTCCTATTCTTTAAAAGCGTGTGTCCTTAACTGACCATCCTAGTTCAAAACACACTGCCGTGAGTTAGGTGAAATTAAAAACACCAGGTCCCTGCCCTATTATCACTCACGGAATTTAAAACTATGGCACAATCCCTGGTTTTTTAGTCGCTGTGGCAAGCTCGGCCCGTGCCTCATCTAGTTGGGTAATGAGCTGCTCCAATACGGCGTCAACCTGGTCCTGGCGGTACCCGCGCAGGACAGTATCGAAGCGCACCACATCATATTGCTGCTGGGCCACGGCCTCTCTGTTGAGTTCTTGCAGGTCAAGGTTATCCACCAACGGTGGCATGATTTCCCCCCGACCAAAGGCCTTACCGAACACCACCGTGAGCACGGCGACCACAACAGCCAAGCCCACCAAGTACGACATCCACACGAGCACGACGGCGACCTTCCACAGTCCGACAACAGCTATTCGTCATAGCGTAGCAAGGGGCGGGCGCTGCTCGGGGCACTGAGCAGGTGTGAGCACTCCCTCACGCAGACCGGGCACCCGTGACAGCACCGTGGCCACCACCACGTCCGCCATGGGCGCCAACTCAGCAAGGGGCCGATTCCGGTGGTGCCGGGCTCCCAAATCAACCTGAGCTATTGCCGCTACCCCGCGCAGCTGCGCGACGTCCAGTAGGATCCCCACCTCCACGCCATAACCTGCGGTGAACGGCAGCTGCCTGGCGATGTCCCGCCTAATCGCATATTCCCCAGATAGGGGTTGGGCAATGCCAGCCAACTCCGGAAACAGCTGCCGGAGCAAGGGCTTGGCGGCCAGTTCGGTGACCCGGCCGCCGCCAGTTCGGGCGCCATGAAACCCGCGCTCGTAACGGGCTTTCACCAGCTGGATTTCGGGATTGGCGAAGGGCTGTACCAGGTCACGCACCAGGTGGGCACGTGGCTGGATCAAGTCAGCGTCCACAAATGCGATGAACTCGCCGCGCGCCGCCGCTACGCCTCGCCAAAGCGCCTCTCCTTTTCCCGGAACCGGTGGGATCTGGGGCAGGATGTCGCGCCAATTCAGCACCGTGGCCCCCGCCTGCGCTGCTACGTGTGCTGTGCGGTCGGTGGAATCGGAGTCGATCACGAGTACCTCACAGGGATCGTCGGCACGAACGGAAGCTACCACCTCCCCCACCGTCGCTTCTTCATTCAGCGCTGGAATGACCACGCTCGTGCGCGCCAGAAGTTCGTTCACACCAGACCTCGGATGGTGCGCTTCGGGGGCACAATCCCAGCGATGGCGCCGGTCATATGAATCACGTCAATGGTTTCCGTTACTTGATGCGCCCGGAACGCCGCCACGCCACGGGCTGCTGACCAGGCGGTAGCCGCGAGAGTCCCGGGGACCCGCTGGCTCACGTCCCGTCCCACAGTCTCACCCACAAAGTCCTTGTTCGACAGCGCCATCAACACAGGCCACCCAGTAGCTACGATCTCGTCGATGCGCCGCAGTAACTCCAGGCCATGGAACGTGTTCTTGCCAAAATCGTGGGTGGGATCGATAAACACCAGGTTTTCGGGCACGCCACAGGCCACGGCACGTTCGGCCTGGCGGGTAGTTTCCGCAATCACGTCGGCCACCACGTCGTCGTAATGCACGCGGTACGGGCGGGTGCGTGGGATCGCGCCACCGGTGTGCGAACAGACGTACCCCACTCGGTGTTGCCCCGCCACTGCTACCAGTTCTGGGTCGTGCCCAGCCCACGTGTCATTGACCAGCGTGGCGCCCGCAGCGATGGCGCGGTCCGCAACCTCACTGCGCCAAGTATCCACAGAGATCGCTACCCCTGGGCAGCGCTGATGCAGCTCTGAGATCAAGGGGACAACTCGATCGATTTCCGCTGCGGCGTCGACAAGTGGCCCTGGCCCCGCCTTCACCCCGCCGATGTCAATGATGCGCGCGCCCTGCTCGGCCGCCGCCACCGCCGCTTGCACTGCCTTATCGACGGCAAACGTCGCCCCCTTGTCGTAAAAGGAATCGGGGGTTCTATTCACGATCGCCATGACCACCGCTAACTCCGGGTGTGCGGGATCAGCGAACCCGGATCTCACCTGAGGCTTCATCTAAACGTTGCTCATCCCCGCAGCGACCTCTGAGGCCTCGGGGGCCTGCCCGCCCGCGGCCGGCTCTCCCTGTCGCAAGTGCTCATGCTCATCGACGATGTACTCGATGGCTTCCTCCACGGAATCCGTCACCATAAACAAGTCCGTGTCCTTGTCGCTGATCATTCCTTCACCGATCAGGCGATCCTTGATCCATTCCACTAGTCCGCCCCAGAAATCGGTGCCGATCAGCACGATGGGATAGTTAGTGATCTTGCCGGTCTGCACCATACACAGCGCTTCAAACAGCTCGTCGAGCGTGCCAAAACCGCCCGGCAAGCACACGAACGCCTGCGAGTACTTCAGGAACATCGTCTTACGGACGAAGAAGTACCGAAAGTTTAAGCCCAGATCCACCCAGGCGTTAAGAGCCTGCTCATGCGGAAGCTCAATGCCCAGGCCCACCGATAGCCCATCCGCTTCCGAAGCACCACGGTTCGGAGCCTCCATCAATCCTGGTCCACCACCGGTGATGACTGCGTAGCCAGCCTTGACCAACTCCTCACCCAGGCGCTGCCCCTGCTCGTAGTACGGGTGATCTTCCTTAATGCGGGCCGAACCGAACACAGTCACAGCCAGCGGCATCTCAGCCAACGCACCGAAACCGCTCACGAACTCGCTTTGAATACGCAGCACTCGCCAAGGGTCGGTGTGCAGCCAGTCAATATTGTGCTGCTGGTCCAGCAAACGCTGGTCCGTAGTACTTTCCTGAGGCCCAGCATGCCGCAACAACACCGGGCCGCGCAGCATACGCTTCTTATCCTCATTCGGGGTCTTGCTGGGCGCCACTATGAACCTCTTTCAGTGCATCGTTGTTCACTTTGTCAGTATTCGACGCTAGTGGTTTTCAGCATCCTTTGCTTGCCGAATCACCATTCATCGCTCTCGGTACATGCTTTTGCGCAATACCCTTTAGACTGGACGTATGACGATTGTGGGCGCATTGGCAGACGGAATTGCAAACATCGCAGCCGACGGTACGGTTCTTGATACCTGGTACCCGGCACCCCAGCTGAAGCGTTGGCCAAAAAATAATGTGCCAGAATCGGACACCGTTCGCCTCGGCGCTCAGGATCTCACACCAAAGATGCTGTCTCTGGTGGGAATAGATGAAGACCGCATGGTGGAGCAGGTTGCTGTTCGTACCCGGATCGCAGATCTCACGCAGCCCCCGGTAGATGCTCATGACGTGTACCTCCGCCTTCATCTGCTCTCCCACCGACTGGTGGAACCCGGAAAGATGAACATGGAAGGCTCGCTGCGGATTTTGGCTACCGTGGTGTGGACAAACAAGGGGCCTTGCCTTCCCACGAACTTTGAATACGTCCGTCGCGCGCTGCGGTCCCGTGGCTTGATTCACGTTTACGCCGTGGACAGGCTTCCTCGCATGGTCGATTATGTGGTTCCGTCTGGGATCCGTATCGCGGAAGCTGAGCGTGTCCGACTGGGTGCTTACCTCGCGCCGGGCACCTCGGTACTGCGCGAAGGTTTCGTCTCCTTTAACGCGGGTTCGCTGGGGCCTGCGCGCATCGAGGGCCGTGTGTCGTCGTCGGTTGTTATTGACGAGGACTGCACCATCGAGCTGAGCGCAGTGTTGATGGGATTGAAGGGCAAGGATGGCAAACGCCATCCTCTCCGGGTAGGTAAGGCCTGCACGTTCGGGGTGGCTAGTGGCGTAATCGGTGTTGACCTGGGCAATAACTGTCATATCGGCACGAACCTGATCATCGAACCGGATACCAGCCTGTACTTCCCAGACACTGATTCCATCGCTCCGGCCAGCAGCATCGCTGGCCAGGATAATTGGATGATCCTCAGGGAAGCGCACCACCCAGAACCAGTTGCTCGCCAAATAACTTCTTAACTGCTCTAATACCCTGGTTTTCGCTTCTGCGCGCCCATCACCCCTAAATTTGGGGAAACTGGGACAGTTTGTCTCGTTTTTCGCGGGTTTTTAATACTCAAGTTGGTGAATGTTATGCACGCACGGAATAGTTGAGACATGACAATTGCGGAACGCACTAAAACTGACTTGGGTCACGGGCTAAAGACCCGCCACCTCACAATGATGGGCCTCGGCTCGGCGATTGGCGCCGGCCTGTTTTTGGGCACCGGCGTGGGCATTCAACTTGCCGGCCCTGCAGTCTTGCTTGCATACATTGCAGCAGGCATCATCGTTATCTTCGTGATGCAGATGCTCGGTGAAATGGCCGCGGCACGCCCAGCATCCGGATCCTTTTCCACCTACGCCGAAATGGCCTTCGGCCACTGGGCTGGCTTTACCCTCGGCTGGCTGTACTGGTTCATGCTTGTGATGGTGATGGGCGCCGAAATGACCGGAGCTGCCGCCATCATGAGTAGCTGGTTCGGCGTTGACCCGTGGATTCCCGCCCTGGTCTGCGTGGTGGGTTTCGCCGTCGTGAACCTCATGCAGGTGCGCGGCTTCGGCGAGTTTGAGTTCTGGTTCGCTTTTATCAAGGTCGCCGTCATTATCGTGTTCCTGGCGATCTCGGTCTTGATGATTTTCGGGCTCCTCCCAGGCACCGAGTTTGTGGGAACCAAGAACTTCATTGGTGACAACGGCTTCATGCCGAACGGCATCACCGGTGTTGCCGCTGGCCTGCTGGCAGTTGCCTTCGCATTCGGCGGTATCGAAATTGTCACCATCGCCGCTGCGGAATCCGAAAACCCTTCTGCAGCAATCGGCACCGCGGTGCGTTCCGTGATCTGGCGTATCTCCCTGTTCTACCTCGGCTCTGTGCTCGCGATTTGCTTCCTGCTACCGTACGACGAAATCGGCGGCGCAAAGACCGCTGCGGAGTCCCCATTCACTATAATCCTGGGGCAGGCTGGCATTCCTGGTATCGCTCAGATCATGGAAGCCGTCATCGTCCTGGCGCTGCTCTCGGCATTCAATGCTCAGATCTACGCCACCTCCCGCCTGGTGTACGCCTTGGCAGAGAAGAAGGATGCTCCGGCGTTCTTCGCCAAGCTCAACGCCGCAAAGGTTCCCAACAACGCCGTGTTGCTCTCCATGGTCTTTGCCTTCGCGTCTGTTGGCCTGCAGTACTGGAACCCAGCTGGTCTGCTCACGTTCCTTCTGAATGCTGTTGGCGGCTGCTTGATCGTCATCTGGCTCATGATTTGCTTTAGCCACCTGCGGTTGCACCGCGAGATGGAAGCCAACGGCGAGCTCAGCGTGCGGATGTGGGGTTTCCCAGTCCTGCCATGGCTGACCGTCATCGCACTGATCGGCCTGACCGTGTTGATGTTGTTTGATGAGTCCGCACGTGGCCAAATCACCTCCGTCACCATCGTGACTTTGGTGTTGGTGGCATTGAGCTTCACCACGCGCAACAAGAACAAGATTTAGATCTTCTCCCCACTTCGCGGGTCCAACAGTTTTACATGTTGGACCCGCTTTTTCGTGCCCGAAGCTCACCCTTTACACTGCAGTTGTGGTGCCACATCACCCCACGTCCCCGCGATCATGAAAGTTAGCGAACTATGCACTCTTCTGCGTCATCCCTAGGCAACGGGCTGAAAGTCCGGCACCTCACCATGATGGGCCTTGGCTCCACCATTGGTGCAGGATTGTTCCTTGGCTCGGGCGTAGGGATTAAGGCTGCCGGTCCAGCCGTGCTACTTGCTTACATGTTCGCTGGTTCGCTCGCTGTGCTGGTCATGCGCATGCTCGGTGAAATCGGTTCGGTTGTGCCAGCTTCCGGTAGTTTTTCCGAATATGCAGAGATGGGAATCGGGCGCTGGGCTGGATTCGTACAAGGGTGGATTTATTGGCTCGCCACCATTGCCGTGCTTGGCGCGGAGTTAACCGGCGCCTCCGCCCTGGTTGGTTCCTGGTTCGGGGTGGAGCCTTGGATCCCGGCGACTGTGTTTGTGGTGTTTTTTGCGGTCATCAATCTGCTGCGTGTGCGCGCGTTCGGCGAGTTCGAGTTCTGGTTCGCTTTTATTAAGGTGGCCGTGCTGGTGGTGTTCTTAACGATTGGTCTTGGCTTGATCCTCCACATCATTCCCGGCAACGAAATGGTGGGCACGCAGGTCTTTTTGGCAGATGGTTTTCTTCCCAACGGCATCGGCGGCGTCGCCACGGCAATCCTGGCGGTAGCGTTTGCGTTTGGCGGTATTGAGGTCGTCGCTATTGCAGCTGCCGAGTCCGAGGACCCCGAGCACTCGCTCGTCAATGCCGTGAAAACGACTATTACCCGAATCTCGGTGTTTTATCTCGGATCTGTTCTGGTCATTACATTTTTGCTGCCATGGTCGTCCTTAGGCGCGGCGGAAGGAGCTGCGGAAAGCCCGTTCACGCAGGTGCTGGAGCTGGCGGGCATCCCCGGGATCGCGATGGTGATGGATGTGGTGATCGTCCTGGCGTTGCTGTCCGCGTTTAACGCCCAGATTTTCGCCAGCTCACGCATGCTGTACTCGCTGGCGAAGCGGGGCGAGGCTCCGGAGCTTTTTGCGCGCACTTCTGGCGCCAACGTCCCGCTTCCTGCCATCATTTTGTCTATTGTGCTGAGCGTCGTGATGGTGGTGCTGAATTACATCGATACGGGCTGGTTGCTCGGGTTCATGCTGAACTCTGCGGGCGCGTCATTGCTCATCGTGTGGGCTTTTATCGCTGTGTCCCAGCTGCGACTGCGCCCTGAGCTTGAACGGCGCTTCGATTTGAAGGTGCGCATGTGGGCATACCCGTGGCTGACGTGGGTCACGCTACTTGCGCTGGCCGCACTTGCTGCGCTGATGCTTAGCGACGCCACTGCCCGCGTCCAGCTAACCTCTGCCGCAATCATGTTCACCGGCCTCTTTATCGCATCGGTCGTCAATGCCAAGGTGCAGGGCGCGTCACCGTGGGCCCGTAAATAGTTAGGGTGCGAAATCGAGCGTACGTATGGGATTTTTCAGCGCTTAAAAGTCCCATCCGTACGCTCGATTTCCGCAGCCCAACCCTCCTCTCCTCCCTCTCTGGGGAGGATTTTTTTTACGCCTACCCCCTTGCCATAATGTCTAGTTTTATTTACACTAAGAAAACGAAAGGAGCCATTATGGGAGAAGAACTTAACTCCAACATGGTTCGCAAACTCCGCCGCTGGAACGAGCTATCACAAGCGGAACTTGCGAAACAGGTGGGAGTATCCAGACAAACAATCGCCAATATTGAGAGAGGCAACTACTCCCCTTCCGTACACCTAGCTCTTGATATCTGCCACGTACTTGGTGAAACAGTTGAACGCGTCTTTGGACGCGAACAGGAAAGGAGCTAAAAATGACAATCAATGACCGCATTATCGCCCGCGCCGAAAGCTTCTACACAGACGAGTTTGAGCGCGCCCAACTGCACAAATCCGCCACGGCAGGCATGTACTGGACCAACTACCTCAGCCTGGCCATGGCGCCACTGCTCGCCTGGCTTCTCGACGGCCGACAGGCCTATCTCTCATTCCTCGCGTTAATCCCCATCTCAATTGGCACCTTCACCAGCACTAAGTGGCTCAGCCGAACAGTCCCACACCCTAAACTCAGCAACTTTAGGCACCTCTGGGGTTGGGAATGGGCCTTCATAGTGGCCGTCGTCGTGGCGTGGATTGCCGCGCTCATCTCAAACAACGCTGGCACACCCTTCTACGCCAACGGCACGGTCACCGGCGCAATTGCTGGATTTGTGGCCGTAATGCTCATCACCCCGCTGTATACAGGATGGCTGCGAAAGCGCGATCAGCGGCGTATCGAGAGTGAACTAGAAGACTAGCGATGCCGAATCTGGTAATTCAAACTGACGAAAATCCCCCGAAAAAGTCATTTTGCATTACCAAATCCAGCACGCCCCTATCTAGGATCGGCTTCGATGACTACATGCGTCGGTTTCTTTGTCCGGAACGCCCATAGCTTGTTGATGATGAAGTTCACCGGCATGGCCACCAGGATGGAGATCGCTTGTGCCCAGTAGAACCGGTTTTTCAGCCCTGAGGAGTCATCGAGGAAGTCTGGGAGTGCCAGTGGTGACGTTGGGTTGAGCATGAGTGTGGAGACTGCCATTTGCACGAGCAGGGCGAGCAGCCCTGTGGTGAGGAAGGGGAAGAACCCGCGTAGCCAGCTGCGTTTTTCCAGTCCGCCAAATGTCCATGTGCGGTTGAGCTGGTAGTTCCACATGTTGGCTACGAGGAAGGCGATGGCTTGAAATACGTGGAAGCCACGGATATTGAAGGGGGTGCAGGGGATCCCGAGCACGGCTTCGTGGTAGTCCGGCCCGCCAGAGAATACGGAGATTTTCAGGGCGAGGTACGCCACCAGTAGGTTGACGGGTACTCCTGAGCCGCCGACGATGCCGAATTTGATGAACTGACGAGTATTCGTCCTCAGACGTTCACTAAGCACAACGTAACTCTTCTAATTTGTTGACAGGGCTAATCTGCACAATCTTACTCGGTGCTTGCCCAGAAACCCGATTCGACAAGACGTGGCGAAGTCCACACCCCGCGCCCCACACCGCCCCATAAGTCCAGTTCAAGGTGGGTGGCGCAGAGTTTGAGCGTGTCTGAAAAGTTATCAAGTTGCAGCCCTTTGTCTATCGGATAGGTATCGTCCCCGTCGATCGGTGCCCCTAGATGCGAGCACAGCACCCGCAGTTGATGGGTATGTCCGGTCAGTGGTTCAAGTTCCACCAGGCTGTTCTGCAACAGCCGCGCCCTCGTCACGGTCTTTTTCCCACGGGTGTCCACGCGCACTTGCCGCTCCCCTTTCACTTTCAGCATTGGCAGTTCGAAGGTCTGCCATTCTGTCCCCAAGGGCAGGTTGCCGGATACCACCGCCCGATAGCGTTTCTTGGCATGTCGCTGAGCGAATTGCTGTTGGTAGAACCCGCGGGTTTCAGCAGATGTGGACAGCGCCAGCAGCCCGCACGTGAGGCGGTCGAGGCGATGCACGGCCACGATGTCATCATTTCCGGTGGCTACGCGCTGTCGGGTTTGCACGGTTTCCCGCACGATCCGGCCGTTGGGGGTGCTTGGTACAAACGCGGGCTTATCGACGACCATAAGGCCACACCCCTGAAATACCGGAATTTCCTGGAACGGAATGGGATCCTCGGGCGGGACTTCTTCGTGATACCAGGCAGGGGTCGGTTTTGGCAGCACAGTACCCGGTTCCAGCACGGATCCGAATGCAAACCCGCTGTCCCCGGAAGCACCGGCGTAGTAAGTGCGATCGGAGGGCACCACTGAGCGCAGCACTACACGCAGCGGTGAAATCCCGTCTCGCGCCGGGATGGGAACCTTAGCCAAGGCGTGCGCAGGCGGCGTCAATGGCTTCGTCTGAGCCGGTCAGTGCGACGCGCACGTAATCGTTTCCCTTGGGGCCGTAAAATTCGCCCGGCGCCACCAAAATGCCGTGTTCGGCGAGCCATGCGACGGTGTCTCGCCCGGGTTCGCCGCGCGTTGCCCACAGGTAGAGTCCGGCTTCGGAATCGGTGATGGTACAGCCGGCGTCGATAAGCGCGCGCATCAGCTTCGCGCGACGCTTGGCGTAGCGCAGCTTTTGGAGGGCTTCTTGCTCGTCGTCACGCAGCGCAGCGAGCGCCGCGTGCTGAACAGCGTGCGACACCATCAGGCCCAGGTGCTTGCGGGCGAGGCGCAACTCAGCGATGAGTGCGGGGTCCCCGGCGAAGAAACCGAATCGGTAGGACGCGAGGTTCGAGGATTTCGACAGCGAATGCAACGCGAGAAGCCCAGTGAGGTTCCCCTTGTTGACGCGCGGATCCAAGATCGATACCGGCGGGTTGTCATCATCCCAGCCGAGACCGATGTAGCACTCGTCGGATACTACGATCACGCCACGTTCCTGGGCCCAGGACACTACTTTTTTCAGGTGTTCGAGTCCGAGCACTTTACCGGTCGGGTTGGCAGGCGTGTTGAGGTAGATGAGCGACGGCGTCATCGGCCCCAGCTTCGTCAGGGAATCTGCCCGCACGGCCTCGGCACCCGCGGTGAGGGCGGCCACCTCATAGGTTGGGTACGCCACCTCGGGAATGACCACAGTGTGGCCAGCGCCAATACCCAGCATCAGCGGGGTGAGGGCCACAGCTTCCTTGGTTCCCACCACCGGCTGGACATGATCCGGGCCGAGCCCAGACACACCGTAGCGACGGTCCAGCCAAGAGGCGATCTCTTCCCGCAACCCAGCAATCCCCTCGGTGGGCGGGTATCCGGGGTAAGCGGCGGCACCGACGAGGGCCAATTGGATACCCGGCGCGACGTCATCGATCGGGGTGCCGATGGACAGGTCGATGAGGCCCTCGGGGTGCTGGGACGCGCGCTCACGGGCGGCGGAAAGCGTATCCCAAGGGAACTCGGGCAGTCGGCTGCCTAGGACATCACGCGGGCGGGTTGGCATTAGTCGTTGACCTGCGGTGGGAGCTTAGCGACGAGCTCAGCGTCGAAGTCTTGTGGGCCGAGCTTGGCGGCGCCGCCTGGGGAGCCGAGTTCATCGAAGAAGGCGGCGTTGGCGTCGTTGTAGTCGATCCACTCGTCTGGCACGTCGTCCTCGTAGAAGATTGCTTCCACTGGGCACACTGGTTCGCAGGCACCGCAGTCAACGCACTCGTCAGGGTGGATGTACAGGGAGCGCTTGCCTTCGTAGATGCAGTCAACTGGGCATTCTTCGACGCATGCTTTGTCCATGACGTCGACGCAAGGTTGCGCAATGGTGTAAGTCATCGGGTTCTAAATTCCTTCGACGATGGTCCCCACCCAGTGTGGGGAGGTAATCAATGTGCTCTATTGTGCCACTTGGGGTCGCATGAGTGGCCACAAGCCCCCGGCGAGTCCGGCTGCGAGCAGCCCGAGGCTCCGAGGATTCGCCCCCACTAGAGTATCCCCAGAAATGCTTACCCAGAAAGTCAGGGCGAGAAAACCGAGGATCCACACGGTCAGGGGAACGAGGTATCCCCCCATGTTGGCGGTCCAGAGGCGGGCGGTCTTGGTGAGAACTCCGTTAAACAAGAAGGCTATAAGAATCGGGTACGGGAACGCCACCGCGCTGCCGTCGGGCAGGGTGATCCAGGTGCCGAGGTACACCACTTCCAGTACTACGCTGAGTAGCGCACCGAGACTGAGCCAGAACAGCCCGAAAATCTTCTCCCCCATAGAGTGGTCAGTGTAGGTGAAACCTTGTTGTTCTACCACGTGAGCCCCGCTGTCATGTCGGACCGATCGGTGATCTCTGTGCCAAACCCTAACTGGTAGTGCTCAGTGCGCAACAATGGTTGGGCGATCAGGTTGCTGAGTGCAAAGACCAGGCCTGCCCGATCCGTTGACTCCAACGTGGCGTGCGCCGCTACGGGGTTGACTGGGGAGACGGTGCCGTCGGCAAGCCACAGCTGCGTGGGGTGGGCCCGCATTGCCGACGCCTTGGCCGCGTAGGTGGCGTCGGAAAGCTGCAGCTCAACGTCATGCTTATCGACGCACGCGAGCTCACCGTCCACAGCCCGCCGCCAGCCTGGTGGGATGGAGGCGATGTCCGCCAGCCCCGCAGTCAACGGCTCCCAGCTGGTCACAGCCCACATGATCCGCTGCGGTGGCACCTGGCATTGCGCGGCCGCCCCGTGGGTAATCTCGTGGGCGCGAATGTGGTCCGGGTGGCCGTAGCCACCATCGGGCCCGTAGGTGAGCACGAGGTGGGGGCGAAGGGCGTCGAAAAGTGTGGTGAGCTGCTGCTGCGATTGTTCGCCGGAATGGAGGAACGCGCGGGGGTCGTCGTTGGCTGGGTCCCCGATCATGCCGGAATCGCGCCATCGCGCAGCGCCACCAAGGAAGTGTCCGCGCACCCCGAGCGCGGCGAGGGAGGCGGCTAGCTCGGCAACGCGGAAGCCGCCCAGCTGATCTGCCTGATCTGCTACCAGCTGGGCGAAGGGTTCGCCGATGACCTCGCCTTGTTCACCCAAGGTGCAGGTCACCACAGTGACGTCGGCGCCGCGCTGGCTCAGCTCGGCGAGCGCCCCACCAGTCCAAATGGCTTCATCGTCGGGGTGCGCGTGTACTGCTACAACGCGCAGCCCTACCAAGTCACGGATCATTGTTTGTCGTCTTTCCACTCGTGCGCGGTCGCGATAACGGACGCCGCCGGCATCGTGGGCCATTCTTCCAGTCGCGGGGCAGGCCCCACAATTCCGGACCCCAGAATGTCTACCCTACGATCCACCAGGATGGGCACCTCGAGGAGCTGCTCCTCATTCAGCTGACCGGCGAGCTGGAGGATACCTTCCTTGGATCGTTGCCCGGCCAAGCCTGCGAGCAGTTCGGCGTCGGTCCCGGCATCACACCAGCCGGTGAGCGTTGCTCGTGCGATCGCGTCCGGCCCTGGGCAGAGGTAGGTGCTCGCCACAGTGGCCACGTCGGTTTTCTTCCGCTGCCACGAGACCACGACGTCTACCTCACCAGCAGGAACTTTCTTTGCCGAGATGTCAGCCATGTCGCTTTGCACCAAGTCCGCGGGGATGGAATGGGAGCGAAGCATGTCGGCAATAGCAGAGGCTGCGGATCGGGCGGTTTCGTCTGCTGGGTCCACCGCGATACGAATCGGGCGCCCTAGCTCCCGAAGTTTCTCCGGGTCACCGGCTGGTTTCGGCTGTCCTTCTGCCACACCGAGATCGGCGGAACGGCCAGCAGCGAGACGAGCGAGCAGGGGCACATCCAGTAGAGACGCCACAGCCTTTCGGTCCGCTGCATCAGGCAGGGCCACCGAGTTAAAGGTTGCCGTGAGGTAAGAATCCCGATCTACCACCCTGGTTTGCACTCCTCCGGCTAAGGTGAGCGCGTCCATCGTGGTTTCTGCTGGGGTGATGTGTGCGAAGCTAAGCTGCTTATTGCGCATCATTTCAATGATATTGGACACCGAACCGATTTCCCGGAAGGTAAGCAATTCCACGTCGGCTGGGCGTTCGCCCCAAAACCTGTCATTTCGCGCCAGCTCGATCACTCCCCGGCGTCGGTCCACACTACGAACCATGTACCGTCCGGCCGATGCGGGAACGGTGGTGGCGAGCACCCGATCGAAAGATTCCGTGCCGACGGAAAACAGGTGGCTCGGCAGCAAGTTGGTGAACAGGCTTTGCCAGTCCTCGACCTTATTGCTGAAAGAAACCGTCACCAATTTCCCGCCTTCCGCGGTGGTGATTTCCTTAATCTGCTGGTAGCCGGCCCGGTTGATGACACCGGGTTGGTGTGCCAGGTTGTGCCACAAGTACTGAAAGTCTGCACCGGTGATGGGGGAGCCGTCGGACCATTGGGCCTCCGGAGCGATGCGGTATTCGACGGTTTGTGCTGCGCCACCGATGGCAGGGATTTCCCGCGCGCTTTCTAGGAGATCGCGGTTCATGGCGCCGTCGTTAAATGCGCTGGGCAGCACCAGCCGGGCCAGGGACTGCACGAAGGCAGAATCGTCGGAAACAAGGTGCGGGTTCAGCCCATTGTGGATGGGGTCAATCCCAACGATGATTTCGTTGCGGTTCTTCTTTTCCACCGGTACTTCGGGCACCACGGTGACGCTGCCCGTGGTCTCATCCTCGGGTTGCACCGGGGCGGGGCCTGGCTGCGCGGAACACCCGGCCAGCATCATCGCAAGGGCCAGGGCTGCGCTACGTCGAATCATCACCTATCTATCTTTACCACTGCCTGCGAGTTGTGGGCTGAGCGCCATAATAGTGACCCCGCCCAGCACGACAATTCCGAGTGCGACCCGCAGCGAGCTTGCCGACGCCACCGCCCCAATCACCGGGCTCGCCGTCAAGAAACCGATCCGCATCAGCCAGGACACCATCGTGAGCCCCGCCCCTTCCGAAATCCCCGGGATCCTCGCAGCGGCCACAAACGCGCTGGGGACGATGGTGGCGCAGCCAAAACCAGCAAGTATGAAACCAGCAAACAACGGCAGGGGCGCGGTGCTACTGATAGCGATGATGCCGCCTACCGCGATGAGGACGCCCCCTACGCGTGCCACCGCTACCCTGCCCCACCGGTTAATCATTGGGTCTCCCGCGAACCTGCCGACGCATTGCGCAGTGAGCATCAGGGATAGCGCAATGCCCGTCGCGGACAGCGGCACCCCAGCGAGCTGATGGGCCGCGAGCGCCGCCCAGTTGCTTGCCACCTCTTCCACCACGGCCCCGCCGATTGCGATCGCCACGATGGGGATGACCGACAGGATTGCCCGCTTAGTCGAAGTGGATTGCTGCTGATCAGTGTCCTCTTCGGGAGCGGGAACGGGGCCTACGAGCGTCGTCCCCAGCAGTGCCACGGCGGTCACCGCAGTCGCGGCGAGCCCCAGGTGCAACGCCATGGGCAGCTTACCGACGGCCATCGTCGCTAACGCACCACCCGACGCCGCCCCCAGACTCCATGCCGCATGCACGCTCGACATAACGGAGAAACCGACCGCGTCCTGCACCCGCACGGCCGTCACATTTTGTGCCACGTCCACGATGGGGTCCAAGAATCCAAGGACCAAAAGCAGCCCCGCGAGCGCCCACCCCGAGCTCACGCCACCACCTGCGGTGAGAATCGCTGCCATCAGGATGGTGCCGGCCACTACAGTTGCCCGGGGACCGAACCGCTTCACAATCGGCGCAGGGACCGCGGCGGAGAGGATCGAGCCAAGCGGGAAACAGGCCACGACCAGGCCAAAGGTGGCCTCAGCTAGCCCCCAACTGCGCATCAGGGTGGGATACCAGGGCAACAGGCTCGCAAACAGTGCGCCGTTGCTGGCAAACATCAATCCAGTACCAATGATGGGACGCCACTTTAGGTAAAACACGCCCCCAGCGTAGTCAGGTTTTTCCCAGAATCTACAATAGATATGCCAACAATCTCCGAAGTTGCTGACAGGCCATCTCACCTAGTGATACGATGTGCACACTTACAGCAATTGTGTGGTTCAAATCACCCTTTTGAGCCGCTTCAACGGGCGATCGTACTTCATCACCAAGGAAGTGCGAAAGCGCGACCTTTTACGTTGATTACTGAAAGGCCGACCATTGGCTACTCAAAATTCCGAACGCCGTGAGGTATTTTCCACCCGGTTCGTCTTCATCCTCGCTGCTATCTCTTCCGCAGTTGGCCTAGGTAACATTTGGCGTTTCCCATATGTTGCTTACGACAACGGAGGTGGCGCATTCCTCGTTCCGTACCTCGTGGCATTGCTGACTGCAGGCATCCCACTGCTCTTCCTCGACTTCGCTATCGGCCACCGTTACCGTGGCTCCGCCCCACTGGCTTTCCGACGCATCAAGGGCTGGGCCGAACCAGTCGGCTGGATCCAGGTGGGTATTTCCTTCTTTATCACCATCTACTACGCCGCCATCATCGGCTGGGCTGGGCTTTACACGGTGAAATCCTTCAACAAGGCCTGGGGCGATAGCCCTGGGGACTACTTTGGGGAAACGTTCCTACAAGCCGATACCAGCGCCACCGTGTCCACCCACATCGTGCCGCAGATCGCAATTGCCCTGGCCCTGGTGTGGGTCGTTGCCATTATTGTCCTGGCTGCGGGAGTGGACGAAGGTATTGGCAAGACCGCAAAGATCTTCATGCCGCTGCTCACTGTGCTGTTCATTATCGTGGTGATCCAGGCTCTGTTCCTCCCAGGTGCTGCAAAGGGTCTGAACGCCTTCTTCACGCCGGACTGGTCCGCTCTGAGCGACCCGACAGTGTGGATCGCAGCGTACGGCCAGATTTTCTTCTCCCTGTCGGTGTGCTTCGGCATCATGCTCACGTATTCCTCGTACCTCAAGCCACGCACCAACTTGACTGGTACCGGTTTGGTTACCGGCTTCGCAAACTCCTCCTTCGAGGTTTTGGCGGGTATTGGTGTGTTCGCGGCGCTGGGCTTCATGGCAACCCAACAGGGCGTGGAGGTGAGTGAGGTCGCTAAGAGTGGTATTGGCCTGGCATTTATCGCTTTCCCAACCATCATCAACGAAATGCCTTTAGGGCCGGTGTTTGGCACCCTGTTCTTCGGCAGTCTCACCATCGCCGGTTTCACCTCCTTGTTCTCCCTCCTGGAAGTGGTGGTGTCCGCATTCAAGGACAAGCTGAACCTGCCCCGCAAGACCGCAGCCGTCGGTATCGGCGTGTTCATGGCGCTGATCTCCCTGGGACTGTTCTCCACCACTTCTGCACTGTCCACGCTGGACATCATGGACAAGTTCACCAACAACATCGGCATCGTCGGCATCGCGCTGATCTCCGTGATCGTGATCGACTGGATCCTGCGACGCATCGACGAATTCGGGCTGCACCTCAACGCTGTCTCCTCCTTCCGGGTCAGCACCATCTGGCGCATTTGCGTGGTGAACATCAGCACCATCGTCCTCGGATTCACCCTGGTCCAGGAACTGATCAACCTGATCAAGGAACCATACGAAGGCTACTCTTCCTCCCAGTTGATTCTCTTCGGTTGGGGTGTTCTCGCACTGATTGCGGCCTTCGCCTTCATGATGTCCGTCATCCCATGGCGTGGTATCAGTCGCATTGACGGCCCGCCAGGGTCCGACTTCGGTGTCGAACCCGACCCAGAGCGCCCTTACCACCGCCCACGTAAGTTCAACCCAGACCGCGAACGCCACGCAGGCTTCGCTGCCGAACAGTAAAGGATAACGCCATGAGTGGATCCGCAATCATGATGATGGTTCTGTTCATCGTCATCATCTGGGGTGGCCTGGCCGCCTCCATCGCAGCCCTACGTCGCGCTCCTGACGACCAGGTCGGAGTCCTCGGCCCATCCGAACACGCCACCGACGAAGTCCTCATCGGGCACGAGCTGGAAGAAAGCTAGCAAATTTTCATACTCCCTCTTGAATGCTCAAGAGGGAGTTTTTTGGGTATCTGGGGCCATGAAGCCTTAATCTGCCCCACGGTAGGTCATTTGCTATCACAAACCCCCAGGTGGAATAGCCCGCACTGTTCCTAACATGGGGCACATTACTCGCTGCCCATACATCAGATACGGGCCTGTCACGTTGTTTGCGCGGTGTCCCCGGACACATTTTGGGAAAATGTCGGGGTCCGGCAGCCGACACGCTTTCCCCACAGGTGAGCGATATCAAAAACGGTTGGTCGAGAACGGTTGGTAGAGAGTTCGAGTAGAAATCAACCTCGACCCCCTTTTGACGCGACTTCCTCTCGAACTCTCTACCAACCAATCTCCACCAACCGGCCCTACGCCGATGTAGTGCCGCTGCACCGCCAAAGTTCAGCTCCGCACACCCGAGTGCTAGCACAACATCGGGATCCCCAAAGGGCACCATGAACTAGCCACACATTGCTTGGCCAGCAAAACACAACACCCCGCGCTCCATTAGGAACCGGGGCGCGGGGTGAGGAGAAAAACAGGTTACTTGTTCATTTGCTTCGCGCGGGAGCGGGCACGGGCACGCTCGGTGGCGTTCAAGATCACTTTACGGACGCGGATGATGTTCGGGGTGACCTCCACACATTCGTCGGCGCCACAGAATTCCATTGCCTCTTCCAGAGACAAGGTGCGAGCCTTGGCCAAAGTGACGGTGGCATCAGCGGTGGCGGAGCGCATGTTGGTGAGCTTCTTTTCGCGCGTGATGTTGATGTCCATGTCTTCATCACGGTTGTTGGCGCCTACCACCATACCTTCGTAAGCTTCGGTACCTGGCTCGACAAAGAATTGGCCACGGTCCGCGAGCTGCTGGAGTGCGTAGGCGGTGATCTGGCCGGAGCGGTCGGCAACGAGGGAGCCGGTGGCGCGGTCCTTGATTTCGCCGGCCCATGGCTCGTAGCCTTCGGAGTAGTGGTTGGCGATGCCGGTGCCGCGGGTTTCGGTCATGAAGACAGTACGGAATCCGATGAGGCCACGGGCTGGAACCTTGTATTCCATGCGGACCCAGTCGGAGCCGGTGTTGTCCATGGACAGCATCTGTCCCTTGCGCGCTGCCATGAGCTGGGTGATGGCGCCCTGGTGCTCTGCTGGGGTGTCGATCACCATGTGCTCGTATGGCTCGTAGGTCTTGCCGTCGATGATCTTTGGCACGACCTGTGGCTTGCCCACGGTCAGCTCGAAACCTTCGCGGCGCATGGTCTCCACCAGAATGGACAGTGCCATTTCGCCACGGCCTTGTACCTCCCACGCATCTGGGCGGTCGGTCGGCAAAACGCGCAGGGAAACGTTACCGATGAGCTCCTGGTCAAGGCGCGCCTTGACGACGCGAGCTGTGAGCTTATCGCCACCTCCCCTACCGGCCATCGGAGAGGTGTTTACGCCAATGGTCATGGAGATCGCTGGCTCGTCGACGGTGATGCGTGGCAGTGCAACCGGGTTTTCAACATCCGCGAGGGTATCGCCAATCATGATCTCGTCGATTCCGGAAATCGCCGCGATGTCGCCGGCGATGACTTCCTCGGCCGGAACACGGGTCACGCCGACGGTGCGCAGCAGCTCAGCGATCTTTGCGGTCTTGGTGTGCTGGTTTCCTTCGGAGTCGTAGTGGATCCAGGCGACCTGCTGGCCCTTCTTCAGCTTGCCCTTGAAGATGCGGACCAGGCCGATGCGGCCGAGGAAGGACGAGGAGTCCAGGTTGGTGACGTGGGCCTGCAGCGGCGCGTCGATCTCTGCGGATGGCTCCGGCAGTACGTTGTAGATGACGTCAACCAGAGCATCCATGTTCTCGGCCTCGGGAGCGTTGCCGTTGCCTGGGTTTTCGGTGGAGCACTTGCCTTCGCGACCAGATGCGAACAGCACTGGTAGGTCCAGGAGTTGCTCAGCTGCCAGAGCGGCTTCTTCATCCTCGAGGGTGGAAGCGAGTTCAAGGAGGAGGTCCTGGGATTCTTCCACAACCTCATCAATACGGGCGTCTGGACGGTCGGTCTTGTTCACGCAGATGATCACTGGCATCTTGGCTGCCAGGGCCTTGCCCAGCACGAAGCGGGTTTGTGGCAGTGGGCCTTCGGAGGCGTCGACAAGCAGCACCACACCGTCGACCATGGACAGTGCGCGCTCAACCTCGCCACCAAAGTCGGCGTGGCCTGGGGTGTCGATCACGTTGATGATGAGGTCCTGGCCGTCTTTGCCGGCACCGGCGCGACGGATAGCGGTGTTCTTAGCCAGGATGGTGATGCCCTTTTCACGCTCCAGGTCACCGGAGTCCATGACGCGGTCCGTAACTTCGCCGTGGTCACCGAACACGCCGGACTGCTCAAGCAGTGCATTAACAAGGGTGGTCTTGCCGTGGTCAACGTGCGCGACGATGGCTACGTTACGAAACTCAGTGTGGGTCACTAGGGAAAATCTCCTGAAATCATGGGAAGCACCCCTCACCTGATGTAGGGGCACTTATGACGGGTATCTAGCGTACTCCCCTCTACCCCTTGTGCGCACCTTTTCGGTTTTTGGGTGCGTGTGGGTAACAAAATTGTTCCGTCAGGCGACGTAGTACATAGACGAACCAAGGAATGCACCCAATTCGTGTGACAAAACAAGGCTTTCGTTGCTATTGTTCTTGTTGTGACTGTTGCGACGGATGTGGTCGCGTCCCCAAGTTTCTTCAACACCCAGGAAAGCGAGACTGTTTTACGTGCGTGCACTGACCCGGAGATTGGCACCAGTTGTGCTCACTGGACTCCTGAGCGTCGGCATGGCCATCCCAACACACGCTGCAGAACTGTCTGCCTCCCCCATCGACCATCTCGGCCGACCAGCTCCGCATATCCTGCAGCAAATGGAAGGCTTCGCCTCCCAAAAATGGGTTCCGGAAGACACACGCAACATCATTCTCGCGATCGTGGCCTTCTACCGGGGTGACGGCAAAGGCGGTGTCGCTCTCCCTGAAGGAGCACCGGTGTTCAACCAGTTCGTCTGGCCTACCGTGTCCGCCAACTGCATCGGCGGAGAACTTGCATCAACTGGTACGGCAATCGCTGTGCCAGGTCCAGCAGAGCTCCCACTGCCCGGTGCCGCACCAGGTCAAACCGCATTCCTCTTCACCGCACTCGGCACGAGCCCCGCGGCCAAAGAGCAACCTGGCATGTTTGTGCACTGGCTCAACGTTAACACCCTTAAATTTGGCGCTACCAAGCTGGAAAACACCGGCATCAACCCGCAAGGACCTGCCACCGTTTCAGGGGTTGCCGACACCGGCCACGGCCACATCATCGCCTGGCTCGACGGATCCGTCGCCCTCGCAGGCGAACAAGGCAACACCACTAACTCCTGCAACTTCGCCCCGACCGCTACTTCTTTCTTCGTGAGCTAACCCAAAAAGGATATCGACATGACTGACCTGCACCCCGTGAAGAAAGAAACCTTTGATGTGTCCGCCTCCGTGAACACGGATCCCAAGGGTTTCCTCCGGCAGGTCGATGTCTACACCGAAACAGATTTTGGGCTTTATATGGCCCGGGGTGCAGACCATCCCCAGTTTGGCTACCTGGAAAGCTGGCTTTTGCCGTCGTTAAGCCTGCGAGTGAGCAAATTCCACTTCCGCCCCGGCCACGAACGACCGCAGGACTTCTACTTCGACGTCGCCGCTATCGACACGGCAGAGGGGGTGTGGACCACCCGCGACTTCTACATCGACCTCGTTTCCACCACCGGCACCCCGGTCGAAGTGGTGGACATCGATGAACTGGCCGCCGCTACTTCCGCCGGAATTATCACCGCCGAAGAAGCAGAAAAGGCCATTGAGACCACCCTCGTCGCGGTCGACGGCATCACCCGCAATGGTGACGACGCCATGGCCTGGCTCGCCGCAAAGGGCATGAACCTCACTTGGGCCTCCACCGTGGATCTGATGCCTGCTGGCTAAACTAGCCACATGGATATCACCGTTTACCACAACACCCGCTGCTCTAAATCCCGCTCCGCGCTGGCCTACCTCGCCGAACGTGGGCTCGACTGTAACGTGGTCGAATATCTCAAAACGCCGCTGACCGCCGCTGAACTCAGCGAACTGCTGGACCGCGCCGGCCTCAGCCCCCACGACGCAATCCGCACCCGCGAAGCCGAATACAAAGAGTTAGGCCTCAGCCCCACCACCCCGCCCGCCGAGCTTATCGACGCCATGGTCGCACACCCGAAGCTCATCGAACGCCCCATCGTCGCCACTCCGAAAGGCGTCCGGATCGCCCGACCGACCGAAGTGATCGACGAAATTTTGTAACCCCTGTGTGCTGGAACGAGCGCGCAAAAAGCCCGGACCTTCACAAGGGCCCGGGCGTTATGCGTGTGAAGTTACACAGACGTCCCCAACTCGATGCCGAGACCTGGCACGGAGTCAATGAGGTTGCGGGTGTAGTCCTCTTGCGGATTAGCAAAGATCTCATCGGCAGTGCCGAGCTCGACCAGCTTGCCCTGCTTCATCACGGCCACGTCATCGGCGGTCTGGCGGACCACCGCGAGGTCGTGGGTGATGAACAGATAGCTAAGTCCCAGTTCTTCCTGGAGACTGGACAGGAGCTTCAGGATCTGGTTCTGCACCAGCACGTCTAGCGCCGACACGGCCTCATCGAGGATGATCACCTCAGGGTTCAGCGCGAGGGCACGCGCAACCGCGATGCGTTGGCGCTGGCCACCGGATAGCTCGTTCGGGTAGCGACGCATCGTAGACCGCGGCATCGCCACCATGTCCAGCAGCTCCGCAACGCGCTTTTCCCGCTCCTTACGCGACCCAACGCCGTGAACGGCCAGTGGCTCCTCGATGCAGCGGAAGATCGAATACATCGGGTCCAGAGAGCCGTACGGGTTTTGGAACACCACCTGCAGCTTGCGCCGCATGTCAAAGAGCTCCTTGGAGTTCAGCGAGGTGAGGTCAGTGCCTTTGTACAGCACTTTTCCGGAAGTTACCGGCAGCAGGTTCAACACCATGTTGGCCACCGTGGACTTGCCGGAGCCGGATTCACCCACCAGCGCCAGCGTGGTGCCTTTGCGCAGATCGAAGGTGACGTCGTCGACGGCCTTGAACTTCTTCTTGTCTCCCTTCGCACCTCGAACATCGAATTCCTTGGTCAGGTTCTCCACCCGGATCACCACTTCATCGGTGGCTACGTGCGGGGCAAGCAGTTCCTCCGACTCGATGCCGTGTTCCTGGGCAGAACGAATGCGGGCAGACGCCAGCGACGGTGCCGCCTTCACCAACCGCTTGGTGTAGGGGTGCTGGGGGTTTCGCAGAATCTGCAGCGACGGGCCAGACTCTACGACGCGCCCGCGGTGCATCACCACGAGGTGTTCCGCGCGCTCAGCAGCAAGGCCGAGGTCGTGCGTAATGAACAGTACCGCGGTACCCAGCTCCTTGGTGAGCCCTTCCAGGTGATCCAAGATGCGCTTTTGCACCGTGACGTCCAACGCGGAGGTCGGCTCGTCTGCGATCAGCAGCTTCGGGCGCGCTGCCATGCCGATGGCGATCAGGGCGCGCTGGCGCATACCACCCGAGAACTCGTGTGGGTACTGCTTTGAGCGGCGCTCGGCATCGGGAAGCCCTGCCTCCTCGAGCAGCTCGGTGACGCGCCCCTCCATCTCAGACCCCGGGACCACGTTGTTGGCCTTGAGGGATTCCTTGATTTGGGTACCGATCTTCCACACTGGGTTCAGGTTGGACATTGGGTCCTGGGGCACCAGGCCGATGTCTGAGCCGCGGTGGGTTTCCATCTGCTTGCTGGACAGCCCAGCGAGGTCTTTGCCTTCGAAGAGGATCTGTCCGCCGGTTACTCGCCCTGTTCCGGGGAGCAGCCCGATGATGGACATAGCGGTGGTGGATTTACCGGAACCGGATTCGCCCACGATAGCCACGGACTGGCCGGGATAAATCGTCAGGTTAACGCCACGCACGGCGTCGACGGTACCGGTGGAAGAGGTGAAGGAGATCTGGAGGTCCTTCAGCTCCAACAACGGAGCATCAGTGTTTCGTTCAGTCATGTCACCCTACTTCTTGCGGTTCTTCGGATCGAGCGCATCGCGGACAACATCGCCCATCATGATGAAGCTCAGTACGGTCAGTGCCAGACCCATCGCGGGCCAGAACAGCACCATGGGCTGGGTACGCAGCGAGGACTGCGCCTTGGAGATATCGCCGCCCCAAGAGACGATGCTCGGTGGCAGACCAATGCCCAGGAAGGACAGCGTTGCCTCAGCCACAATGAAGGTGCCGAGCGCCACGGTGGCGTACACGATGATCGGCGCAGCGGCATTCGGTAGCACGTGGCTCGTCAGGATCTTCCAGCGCGAGGCCCCCACCGCCCGGGCAGCAGTGACGAACTCTTCGTTCTTCACGCTCATCACAGCGCCACGGGTGATACGTGCGATATTGGTCCAGCCAAACAGGGCCAGGACGGCCACCACGGTGAAGATCGTGCGGTGTTCCTTGAACATCTGCATAACCACAATGGCAGCGAGCACCAGCGGGATCGCGTAGAAAATATCGGTGACGCGAGACAGCAGCGTGTCCAGGAATCCGCCAAAGTAACCGGCGAGCGCGCCGATGACGGTGCCGATCAGCACCACCAGCAAGGTGGTCAACACGCCCACGCTTACCGACGCCCGGGCGCCGTAAATCATGCGGGAGTAAATATCGCAGCCCTGGCGATCAAAGCCGAAGGGGTGGCCGGATTCAGGGCCATTTAGGGATTTGCTGAGCTCGCACATGCCAGGGTCAGTCGTGGTGAACAGCTGTGGCACCACAGCTAGCGCAACCGCGATGAAGATCAGTGCTGCAGATACCCAAAACAGTGGGCGACGGCGGAGCTGACGCCACGCTTCGCCCCAGACGGAAGAAGGTGCAGATTCGTCCGCAACGGCGTCGACGGCGCCGAGGCCGGTTTCGTCGGTTTCAGCGATGAAGTGTTCTTGGCCAGGTCGGGCCGCAAAAAAGGTGTTGTCGGTGTTAGACATAGCGAATCCTCGGGTCCAAAATGGCGTAGATCAGGTCAACGACAAGGTTGGCGAAAATGTAGACAATCACCAACACCGTAGTGAACGAAACCACGGTGGCAGGCTCACCCTTCACAATGGCCTGGTAGATCGTGCCACCAACGCCATTGATGCCGAAGATGCCTTCGGTGATAATCGCGCCACCCATCAAAGCGCCCAGGTCAGCGCCCAGGAAGGTGGCGACAGGGATCAACGAGTTACGCAGCACGTGGCGACGAGTCACATCACTGCTCTTCAGGCCTTTTGCACGAGCGGTGCGCACGTAATCTGCGTCGAGGTTCTCGGACACCGATTGGCGCGTCAGGCGTAGCACATAGGCGAAAGACACGGCGCCCAAAACGATCGCGGGCATCAGTAGTGAAACGACATCCTCCCGCGATCCCACGGTGGTCGGTAGCCATTTGAGCTTCACGCCCACGATGAACTGGAATACGAAGCCAATGACGAAGGATGGCACTGCAATAACCAGCAGGGACAGCACCAACACGGTGGAGTCGAAAAAGCCTCCGCGACGCATACCTGCGATCACACCGAAACCGATGCCTAACACGGCTTCAAAGATCAGGGCCATCACAGCAAGTTTGATGGTGACTGGGAAGGCATTTGCCATCGCTTCTGCGACGGGACGTCCGGAGAATGTGGTGCCGAAGTCCAGCATGAAAATGCCCTTGATGTAGAGCAGATATTGAACGAGGAACGGTTTATCGAGGTTGTAATCCGCGCGGATTTTGGCAGCAGCTGCCTCGGAAAGACCACGATCGCCGCCGAGGGCCTGGACTGGGTCACCAGGCATCAAAAAGACGAGGGCGTAAATAAGCAATGTTGCTCCGAAGAAGACCGGGATCATCTGGAGCAAACGTCGCCCGACATAACGCAACATAAGGTTTCCTTGGGTAAAGGGGGCAAGTTCGCAAAATTAAGCGAAGCTAATCACTATATTCCAACACTTCACTAAAAATACCACGAGCCCCGAGTTCTGCTGCGGAGCATCACTCGGGGCTCAAGATGGTGGGTTCACTGAGGCGAAATATTACTTCTTGGTGATGTTCTGGTATTCCGGAACGGACTTCCAGTTGAACTTCACGTTGTCAACGTTCTCACCGTAACCGCCGGTGACGTTGGAGTACCACAGTGGGATGGAAGGCAGGTCAGTAAACAGGATCTCCTGAATCTGGTTGTACTTCTCGTTTGCTTCCTCAACAGACGCCGCTGCAGCAGCTTCCTTCAGCAGCTTATCCACCTCAGGGTTGGAGTAGTCGCCATCGTTGGAGGAGGCGCCCGTAGCGTACAGCGGGGTCAGGAAGTTGTTCAGACCTGGGTAGTCTGCCTGCCAGCCAGTACGGAACGCGGTGGCGATGGTACGGTTGGTCACTTCGTCACGGAGGGACTTGAAGTCTGGGTAAGGTGCGCCTTCGGCATCAATGCCCAGGGTGTTCTTGATGGAGTTAGCGGTGGCGTCTGCCCATGCCTGGTGGCCGCCGTCAGCGTTGTAGGCAATGGCGAACTTGCCGGTCCATGGAGAGATCTCGTCAGCCTTGGCCCAGAGCTCCTTTGCCTTCGCTGGGTCGTACTTCAGCACTGACGCGCCCTTGAGGGTGTCGGAGTGGCCATCGATCACTGGGGAGGTGAAGTCCGTGGCGGGAGTACGGGTGCCTTCAAAGATCTTGTCGGTGATCTCTTCGCGGTTGATAGCGAGGGAGATCGCCTGACGACGCAGCTTGCCTTCCTCACCGGAGAAGTGCTCAAGCTTCTCTGGGATGGTGAAGGACTGGAAGATAGCTGCAGCCTGATTCACGCCACGGCCGTCGAGCTCGGTCTCGAACTGGGAGAAGGCGGAGTCTGGAACTGCGTCCAGAACATCAAGGTTGCCGGAGAGCAGGTCGGCGTAAGCAGCATCCTGCTTCGGGTAGAAGGTGAACTTCACGCCGTCGTTCTTAGCCTTGCGGTCGCCAGCGTAGTTCTCGTTAGGAACGATGGTGATGGAGCTGTTGTGCTCCCAGCTCTCCAGCTTGTATGGGCCGTTGGAGACTGGCATCTCGCCCTGCTTCTCCATGTCATCGAAAGCGGAATCAGGCAGTGGGAAGAATGCGGAGTACCCGAGGCGCAGCTCGAAGTCGGAGGTTGGTTCAGCGAGTTCGACGGTGAAGGTCTTGTCGTCGACAACCTTCAGGCCTTCCATTTCCTTCTTGCCCTCTTCAAAACCCTTGATGGGTTCGAAGAAGTAAGCGCTCTGCAGCGAGTTCTCCATGGCGTAGTTCCAGGCCTTGACAAAGTTCTCGGCCTTAACCGTAGAACCGTCAGAGAACTTCTGGTCTGCCTTCAGGGTGATTTTGTAGTTAGTGTCGTCGATCTTTTCAATCTTCTCGGCCAGCTCGTTGTGAACCTTGCCGTCGGTGTCGTAGTACACCAGACCTGCGAAGATCATATCAATGACGCGACCGCCACCAGTTTCGGTGGTGTTGGCAGGAATCAGCGGGTTCTGTGGTTCGGAGCCGTTGGTAAGCACGAGGCCGCCACCGGAACCAGAGCCAGAGTCGCCGGAGCCACATGCTGCCAGGCCGAATGCGAGGGCTGCCGCAGACACTGCAGCCAGGGACTTCTTCAAAATCATGAACTTTCCTCCATGGTGACATGGCTCCCGGGTTCAAGAGCCAGACCGAGCCGATTACATGAGCGGGTCCACTAAATCAGCTACCTACGCCAAACGTGACGTAGTTCATACCTGTTTACAGAATTAACTCATGCAACACAACTTCTTCCCTGAACTTTGCCACACTGCGCTCTGCATATGCAACCTGGTTAAATACACTTTAGTTGAATTAATTCTTTTCTTAGCTTCAGGGTGCACCTAGAACTTTCCAACCTTTGCCAGCGGAAATCCAGACTTTCACCGGCAAAACACCATGACAAATCAACAATGACGACCGCATAATATTCACCCCCGCTGGCCAGTCAACTGTTCAACAATCAGCTGAAATTCTGAGGTCTACTGGGACCGATTGCGAAAGGAACTCCTCCTCTTGCACCGCCCACATGTCCCACCACTCCGCGAAATCTGGATCACGAGACAGCGCCCGACGCTTGCGTATGTGCGCAGCGCAATCGATCCGTACGCTAAGGGCAGGGCCACGCAGCCGAGCCGCAGCTACCGATGCCGCAGTAACCGCCCCGACGCCTTCCACGATTAACGGCTCCCCGGGATCTAACGACACCCACTGGCCGGGCTCTGAAAGCTCCCAATTCCAGCGTCGAAAACCTGGCTGATCCAAACGCAGCACATCGCGCGCCACTATCTGCGCCCCCGCAGCAAGGCCCCACCAGCCCGGATAGAAGTCATCCATGTGCACGACACGCCAGCCCAGTTTGCAGCCCAGTTCAGTGGCATACGTCGTCTTTCCCGATCCCGAGCGACCATCGACCAAAATAGTAGGAGCTACCATTTAAGCCCCCAGGAAACGGAACTCGCCTACATACACAGCCACCACGATCGATAAGATTCCGCAGCATAAGGCCACTGCAAGCACCACCCAATCGATGAAAGAGAGCGTCGATACGCGCGCATGCGACCGTGGCGTTTCCCCACCGAAACCGCGTGCTTCCATCGCCGTGGCCAGCTTGGTGCCACGCCGAATCGCGAGCACCAGCAGCGAAAAAGCCATTCCCAGAGCGCCCCGGATACGTCCCACGTCTGCCACTCCCCTCGCGCGACGCGCCCGTGCCAATGCCGCCCAGTCACGCTGGAAGAGAGTCATGAGCCGAACCCCTGCCACGCTGCCGATCACAAAGCGTTCGGGAAGTTTCCATACCTGCGCCAGACCGTCACCGAGTTCCGTTGGATCGATCCCGCGAGTCAACACGATCACCGGCAGGGCGACCGCGAGAATGCGGAGCATGATCGCAACAGCCAACTGCAAGGAATTGTCCGTGACATGGGCGAACGCGAAGGAAAAATACTCGTGGCCCTCCGGGCGACCGTACAGCGCCATCGATAGCCCCGCGATCGGAGTGGCAACGAAAATAGGCACAGCGCGCTTAAGCAACACCCACCAGCTCATGCCGCACAGGGGCGCACAGACCAAGATGAGGGCCAGCGCCACCGTGGCCGACACCCAGTCCACGCTCAGCAACAACGGTGTGGTGAACAGCAGCAACGCCCCCAGCCGAGTCACGGGATTAGTGTTTGCCAGGACGTTCACTTGCGCACCTCGATCCTATGATCACCGAGCAGCCGAATGTATAAGTCATCGTGAGTAATCGCGGCGACAGCAGTTCCGCTAGCTGTCAGTTCGCGAAGCAACTGCACCAGCTGCAAGAAGGTCCGCCGGTCTTGACCAAACGTCGGTTCATCCAAAATGAGCACCCGCGGAGTGCTCACCAACGCCGTCGCGACAGAAAGCCGACGTTTCTGCCCACCCGAGAGCGTAAACGGATTCGCGGCAGCCAAATGTGCCAGTCCTAGCCGCTCCAGCAGCTCACCGGCTTTATCTTTAGCGTCTTGGGGTGCAGGAGGCAGCGAGGACCAGGGCCACCTACGCCCAGCACCGCGCGCCCGGGCAGCAAGCAGCATCTCCTGCTCCACCGAGCTGGTCAGAAATTGGTGTTCTGGGTCCTGGAATACAAACCCAATCCGCTGCGCGAGCGTCGCCGAACTCCACTTATGCGGCAGGCCGTTAAAACCGGTCACCGTCACTTCTCCCGACAGCGGTGGCAACAACCCCGCCATCGTCAAAGCCAGGGTGCTCTTCCCGGCCCCATTTGCACCGGTGATCACCGTCGACGCTCCTTCCGGCAGTACCACCGAATGGGGCGCGCCAACCGGAGTGGACCATCCCACCACGAGGTCTTGAGTACGTAGCGCGGGAGAGCCAGGGGGCACCAGCGATCCAGTCAGGGGCTCTGCCAAGTACTTTTCCGGCACCCACATACCCGCCTCGGCCAACTCGGTGCCGTGGCGGTCAAAGAGTTCGGGCAGTGGGGCGTCGTAAAGCATCGTGCCCTCCTTGCTGATCACCACCCCCCGCGTTGCCACATCCAGCCACGTCGAAACTTGATGCTCCACCACAATCAGTGTGGCACCAGTCTCCGTAACCACATCCGCGATGGCCAGCTGTACGTCCCGAACTCCCTCGGGGTCCAGATTCGCCGTCGGTTCATCCAGAACGATGAGCCGAGCCCCCATCGCGATCACACCAGCCAACGCCAGACGCTGCTTCTGCCCGCCGGATAACTGTGCGGTCGGGTGGTCCAATGGCAGATCCAGACCAACCAGCTGAAGTGCTTTCGGTACTCGCCGCCAGATCTCCTCGCGGCTGACACCGAGATTCTCGCAGCCAAACGCCACATCATCCCCCACGCGGGAGGCAATCACCTGAGAATCCGGGTCCTGGAGCACCATCCCCACCAGGCCACGAGCCGCCGGATCCCGAACATCCAGGCCATCGACGGTCAAAGAGCCATAAAAATCACCTTCGTCGTCCCCGCCCAGCACGCCGGCAATCGCGGTCAGCAACGTCGACTTCCCCGCGCCCGACTCACCCATAAGCAGCACGCGCTCCCCCGGCGCGATCTCAAAACTTATATCGTGCAGCGCGGGCTTTTTCCGGCTAGCGTGACGCCACCCAAAGCCACGCGCCATCACACCTGCGCCACGCATAGCGACGTTAAACCAGTTTTCGCTGTTCGCGTCCTGCCGCAAAGCGATCAAGGGCGCCAGTAGCCGCCAAAGCTCGCATCAGAATAAACCCGACCACACCGGCGAGGATCGCACCGGAAATAGTGAGGGAAATCAGGTAGATCAAGTTGAACGTCGCGCCCTTAGCTAGGTTGCCGAACACCAACAACTCAATCACGAACGCACCCCACGCAGCACCGATACCAGCGGAAATTGAGTTAACAATATTGAAGTGTCGGTACGCGAAGATCAGGAACACCAGCTCAGCTCCCAAGCCCTGCGCGAGTCCTGACCAGAGTGTCTCAATTCCCCACTGGTTGCCCAGCAATGCCGAGACGATGGCGGCCAGAACCTCAACAAAAACTGCGGCACCAGCCTTGCGAATGATCAGTCCGCCGAGCACACCGCCCAGCAACCAAATACCTACCGCAACGCCACCAAATCCCGGAGTCAGCGCATTCATCGCCTCGTACCAGGCATATCCTGCTGAGTTCCATACGAAGAAAATGAGGCCGCAGGCCACGCCCAGTACAACGGCCACCAAAATATCAACAACGCGCCACTTAGCCACGTCTTTCCTCCCTCTCGCCGGCATTACCCGGATCAGGTGCTACGGTTCACACGTTTCGTGTATCTCAGCCTTCGTCGCGCGATTGCGCTCAGGCACCCGTGTAGTTCACTTTTATGCGAAAATTACTCTATCAGTCTTGGGAAGCAGCGTATTGTTCGCTCCCGGGTTCCCCGTCACTGCGACGCCATGTCACGACCAGCTCGTCTTTCGCGCCGAATCGCACCAGGTGCGATCCCACTACTTTCTCGAAGCGGGGGATCAACGGTTCCGGGGCCTCAATGTGGATAAGGAGGGTGCATTCGGCGGCAACAAGACTGACCTGAATGCGACCGTCGAAAGCCTTCTTGGGATTGTCGGCCTCTGCCCCTTCACCGATGAACGTGATGTTTCCGCGACCGTCGTCGCTGCTCCAGTGGCCTTCATTGGTTGCACTGAAGTGCGACACTAATTGCTTGGCGTAGCGTGCTGGGCGTGCGGTTGCTACCCGTGCTGTCGTCGTTGCGTGTACTTCTCCAGTCATGCACACAGTGTAGTAGGTTTGGGTAACCTAACCCTAATTATCGGGTGGTAGGCTCATTGTTTCCTCCTGATTAACCACACGAATCGCTGCCAGCCAGGGTAAAATCTGCGTTTGGTTTTTGTTACCGATGAAAGGGACGTGTGATGGCTGGCGGACTCGCTGCTTTGCTTGATGATGTCGCTGCGATTGCTAAAGTTGCCGCCGCCAACGTCGATGATGTCGCGGTCAATGCTGCGAAGACCAGCGCGAAGGCCGCTGGCGTGGTTGTTGACGACGCCGCTGTCACTCCGCAGTATGTGAGTGGGGTGACACCCGCCCGGGAAATTCCGATCATTTGGCGGATCGCCAAGGGTTCTCTGGTGAACAAGTTGGTGTTCATCCTGCCGGTAGCGCTCGCGCTGAGCGTGTGGGCGCCGTGGGCGCTGACCCCGATTTTGATGCTTGGTGGCTCCTTCCTGTGCTTTGAAGGCATGGAAAAGGTCATCGAGAAGTTCTCCGGAGATCACTCGCATGCCACTTCTGTACAAACAGAGCCGCAGGATGAAAACAAGTTGGTGCGCAGCGCCATCACCACCGACCTCATTTTGTCCGCAGAAATCATGGTGATTTCCCTCAATGCCGTCACTGATCTCAGCTTCCCTATGCGCACCGCCGTACTCGTCTTGGTCGCCATCGGCATCACCCTCCTGGTATATGGGGCGGTGGGGCTGCTGGTGAAGATGGACGATATCGGCCTGCGGATGGCAGCGCGGGAGGATGCCGGCTCGCAGAAAATGGGCCGCGCGCTTGTCGACGCCATGCCCAAACTCCTCACCGCTATCGCTGTGATCGGCACCTTTGCCATGCTGTGGGTCGGTGGGCACATTGTGCTTGTTGGCCTCGCAGAGCTGGGATGGACACCGCTTTATGGCTTCGTCCACCACCTGGAAACCATGGTTCCCGCAGGCTTCCTCGCTTGGTGCGTTAACACCTTTTTCTCGTTGATCCTGGGCGCGGTGTGGGGCGGTATCATCGCCGGGATTGTCCATGTCACCCCACTCAAGCGATCCCACTAATTGCCCCCTAGGCAAAGAGCAGCAGGCTGATGTCCATGATCGCCATCCCGACGATCAACCCATAAATAGCAGCGTGGTGGCGCCCCGTCGCAACGGCAGTGGGGAGCAGTTCATCTATTGAGATGAACACCATGATTCCCGCCACGGCACCAAAAGCAATCCCTAGCGTCATCGGTCCGAGCAGCGGCAACAGCAGCAGGAATCCCACCAGCGCGCCGATGGGCTCTGCCAATCCTGTAAGCGCCGCCCAAGTAAATGCGCGTTTGCGGGAACCCGTCGCCTGCCACATCTGGATCGCCACAGCGATACCCTCCGGGATGTTGTGAAGGGCAATAGCGGCGGCAGTCATAATGCCCATATTCCGGAGCTTCCGCACATCCACCCCACCGGCTTCATGCTGCTCAGGGGGTTAACAACATCCGGCACAAGGCGGTCAATCAGGGCAATGAGCAGGACACCGCCGAAAAACGCTGCCACTGCAGCAGCCTCTCCCCTGTCACCAAAAGCCTCAGACAAATTCTGCGTCGCTTTTGGCACAATCTCCGCGAAGGATACCCACAGCATCACGCCAGCCGAGAAACCGAGGGACGTGGCCAGAAAGCGATCGGAAAGCTGCTTCTTTTTGAGCACGACGAGTCCACCGATGGCCGTCGATAAGCCCGCGGCTAGGGTGAGCGCAAACGCGATGAGGAGCTGAGTTGCCATAATGCCTTCACATGAAGGCAGAGAGCAATAATGGTACGCAACTTCATTTTTGATATGGGTAGCCACGATAATCAGCTGGCTGCCGTCATGGCTTACTAAAGTCTCGTTTTCTAGAGACACACCCTCTCGCAGGAAGCATCGTTCAACAATATAAAAACAGTTGATTTATCGCTTAACCTGCAGCGGGAAGCTCTTCCAGGTATCTTCACCCTCATGAATTTCTCCTCTTCCATCAAAAAGTCCCTCGGTTTGGAAAAGGCCCAGACCACTGCTGATCAAACCCCAGCGAGATCCCCAGCTGCACCGGAAAATCCACCCCTCGACCCGATGTTCGTTATAAACGATTGCGTAAACCCAGCGATCATTGAAATACTCCGCGATGTTGTTGAGGGGCCAGAAACTGACGCGATTCACGGACACATCACTTTCGACGGTCACCTGCGCGTGTCTGCGGTCAACAATCTCGTCCGGAACGATATTCCAGTTCAAACGACCTTAGAAACTATCAATCGAGCAAACAAGCTGCTCGTGCCACTGAGTCAGATGCCTGCTGACCAGAAGTTCACTGCTATTTCTTTCAACTTTAGCGGCGGGCGCCTGCAGACGAACATGAAATACCCAGAGTAAATTCCACCTTTAAACGATAACGGTTGTGCAACAGACTCCAGATGGGTTCGCTCTCAGCGAGCCGAAGTTGTGATCAGCGGCTAGCATTCCTTCAATCCGTTTTACCTAACATTTCAAGGACATTTTATGAAGCGCACCTTCGCCGCATTGGTGGTCAGCTCTGCCGCCATGCTACTACTAGCCGGATGCAACCCACTGGACAGTCTGCCCATCCCCGGCAAGGAAAAGAAGACCGAGGAAACCACCGCCGCTGCCGCCCCATCCCCCACCAACCAGCCAAGCACGACAAAGAGTACCCCCACTAGAACCTCCACGCCGAAGACATCATCTTCCAAAGAACCCACGTCCCGAGCGTCCACTCCACAGCCGACGCCAACTACGGAGAAAATGGATGCCAAGCTACGGGGCGCGCTGGAAGCTCTGCTCGAGCCAGACCTCACCAATCCGAAGACCGATCGCGCGTCAGGCACTTTACACTTCGATAAAACCACTGGCGAACTTACTTCGATCACCAACTACAAGGTCAATGACGTACCAAAGGACGTTCCGGCAGAACGTCTGGATGAAGTTCGCACCAAGATCAAAGGCTGGAAACCAAAGGGCGTGGACAAGGTCCGCCTACTGGAATTCGATTTCGAAAACAACTTCATTAGCGCCGAGTATTTCGGCTAACCACCCAGCTGTTTCCCAGTCCGCGACGTCTTTTGGGCGTCGCGTTTCTGGGTTAAGTAGCAAAATGTGTGTCCGGTCGGCATTGCTGCTTCACTTCTGGGGGCTCTGATCACGGCCCCTGAAGTTTCTTACTAAAACCCGGGAAGCATTCCCCGGATCTCGGGCCGGAATCAGTGAAATAGCAGGTGTGAAGCCTAAAAGATCACCGAGACCCGGGGAACGCTTCCCGGGTTTTGCGGAGTTAAGCAGCACAAGGGTGCGAACCTGCGGTTCAGACTCCTTCCGGAGATACCTCACGAGCCTGCAGTATCGGTCATTGCGGTTGAGCTGACAACATAAGCATGGAAGGCCCGGAAGGTTGCTGCGTGTGTGTGATCAGCTTTGGTTTTGGTGGCCGAAGCGCCACCTAGTAGCGCCGTTGTTTTTGCTTTTGTCCCAGGCAGACGGGGCATCGGGGTCGGTTTTTGGTCACCGGAGTTAGGTAACCGCACCTGTTAGCACAGGTGCGGTATCACTCGCGGTATTGAACAAGGATTGTGCGTTTATAAGACCTCAAGCAATATAAAACATGCATTTGCATACCTTGACCAGGACCTATCGCGGACAACAGACACACTTTCTGCTACCTAACCCGCATTTCTCATGCATCGAAACCTCAGTCGCATCAGCGATTGAACTCACCTAGCCCTGGAAACTTTTGCAACCAAACCTTAAGCGGACACTTGGACAGCCTGACCACGGGCACCGATGGTTCCACCAGCGGGTCAGGACCTGTTTACCGGAAAAATCACAGTACAGGCCAACTAGCAGTGGATCCTCAGATCGTCTGCTAGTACGTGGCTAATAACTGCTCCCAATTCACCGAGACCGATAAACCAATTGGGATTGATGGTCCAGTTCGTCGATAAGCCACAGCAGACTTCCCTGACACCGACGGTTTCTCCTCACTGGAAATTCCAATGCGGGAGCAACCTTCGGGAATCCTGCGGCGGACTACCGCAACTCGGTGAGCTTTGGGCTGTTAGCCACCGATCTTGAAGTCGCAGACATCGCCATCCTGCATGACGTAGTCTTTACCTTCCATACGCATCTTGCCCTGTGCTTTCGCCTCGGCGAGCGAGCCACACGCGTCCAAGTCATCGAAGGAAACGATCTCAGCCTTGATGAACTTCTTTTCAAAGTCCGTGTGGATAACACCAGCAGCCTGTGGCGCGTGGGAACCTTGTTTGATGGTCCACGCACGGGATTCCTTCGGCCCCGCGGTCAGGTAGGTTTGCAGCCCAAGGGTGGCAAATCCAGCTTTGGCTAAAGTAGCCAGGCCCGGCTCGGTCTGCCCAACGGATTCCAGCAGCTCCAGCGCTTCTTCCTCGTCTAGTTCCAGCAAGTCCGTTTCAGTTTTCGCATCCAGGAACACGGCTTCCGCTGGCGCAACGAGGGCACGCAGTTCGTCCTTACGCGCTTCATCCGTGAGGACTTCCTCATCAGAGTTGAACACGTAAAGGAACGGCTTCGCGGTCATCAAGTGTAGATCGCGGACAAGAGTGAGGTCAATCTCGCCGTTCTTGGCTGCAGCGAACAGGGTGCGGTCGTCTTCCAGAATCTCCTGCGCGGTCTTCGCAGCAGCGACATTGTCGGCCAGCGACTTGTCCTTCTTCGCTTCCTTCTCTAGGCGTGGCAACGCCTTCTCAATCGTCTGCAAGTCCGCGAGAATAAGCTCTGTATTAATGACGGAAATATCCGTGGAAGGATCGACGCGACCGTCCACGTGAATAACGTTGTCGTCGGAAAATGCCCGCACAACCTGGCAAATCGCATCAGCTTCACGAATGTTCGCCAGGAAAGCATTACCCATGCCTTCTCCCTCGGACGCACCCTTGACGATGCCGGCAATATCTACGAAGGAAACGGTTGCTGGAAGGATTCGTTCCGATCCGAAAATCTCAGCAAGCCGGGTCAGGCGATGATCCGGAAGCTCGACTAGGCCGACATTCGGCTCGATGGTGGCGAATGGGTAGTTCGCTGCCAGCACATCGTTACGAGTAAGGGCATTAAAAAGAGTGGACTTGCCGACGTTGGGCAAACCGACGATTCCAAGAGTAAGGCTCACGGCTACTCATCCTAGCAAGCCTTCACGTGCGCCCCGGCTACCTGCCGACCATAATCCGCTAGAGTTTCGAGTGAGAAGTGCTACGACTTAGCTAAAGGAGAGTCACGTGAGCCCGGATGAGCACCACGATGATTCAGGTTTGCCACCCGTTGAGGACACCTCCTGGACCTTTGACGAACTCTCCTCTGGCGATCACATCGATCGCTCGCTGATCATCGCTGAGGGACTCAAGGAATTCGCTAGTTGGTGCCTGCGACTGCTCATCATCGCAGCAGCCACCTACGTGACGTGGTTCATTGGCAAGCAGGTGTGGCAGGGTCTTCTACCGGTCACTTTCGCCATCATCGTCTGTTCCGTCCTCTGGCCCCCGACGCGAAGGTTGCGCCAAATCGGCCTCCCAGCAGGCGTGGCGGCGTTAACGACGATACTGTCCACCCTCGCCATCTTCGGCGCGGTTATCGCGGCGATGGCCCCGAGCATCGGTCGGCAATCCCAGACGCTATACCTGCAGACCTATGAGTTGTTGCTACGCGCCCAGCTCACGCTTCAAGGACCGCCGTTCAATTTGGAATACGACGACCTGAACGATCTGTTCAACAGCGCCGTCACCTGGCTGCAACAACGCTCCGGCCAGATTGCTACCGAGGTGTTTTCCGGCCTCGGCACTATGTCAGTCGTGCTCGTCACGCTCGGCGTGGTCCTAGTGCTTACCTTCTTCTTCTTGAAAGACGGCGATAAGTTCCTGCCCTGGCTGCGCAACATCTCCGGCGAGCGCGCTGGCCTGCACCTCACAGAGTTACTGTCACGCATGTGGCAGACCTTGTCCGGCTTCATTCGCGCTCAAGCCATTGTCTCGCTTGTCGACGCCATCTGCATCGGAGCCGGGCTGCTCATCATCGGGGTTCCTATGGCCCTGGCTCTGGCAACCCTGACCTTCTTCGCCGGCTTTATTCCTATCGTTGGTGCTTTCGTGGCTGGCGCCTTGGCCGTACTCATTGCGCTGGTGTCCTTGGGGCTGACCAAGGCGGTCATTGTGCTGGTACTTGTCGTTGCTGTCCAGCAGCTGGAGGGCAACATCTTGTCTCCGATGCTGCAGTCCAAAGCGATGAACCTCCATCCCGTGATCGTCCTGGTGTCAGTGACGCTCGGTGGCAGTTTATTCGGCATCATCGGCGCGTTCTTGGCGGTTCCTGTGGCTGCCATGATCGCGGTATTCTTCCGCTACTTGAATGACATTATTGCGCTGCGCGCTGGGGAAAAGACCACTTCCGAAATCGAATTTGCCACCCAAGATCACGCTATGCAGGTGAAGTGGAGCGCGGAGTTTGGCCGGTTGTTCCGCGATGGCGGGTTGCCGCGCATGCTCGTGCCACGGCAACCCGCAGAGCCGAACAGGCCTGCGGGGGCAGAATCGGAGGAGGACTCCACAATCTTAGGGCGAGCTGGGAAAATAACGACATCTATCGCACGTATGTTCCCTAAAATAGGGCGAAAATAGTTCCGTGTCCGGGCGGTGTGCCATGGTGAAAACATGACTTCCACCATGGCGCTGTTCATCTTTCTCCTTCTTGGCCTCGGGATCGGCATAGTTTTAGGCTGGGCTCTGCGCAGCTCACGACCATCGGAGCGCGACCAGCAGCTCCTGTCTGCTCTCGTCCGGGACGGCAACATAGACAGCATTTCCAAATCACTTACGCCATTAGAGAAGGCAATGGGAACGCTGAGTGGCCAGGTTCGCGACATGGAAATTGAACGTGCAGAAACTTTTGCCCAGCTGTCTGCGCAGGTTCAGGCCATGAACCGAACGTCCCTGATGCTTTCGGACCGAACCGATAAACTGGTCACCGCATTGCGCGCCCCACAAGTCAGGGGACGGTGGGGCGAGATGCAACTGGAACGGGTGGTGGAGCTTTCCGGGATGGTTAAGCATTGCGACTTCGACACCCAGGTCAGCACTGCCGACAACGCCGTTCGCCCCGATATGGTGATCCGGATGTCGGATGGCCGCAACATTGTGGTCGATGCGAAAGTCCCTTTTCTCGCCTACCTAGACGCGCTGGACACCACAGATCCCGAAGAGCACCAGGCCCACCTTCGCAGGCATGCCAATCACCTCCGGACGCATATTACGCAGTTGTCGGGGAAAAACTACGTGCGCCATTTTCAACCCACCCCTGAGTTCATCGTGTTGTTCGTCCCCGCCGATCCTTTCCTAGACGCTGCGCTCTCAATCGACAACGAGCTACTGGAGTATGCCTTTTCACGAAACGTTGTGCTTGCCACCCCCACCACCTTGGTCGCGTTGCTCAGAACCGTCGGGTTGGGGTGGCAACACAGCGCACTGAGTGATACCGCTGCGGAAATCCAGAAACTAGGCAGTGAGCTCTACCGACGGTTGGGCACATCGGCAGAACATCTCCATAAGCTCGGCACTTCCCTAAACAAATCCGTCGAGGTTTTCAACCAAACCGTTGCCTCTCTGGACAGTCGTGTTTTTGTCACCGCACGTAAACTTCACGAACTCGATGCGTTGCCAAACAGCGGGAAGCAGCCTCCCACACTGCCCTTTGTAGACATGCGAGCGCGTGAACCACGTCAAACGCAAGAGTAAAAAGTGACGTTTTCGCTAGGAGCAGCCCGCGTTGTTTTCGCTCTTTGACAGTGCGAGTCGGTAGACTTATCTCCCGTGTCTCACCTTTCCACAGCTACGCCACGCGTTCGCCGCTCCGCCCAGTCGTCAGCGTCCCGTGGGTTGTCGCTATGGACGGCGCTGTCTCTCTCGATCGCATGCCTGCTCACCGGGCTACTGCTCAGTTTGAGCGCGGGAGAAATCTCCTGGATACATTTGGCTTGCTTTGGAGTGGGTGCTATCGGCACCACGGCATTTGTGAAGCACAGCGCGCTGTACCTCAACGTGGCTTCTCAGCCTTTGTTGTTCGGTATCATCACTCCCCTCACTTCCTGGCTTATCGCGCGTAGTGACCTGGCCGGTGATTCGGATCAGTTCTCCAGGACGATGCTGCTGTCATCGATTTATCCTCTCGCTGAACAGTTCCCGGCGCTCCTGGCCATCACCGCCGTAACCGTGCTCATAGCCCTATGGCGCCTTTACACAGCGATGAAGAAATACCAAGCCAGGATGGCGCAGCTGCAGCGGCAGCGGAGGATCGCTGCACGCAGTGAACGCCATAATCGGGAGACCACCACGCGTGTCCGCCGGGTGGCTAGTCGCCCACGGCGCAGCGAGTTGGCCCCTGAGGAGCGAATCCCGTTCTCCGATCTGATCAAGGACGTCGACAAGCGCTCAGAGCGACGTCGTCCACTACGCCGAGCACCACTTACGGAAACGGCCCGCACTGACCGTCCAACGCGACGCAATAATCCAGCGGCCTCAGGTGTGCCGAAAACAGAACGGCCGGCCCCGCGACGAGGCTCTCGCCCCGAGCAGAAGCCGGCACATCGGTCGCTTAGTGACGACCTCTACAGCTAGTTAGCGCTTCTCACGATTAGCTGGCCGCAGATCACGTGGCAGCGAGAAAACGATTTTCTCGGCAGCGGTGACTACTTCTTCCCTATCGTGGAAACCGAACTTCTCCAGGTGCTCCAGTACGTCACGCACCAGGATTTCGGGGACGGAAGCGCCGGACGTAATGCCGACGGTGGTGACCCCGTCCAGCCACTGCTCTTCAATTTGCGAGGCATAGTCGACCAGGTAGGAGGCTTGCGCACCATTTTGCAGGGCGACTTCCACCAGGCGCTTGGAGTTGGAGGAGTTCTGGGAACCCACCACGATGACGAGCTCACACTTCGGAGCGATGGCTTTCACCGCAACTTGGCGGTTTTGGGTGGCGTAGCAAATGTCGTCGCTAGGCGGATCGATGAGGTTCGGGAATTTTTCCTTCAGCTTGGTGACGATCTCCATAGTTTCATCCACGGA
Source organism: Corynebacterium sp. NPDC104732 (assembly GCF_055583565.1). NCBI lineage: Bacteria > Bacillati > Actinomycetota > Actinomycetes > Mycobacteriales > Corynebacteriaceae > Corynebacterium > Corynebacterium sp. NPDC104732. The sequence goes on from NZ_JBVJNS010000002.1 coordinate 48,941, forward strand.
AAGTGTGGTCTGGGACAGCCACACCAGCTTTTCGTCTTCTCCGAAGGAAAGCTTGTCCACGCCTTCCACCCCGTCGACTAGGTGAACAACGTCAGGAGCTTCTCCCGCGGTGCCTTCTACTTCCTCGTGCCCTTCATGCCCAATGAGCAGGATTTGGAAGCCGTCGCGCGCAAATCGCTTGACCTCGTTGTGCACCTTGGTCACTAGTGGGCAGGTGGCATCGAGTGTATTCAGGTTGAGCTGACGGGCCTCTTCGTGGACCGCAGGGCTTACGCCGTGAGCAGAAAATACCAGGTGCGCACCCTCTGGTACTTCGGTGGTCTCATCGACGAAAATCGCGCCTCGCTCGGCCAAGGTATCCACAACATAGCGGTTGTGCACAATTTCTTTGCGGACGTATACCGGTGCGCCGTATTTATCCAGCGCACGCTCCACTGTTTCTACTGCGCGGTCCACTCCCGCGCAGTAGCCGCGAGGAGCCGCCAGCAACACTTTTTTGGTCAAGGTTTGCGTCATGCTGCCTAGCGTACCCAGCTATGGCAGAAAAGGCCTAGAATTGCACTTAATTGTGTATGTTTCGCATAACGTTTGAGGGGGATAATGAGCGCGGCAACGACACCGGATAGCCCGTGGCCGGTGCGGGAAGTGAACGCCAAGGTGAAGGCGTGGATTGAGAAGCTGGGCCATATTTGGGTGGAGGGTCAGCTCACCCAGGTTAATGTGAAGCCGACGTGGAAGCTTTCCTATTTGACGCTTCGGGATCCGGAGGCTGAGGCGAGTGTGCAGGTGACCTGCCCCACCAGCTTGATCCAGGGCTTCCCTAGTCCGCTGAAGGATGGCGACCGTGTGGTGGTCTATGGCAAGCCCGCGTTTTATGCTGGGCGCGGTTCGTTTTCCCTGTGGGTGACGGATATCCGCGCGGTGGGCGTCGGCGAGCTGCTCGCGCGTATCGAACGGTTGCGGCAGCAACTCGCGAGCGAGGGGCTTTTCGACGCCGATCGCAAGAAGCCGCTCCCCTTCCTCCCGAATCGGGTGGGCCTCATCACTGGCCGTGGTTCTGCCGCGGAACGCGATGTGCTGGCGGTATCGCAATCTCGTTGGCCCGAGGTGCAGTTTGAGGTCATAAACACGGCGGTGCAGGGGGCCAGTGCAGTTCCGGAGATCATTGAAGCGTTGGAGAAGCTGGATGCCAACCCTGCTGTGGATGTGATCATTATTGCCCGAGGTGGCGGTTCCGTGGAGGACCTGCTTCCGTTTTCCGAGGAAGCACTGCAGCGGGCAGTCGCTCAGGTAACCACTCCGGTGGTATCCGCTATTGGACACGAGCCGGATAACCCGGTGCTCGATAACGTGGCAGATCTGCGCGCGGCCACCCCAACGGATGCTGCGAAGAAAGTGGTTCCTGACGTGGCCGCTGAGCGCCAACTCGTTGCCGAGCTGAGGTCTCGAAGTCGCGCCGCGCTCCGTGGCTGGGTAGAGCGAGAGTCGCGAGGTTTAGCGAATATTCGCAGCCGCCCGGTGCTGGCCAACCCGCACTCCCTTATTGAAGTGCGAGCAGAAGAAATCGCGCGGGCTGTGAAGTATCTGCGACGAGAAATCACCACGGCGCTCAAGTCCGCCAAAAACGAAACTGCCGCGCTGCGTGCCCAGATCAGCACGCTCGGCCCAGCGGCTACCTTGGCACGAGGCTATGCCGTAGTGCAGGTGGTGCCGCGTGATGGGTCCCCAGCCGAGGTCGTCACCACGGTGGAGCAGTCTCCCCCGGGCAGCCAACTCCGGATCCGGGTCGGTGATGGTGCCATCGTCGCCGCTGCAATGTCTGCACAGAAATCAAATTAGGAGAAAACTCGCATGAATACTGACGTTATTGGCTCTGGTGCCGCAGGTAACAACGCTTTTCCGCCCGTGGAATCGCTGAGCTATGAAGCTGCTCGTGATGAACTCATTGAGACGGTCAAGATTCTTGAACTCGGACAGATGGGGCTAGATGAGTCTCTCAAGTACTGGGAACGTGGCGAGGCGCTAGCCAAGCGCTGCGAGGAACATCTCGCGGGCGCATCACGACGCGTTGAAGCGGCGCTTGGGAACGTAGAAAACTAGTTGCTGCCTTTGCCAGGCAGTGGCTCTGCTTGCAGGGTATTCCGGGCGATAGTCTCGAATTCAGCGGGGCCTGCTGTTCCCGAAAAAATGAGCCGGACATCGCCTAGGTCAGCAGCCCAAACGTCACGCACGTTCTTTTCCTGGGAGGTATAGATTCGGAACTCCTGGCCGTCGATAAGCTGCGCCTGCTGCTCCGTACGTCCGTGCTCGTCCACGTCCTGCACCGCCTTGTCCAGCGGCTGGTCAGTCTGCATGAGCTGCAGATAAGCCCCCTCCTGGGTAACCCAACCGACCACGGTCGCCGGTTGCTTGTTCACCGTGGTGCGACGTGCGGAGTTCGTAGTCCACCCCTCCGGAGTCTCCGGCAGGCGCAACGGAAAATTCATCGCGCGTGCTTCCATACTGAAAATCTGCGTGGCATCCACCTTCTGAACCGGGCCGTTTTCCGGCGTCCCACGGTCGAAGCTACACATCCCGGTGAAGGCCACCATCGGCACCATCAATCCGACAACCACCAGCAACGACACCACGATGTCGCGAGAATCTTGAAAAATACGAGGTTTCTGATCAGCCACGGAAAACAGTATGGCAGATCGACAACCACGATGGTGAACCGTGTCCACCCACCTAACGTGATGCACGACTCCCCTCATAAGGTGGTGGAAACCAAACACAGACGCCGAAAACTTTGGAAGAATAGACACATAGCCGTTTGTTATGACATCTAGCAGCACTGGTGTTTAGCAAAAGACTGCATCTACATCCAAATAAGCCACGTGGAGGCCTTGTCAGTATGAATAACCCGGAAATCCCAGATCGTAACCTAGCCATGGAGCTCGTCCGTGTCACGGAGGCTGCAGCATTGGCCTCTGGCCGCTGGGTCGGTCGCGGTATGAAAAACGAGGGCGATGGCGCGGCTGTCGACGCTATGCGCCAGCTGATTAACTCGGTGAATATGAAGGGTGTCGTCGTCATTGGTGAGGGCGAAAAGGACGAGGCCCCAATGTTGTTCAATGGCGAAGAAGTCGGTACCGGCTTCGGCGCTGAGGTGGACATCGCTGTTGACCCTGTGGACGGCACCACGCTGATGGCAGAAGGTCGCCCGAACGCTATCTCCGTGTTGGCCGCTGCTGAGCGTGGCACGATGTACGACCCATCGGCAGTCTTTTACATGAAGAAGATTGCCGTTGGCCCGGAGGCCGCCGGCAAGATTGACATCACCGCTCCTGCGCTGCACAACATTGAGGTTGTGGCCAAGGCAAAGGGCATTGCAAAGTCCGATGTCACCGTGGTGGTTCTCGACCGTCCCCGTCACGTCGACCTCATCAAGGAAATCCGCGAAGCTGGCGCGAAAGTCCGCCTGATTTCTGACGGTGATGTGGCTGGTGCCGTCGCCGCCGCCCAGAACTCTAACTCTGTGGACATCATGATGGGCACCGGCGGCACCCCAGAGGGCATTATCACCGCCTGCGCCATGAAGTGCATGGGTGGCGAGATCCAAGGCATGCTGGCACCGAAGGACGACGCAGAGCGAGATAAGGCTATCGCTGCTGGACATGACCTTAATCGAGTCCTGTTCACCAATGACCTTGTCTCTTCCGACAACTGCTACTTCGTCGCTACCGGTGTGACCAACGGCGACATGCTGCGTGGCGTGTCCTACCGCGCTAACGGCGCAACCACCCGTTCTTTGGTCATGCGTTCCAAGTCCGGCACGATCCGCTTCATCGAGTCCGTCCACCAACTCCAGAAGCTGCAGGAATACTCTGTGGTGGATTACACCCGCTAAGCCGAGCTCTTGCTTAAACCCGTCACTTCGGTGACGGGTTTTTAGTTTCTTTGACTATCTGGGGTTAAGGGACAAAATGTGTGTCTGGCCGGCGTGCATTTTGTGTTGTTACTTCACTCCTGGGTCTTTGGCCACGGCCCCTGAAGTTTCTTACTAAAACCCGGGAAGCATTCCCCGGATCTCGGGCCAAAAACAGTGAAACAGCAGGTGTGCAGCCTTAAAAATCACCGAAACCCGGGGAACGCTTCCCGGGTTTTGCAGGGTTACGTAACACAATTTGCCCCTTAACCCCAGATTGTTCCGCAGTCCCATAGGGCTCCCCAATACTGCGACGCTTCATCGGCGCATCAGGTTTGTTGCCACCCGTTACCCCTGTTAGCCGAGGCCATTTCCACTCCAAAAACTGAGACCCCGGTCATAATTGCAAATTAATACCCCACTCGTCCACACCGGCTGAGGTTTTGAGTCATACTAGAGGAAGTGGCTTGGATACGCACGTGTCCGGCCAGATGTTATATCCATGTGTTATATCCATCGACAAAAGGTGAAATATATGACTGAGCAGGAATTCCGCATCGAACACGACACCATGGGCGAGGTCAAGGTCCCTGTCAACGCTCTGTGGCGCGCCCAGACCCAGCGCGCAGTGGAGAACTTCCCAATCTCCGGCCGTGGCCTGGAGGCACAGCAGATCCGCGCTATGGGTCTGCTGAAGGCCGCTTGCGCGCAGGTAAACAAGGACAAGGGCCTGCTGTCTGATGAGTTCGCGGATGCCATCATCGCCGCTGGTAAGGAAATCGCAGAGGGTAAGCACAACGCTGAGTTCCCGATCGATGTCTTCCAGACCGGTTCCGGCACCTCCTCCAACATGAACACCAACGAGGTCATCGCTTCGATCGCGAAGGCAAACGGCGTGGAGATCCACCCGAACGACCACGTCAACATGGGCCAGTCTTCCAACGACACCTTCCCTACCGCCACCCACGTGGCTGCCACCGAAGCTGCCGTCAATGACCTGATCCCAGGCCTGAAGGTGCTGCACGCTTCCCTGCTGAACAAGGCGAAGGAATGGAAGGACGTCGTTAAGTCCGGCCGCACCCACCTGATGGATGCCGTTCCTGTGACCTTGGGCCAGGAGTTCGCTGGTTACGCACGTCAGATCGAGGCTGGCATCGAGCGCGTTGAGGCCACCCTCCCGCGTCTGGGCGAGCTGCCAATTGGTGGCACCGCAGTGGGCACCGGCCTGAACACCCCTGCTGACTTCGGTGCGCTGGTCACCGAAGAGCTGAAGAAGCTCACGGGTGTGCAAGAGCTGCGTGAGGCCAAGAACCACTTCGAGGCACAGGCTAACCGCGATGCGCTCGTCGAGTTCTCCGGCGCGATGCGTACCATCGCGGTATCCCTGAACAAGATCGCTAACGACATCCGCTGGATGGGTTCCGGCCCGCTGACCGGCCTGGGCGAGATTCACCTCCCAGACCTGCAGCCTGGTTCCTCCATCATGCCGGGTAAGGTCAACCCAGTTCTCTGTGAGACCGCAACCCAGGTCGCAGCTCAGGTTGTTGGTAACGACGCCGCTGTGGTCTTCGGTGGTTCCCAGGGCGCGTTCGAGCTGAACGTTTTCATTCCGCTGATGGCACGTAACGTCCTCGAGTCTGCACGCCTGCTGGCTAACACCTCTCGTGTGTTCGCAGAGCGCCTCGTCGACGGCATCGAGCCAAATGTGGAGCGCATGCGCACCCTGGCTGAGTCTTCCCCATCCATCGTTACCCCGCTGAACTCTGCGATCGGCTACGAGGCTGCTGCGAAGGTCGCCAAGACTGCGCTCAAGGAAGGCAAGACCATCCGCCAGACCGTGATCGATCTCGGTTTCGTTGACGGCGAGAAGCTGACCGAGGAAGAACTGGACAAGCGTCTGGACGTCCTCGCAATGGCAAACACGGACCGCGATAACTTCTAAGTCCCACACAACTAATGTCGGATGCGCTCAGTGCGTATCCGGCATTGTTATTTTTTGTGGTCTGCTGTGACCCCAAAGGTCATTTCAGCCAGGATCTTCGCCTCTGATTCTTTGAGGTAGCGCGTCAGCACCGTGGTTGCCTTGTCCACGTTTCCTTTCACGAGGGCAGAAAGGATCTCCCGATTACGCTCGATGAAGGGACGGTGCATTTCTTCAACGCTGGCAGCTGCCAAGAATGCTAGGCGGGCATGCGCCATGACCAAGGTGAGGTTGTCATTAAGCCGAGGAATGCCCGCGAGCGAGACCAGGTGGTGGTGAAAGCTGTTGTTATGGGTGCCAACCTGCGCCCAGTGCCCGGCGCGAGCTGCTTGTTCCGCCGCAGTGATGGCTTGGTTCATGCCACGAAGTGCCGCTTCAGTGCGGGACACATCGAGACCGAAATACTGCAAGGCACCGAGTTCGATGAAGCGTCGATAGGCGAAGAGCTCAACGATATCGCGGGCACTAAGAGACCTGACGAATACGCCCCGGTGCGGGATTTGTTCGATGAGGCCGTCGCGCGCAAGGAGGCGGAACGCTTCCCGAAGTGTGTTGCGCGACACGCCAAGCTCGGTGGCGAGTGGGATCTCCAGGATTTTTCCACCCGGAGAGAACTCGCCAGAGAGAATCTTGTCGGTGATACGCTGCGCCAGCTGGATCGGGGTCGCTGTCATGGCTCTATGTTAAACAATTTTGCGACGTTCGTCACACGAGTTGCATTAAATTGTTCGCCCCCCGTTTCCTATTGTGCCCTACGCCACACTCGAGCTATAATGACGCCAATTTGTTCAACAAGAGGAAGGGGATCGGTAGTGATGAGCCCATCTTTAGCACAATCGGCCGCGAGTGCCACCACCCGAAGCGCCATCCTGGGCGCCATCTTCCTCATGGCCACGAGTGCCATCGGCCCGGGTTTCCTCACCCAGACCGCGGTTTTTACCGCTCAGCACGGGGCGGCTTTCGCCTTTGCCATCCTGGTGTCGATCATTATCGACGTTGCGGTGCAGATGAATGTGTGGCGCGTTATCGGCGTCAGTGGTTTGCGCGCCCAAGAGCTAGGTAACCGGGTAGTGCCCGGTTTGGGGTGGGTGCTCGCTGCGTGCATCGCCATTGGTGGCTTGGTCTTTAATATCGGCAATATTGCTGGCGCTGGTCTGGGCACCAACGCCATATTTGGGGCTAACCCAAAGACCGGCGGCACCATCACCGCGGTCTTGGCCATCACGATCTTCCTGGTCAAACGGCTCGGCGCGGGGCTGGACAAACTGTTGGTCCTCCTCGGGCTCGTCATGATGACACTGACGCTATACGTCGCGATTGTTTCCCATCCCCCGGTGGGCCAAGCTCTGAAGAACTCGGTGCTTCCGGAAGAGGTCAGCATGCTCACCATCACGACCCTGGTTGGTGGCACGGTGGGAGGGTACATCACTTTCGCAGGAGCGCACCGCATGCTGGATTCCGGCAATTCTGGGGTGGAACATGTGCATGATGTGGCCAAGTCGTCTATCACCGGCATCTTGCTTACCGGCGTGATGCGCGTGCTGCTGTTCCTCGCGGTGTTAGGGGTAGTTGCTGGTGGCGCGGTGCTGGATACGAAGAACAACCCTGCCGGTCAGGCATTTGAGATCGCTGCCGGGGAACTCGGGCTGCGGTTCTTCGGTGTCGTGCTTTGGGCTGCGGCACTATCGTCCATTATCGGCGCAAGCTACACATCTGCCACGTTCCTCGTTAAAGGTGGGGCCGACAGTCGCCGCACACAAAACATCATCACCATCGTGTTCATCTTGCTCAGCTGCACAGCTTTTGTCATTCTGGGCACCGCCCCGGCCACCCTCATGGTCTTCGCGGGCGCTTTCAACGGGTTGGTCCTCCCTGTCGGCTTCAGCGTGGTGTTGTTTGTGGCGTTGTTTCGCAAGCAGGATCTACTCCACGGGTACCGCTACCCCACGTGGCTCATCGTGGTGGGGCTCGCCGGATTGGCTATCGCGTGGTATTTGGCTTGGGTGTCTGCCGACAAGGCCTTTGCCCTGTTGTTTTAGCGGATTGAGGAGCGTTAACAGTGTTTGATCTCAATAGCGATCTGGGAGAAAGTTTCGGTGCTTACACCATTGGCGGTGATGCTCAAGTTCTTGACCTGGTATCGAGCGCCAATGTTGCTACCGGCTTCCACGCCGGGGATCCGTTGGTGATGGCGCAAACGGTGGCAATGGCCGTCGATAAGGGCGTGCGTGTGGGGGCGCATGTGGGTTACCGTGACCTCGCGGGGTTCGGCCGACGCGAGATGGAGTACGATCCTGGGCTGCTCGCCGCAGAGACGACGTACCAAATCGGAGCGCTCCAAGCGATCGCGCGGGCGCAAGGTACTGCGGTGACGTATGTGAAACCTCATGGCGCGTTATATAACCGCATCGCTCATGACAGCGTGCAGGCCAGCGCAGTTATTCAGGGCATTAAGGACGCAGATCCCTCGCTGAAGCTGATGGGGCTGGCTGGGTCCAGTGTCCTCCGCTGGGCGCAGGAGGCTGGGCTTGGGGTCATCGCAGAGGCGTTTGCGGACCGAGCTTACACTGCGGACGGAACGTTGGTCCCGCGCTCGACGCCCGGCGCCGTCCTTCACGACGCCCAAGCTGCCGCGAACCAGGCCGTCAACCTGGCTCTGGGGGAACCCATCACCGCCATCGATGGCTCGAGGATCCTCGTGGCGGCAGAATCTCTGTGCGTCCATGGGGATAATCCCACGGCGCTGCTCCTGATCCAGGAAATCCGGGCGGCGCTGGCTGCCGAAGGCATTGAGGTTGGCCATGCTGATTAAACCGTGTGGCGATCAGGCCCTGATCGTCGATGTCACCGAAGACGACGCCGAGGCTACCGGGCTCAGCCTGTTGCGCACTGTCCTACGCTTGCACGACATCGTGGCATCGTGGCGCACGCCTGGGGTTATGGACTTGGTCCCAGCCTCGCAGACACTGCTGATCATGCTCGATACCTCACGGCTGCTCCCGACGGACATGAAGCGCATGCTGCTGGAATGCGACATCACAGCAGCCCCCGCAGCAACAGCTCGCAGTAGCCAAGACGTGACCGTGCCAATGCGTTACGACGGCGCAGACCTGCATTCGCTAGCTGAGACTTTGGGCTGGTCCCCGGAAGAGCTGGTGCGCCGCCACACAGAGACGCATTGGACAGCCGCATTCGGCGGCTTTTCCCCTGGTTTCATGTACCTCGTACCCGATGCTGTCTGGCCTACGGTGCCACGTCTTGAGTCGCCTCGTGCGTCGATCCCTGCTGGCGCAGTGGGACTGGCCGGTGAGTTTTCCGGTGTTTATCCCCAAGCGTCCCCTGGTGGCTGGCAGTTGATTGGCACGACGGACAACGTTATGTGGGATCCCCACAGGAAGGACAGGCCTGCAGCAATTTGCCCTGGCGATACGGTCAAATTCGTGGAGGTCACCCCGTGTTCAAAGTGATTAATCCGGGCGCCCATACAGTGTTTCAAGATGCGGGCAGGCATGGACTTGCGGGCACAGGAGTATGCCCTTCGGGCAGTTTTGATCGAATGAGTGCCGCCCGCGCCAACCACGCTATGGGCAACGACCCACGAGCCACGGTGCTTGAGTGTTTAGTCGGTGGCCTTGTGTTGGAAGCGCTGCAGGCCACTCAATTTATTGTTTGCGGGGTGCGCTGCCCCATTGTTATTTCTGGCGTGGACGGCCGGGTTCGGCAGAGCTACTCCAACACCATCATTGATCTAGAGGCCGGGGAACGGCTCGACATCGGCACTGCGGAGTCGGGCATGCGCGGCTATCTTGCCATTCGCGGAGGCTTTGCTGCCGAATCCGTCCTTGGTTCCCGCGCCACGGATATCATGTCCGGACTCGGTCCTGCACCGGTGAAGGCAGGCGACGTTCTGTTGGCAGATTCACTCATCGCGGAACCGGCGTGGTGGCCGACGCTGCGCCAGCTCCCCACCCTGTGGCCGTTGGAAGAAGTACACACCTTATCCGTGATCCTGGGGCCACGCGCTGATTGGTTCACCGAAGATTCGATCACCGATTTTTTCAGCCAGACCTACCAGGTGAGCCCGCAGTCCAATCGGATTGGTATCCGGTTGGAAGGCAGCACGCCATTGACCCGCGCCGTCTCCAGAGAATTGTCCAGCGAGGGCATGGTACGTGGCTCCATCCAGGTTCCTCCGAATGGAATGCCCGTTATTTTTGGGCCTGACCATCCAGTAACCGGGGGTTACCCAGTGATTGGGGTGTTGACCCGACGTTCTTCTGATTACTCCGGTCAAATCGCTCCGGGCGAGTCCGTTCGGTTTCAACGTGCCACATAGCGTGGCCCGGGTCACTAGATCGAGACACACACGTTAAGTTCACCGAATGCAAATCTTTACTCAGTGCAACTAAGCGTCTAGATTTGTAGCTATGACAACTAATCTTCGAGAACAAAAGCGCCGAGCAACCCTCGCCGCAATCGAAGAGCACGCAACTTCCCTGGTATCCGCACGCGGATACCACGACGTCACCATCGAAGATATCTGCGCAGCGGCGAACATCTCTCGTCGCACCTTCTTCAACTATGTCGACTCCAAAGAAGCCGCTGTGCTCGGCAGCTACCCCGTCCCACTCACCGATGCCGAGTCGGAAGAGTTTATCTCACAACGCCATGAGGACCTCACCCGCGCGCTGCTTGATGTCAGCTATCGAATGTTCACCACGCAGGTAACAAATTCCGTGTCGCCGGGTGAGCTACTACGGCGTCGTAAAGCAATATTGCGTACCACTCCCGAACTGTCAGTCAACAGGTTGGCCGCCTTCGGCCTGATCCATGACAGCCTCGTGCGGACCGCAGCCAGCTATCTCGAGCGCTACGACGACGCCCGCCGCCTCCCGCATCTCACGCCTGTTGCAGAGGCCCGCACCATCGTCGGCATCGTCCACGCCGCCCTCCACATTGGGACCAAAGAATGGATGGCTGAACCATCCGCTCAGCTCGTCGACCTCCACCGCCAGTGCCATGCCGCGCTGGACAATTTTCGCCAACTAGCACGCTCGAAAGGAGCACACCATGACTGAAGCACCCCGCATCAAGTTCATCATGGGCGCTCTCATGACAGCCATGCTCATGAGTTCCCTCGGCCAGATGATTTTCGCCACCGCACTGCCCACCATCATTGGTGACCTCGGCGGCGTCAACCATATGTCTTGGGTGATCACGGCGTTTTTGCTGGGGCAGACGATTGCGCTGCCGATTTTCGGTAAGTTAGGCGACCAAATCGGACGAAAAGGGCTCTACCTCTTTGTTGTGGTGTTGTTCATGGTCGGCTCCCTCATTGGTGGCCTCGCTACCTCGATGAGCGTTCTTATCTTGGCCCGCGCCCTCCAGGGTGTCGCTGGTGGTGGCCTCATGATCCTGTCCCAGGCCATCACCGCAGAGATCGTCAGTGCGCGTGATCGCGGTAAGTATATGGGCGTTATGGGCAGCGTTTTTGGGCTTTCCTCCGTGCTCGGCCCCGTCCTCGGAGGTTGGTTCACTGATGGGCCGGGGTGGCGCTGGGGCCTCTGGCTCAACATCCCACTGGGCCTGTTCGCACTGCTCGGAGCGATTTTCTACCTTCGGTTGCCTAAACGCCACCCCTCGGGCCGGTTTGATTTCCTCGGCTCGCTGGTGATGATGATCGCCACCACTTGCCTCATTTTGTTTGTCACCTGGGGCGGAAACGAGTACGAGTGGGGATCACCGCTCATCCTGGGACTGATCGCGGGAACCGTCGTTTTTGGCGCCTTGTTTGTTCTCGTCGAGCTGAAGGTAGCCGAGCCGATCGTGCCGATTCAGCTGTTCCGGAACCGCAACTTCGTCCTCACCACCCTCTCGGGTCTGGGCATTGGTGTGTTCATGTTCGGGGCGCTTGGCTACCTACCGACTTACCTGCAAATGGTGCATGAACTCACCCCAACCAATGCTGGTCTGATGATGATTCCGATGATGGTTGGCCTCACGGGCACCTCCATCGCGGTGGGCAACTGGGTCTCCCGCACGGGGAAGTACAAGAATTACCCCATCATCGGGTTGCTGATTGTGGCGCTCGGCCTGTATCTGCTTTCCACGTTGCACGCAGACTCGCCCCTGGTCACCGTGGGCGGTTATTTCTTCGTTTTCGGTGTGGGGCTTGGCTGCGCTATGCAGATCCTGGTGCTGATCGTGCAGAATTCCTTCCCGATTTCCCAGGTCGGTACGGCAACAGGTGCGACGAACTTCTTCCGGCAGATCGGTGGTTCCCTTGGGGCTGCACTCGTCGGCGGTATCTTCACCGGTAAGCTCAGCGATTCCCTGCACACGGCTATCCCTACTGCTTTGCAGAGCATGGGGCCGACCGGCGCTCCATTCGCCGAGGCGTTTGCGACGGGCACCGAGAACCAGCGCCTCACCCCCGCCGCCGTGACGCAGCTTCCCGACGCCCTGAAGGTCGCCATCCAGGTTGCCTACAACGATGCCCTGACCCCGGTATTCTTCCTCCTCATGCCACTGGCTGTGGTGGCAGCACTGATCGTGGTGTTCGTGCGCGAGGAGAAACTGAGGGAAACGGTGTAAGGCTATTCGTACCGCAGGGCTTCGATGGGGTTCATCTTGGCGGCTTTGGCCGCTGGGTAGTACCCGAAGAACAAGCCGATTCCCATGCAGAATAGCAAGGAAATGATCACGGCTGCTGGTGGCGGGAACACGAACTGACCGAGCATGGTGGCGCCGATCATGCCGAATACCGCACCAAGAACGACGCCGATGAGGCCACCGATGAGGCAGACAATCATCGCCTCAATGATGAATTGGACCTTGATATCACGGCGACGTGCCCCGAGCGCCTTGCGAACACCGATTTCACGGGTTCGCTCGGTCACGGTGATGAGCATGACGTTCATGACGCCAATACCGCCGACTAGGAGGGAAATTCCGCCAATCGCCGCAACCGCAAGGCTGATGCTGTTGAGAACTTGGTTGATCGATTCCATGTCCTTTTTGTTGTCGACAACCTTAGCCATGTATTGATTGTTGCCTTGGTAAGCACGATCAAAGTAGGTCTGCAGCTCGTCCCTCACGGCTTCCTTGTCCACGCCTTGCGCAACCCGGAAACTTACTTCGGAGTAGGCGTTCTCAACTGACGGCACGCCATCGTCCCGAGGGAAAAGCTGTTGGATCGGGTAAGGTACGTACACCGTCGCCTGCTTTGAACTACCCACCAAAAGGCCACCCTTTTGTTCTCCGGAGACACCGATCACAATGAAGGACGCGGTTCCGGCGTCGTTCCGGAACCGAACTTCAGATCCAAGTGCTCGGTCAACGTCATCTTTAAAAAGGTCAGAGAGCAGCTTCGGGGAAATGATCGCAACGTGTCGCCCCTCGGTCACGTCTTGCTCAGTGAGCCCTCGCCCCGAGGTGATCTGGATGCCAGAAAGTCGCAGGTAGTCCTCATTCACAGGGCTCACGGCAGCTTTCACAGTAGGCGGAGCCAAGGTGTCCATGGAGGTTTCCACATCCCCGAGCCCACCGGCGTAGCCACTGTAGCTCACTCCGGTAATTTTGTCCCCGAAGCGTTCTTTGACCCCCGACACCTGCGAAGCAGTGATGAGTGCATCTGCATCCTTTACTTCTGCACCGCCGAAGAAATAGTCACTTTGCGAGTCTTCAGCCGCTTTGCGGTTTTGTACTTGAACCTGCAGGTTATTGAGGCCCAGCGAATCGAGACTGCCGAGAGTTTGGGTTTTTAGGGCATGTCCAAGCGTCAGAATGGTAATCACGGACATAATGCCGATGATGATACCGAGCAGGGTCAGCATCGACCTCATTTTTCCGGTCTTCATACTGCCCAGTGCGAGCTCAAGCGCTTCTCTCAGTCGCATCACAAGCCTCCTTCCGTGATGAGTCCGTCTCGCATGGTGACAACGCGAGTTGTTTCAGCCGCGAGCTCCGGGTTGTGGGTAATCAACGCGATTGTGGCGCCTTGTTCATTGTTGAGTCGGTGGAACAAGTCCATGACCATTCGTCCAGTCTCGGTGTCCAGGGCGCCGGTGGGCTCGTCGGCAAGGATGAGGTCTGGTTTGTTGGCCAGGGCGCGTGCAATAGCCACGCGCTGCTTCTGGCCGCCTGATAGTTCGTTGGGCTGGTGGTGCAAGCGCTCCCCCATCCCCACCAGGTTCAACAGTTCGATGGCCCGCTCTTTGCGTTCCTTCGCGGGAACTCCGGCGTACATCATCGGCATCTCTACATTGCGGATGGCGTCGATGCGAGCAATCAGATTGAAGTTCTGAAACACGAATCCGATTCGGGTACTGCGGTAGGAAGCAAGTTCATCGTCTGAGCTATCGAGGACGTCCACGCCGTCGAGCAGGTACGTTCCCTGCGTGGGGCGGTCAAGGAGCCCCATGATATTCATCAGGGTTGACTTGCCGGAACCTGAGGCACCGATGACCGAGACAAACTCACCTCGATCAATCGTCATATCTATCCCTTTGAGCACGGTCAATTCGCTCGGCTGGCCTTGGTTAAAGGTTCGTGTAATTCCAGCGAGCTCGATAAGAGCTGTCATGTTAGTGCTCCACTCGCACGCGCTTGTCGACGTCCTCGATGTACTTGCTAGGGTCCGAAGCGATCTTGGTGCCCGGGCTCAGCTCAGGGGAGGCGATAGCAGCATCAAAGTCAGTTTGCGCTTTCACCTGCACTGGAATCTTCTTGACGATGTACTTGCCATTGTCCTCGATCAACGCGATAACCGCGTGATTGTCTCCGTCTTTCAGCACTGCCTCGCGAGGCACAGACAGCGCTCCCTTTTGCTTATTAACCACAATCTCCAACTTGGAGGTGGACCCGATGCGCAGTCCTTCCGTGTTACCCTTCACGGCGATCTCAACCGGGAATTCCACCTTCTTGGAGGCGCCATCCGGATTGGTCTTTGCCGCAGAGGCAACATTGATCACGTTGCCGGTGAACTTTTTGTCTTTCGTCACCGCCGTGGTGAACGTGACCTCGTCGCCGGGCTTAACCTTTCCGATTTCCGATTCCTTCACCAGCGTGGTGATTTTGAGCGCGGAGTCATCAGCAACGGTCATAAGGACCCCTTCGGAAGGGGCACCAACCTTTGCGTTCAGCTCAGTGATAATCCCGCCATGAGGGCTATGCACTTCCGCCTTGGCCACATCGATGGTCAGATGACGCTGCGTCACTTCCGATGCCAGGCTTCCGCTGTTGACGGCAGCCTGCGCTTGTTCCACGGCTGCACGCTGCGCATCAATCTGGTGCAGTGCTGCCAACCGAGCGCTTTCCACACCTACCACTGCTTCACGGTGTGCAGCGCTAGCGTCACGGACCTGAGCTGCGAGCGTAGCAAGTTCACGGTCGATTGCTACCAGGGTTTGCTGGTACTCCTTTTCCTTCACAGCCAAGTCACGGTCAGCACGGTTCAAGCGATCCTGGGTTTGTACTGAATCAGCCATCATGTCCGGGCTACCGGCTTCCGTGGTGATGACGTTGAAGATGGTGCCGGCATTGACACGCAGCAAGTTAAGGGCCGCATCTCGTTGCTCATCGCGAGCAGCTGTCAACGCCTTTTGTTGTTCGGTGACGGTCGGATCCGTGCCCGCTTTGGTGTCTTTCTTTTTGTTTTCAAATGCCCGTTGCGCAGTTTCCAGTGCGGACGCAGCTTGCCTTTCAGCGGCAGCAGCTGCATTCATCTCCGGATTCAGTCCGTGGTCATATTTTTCGTGCAGCTGCTGGTACTGCTGCTGTGCCGTCAGAAGTTGGTTGTTGTTCGCGGTGTCCTGCGAAGCGCGATTTGCTCGCTCTGCCTCAAGCTGTCGCTCGATAGCAGTAGTGTCCATCACTGCTAGAAGTTGGTCATCCGCCACCCGATCGCCTAGCTTGACCTGTAGGTCTTTCACGGGGCCAGTGAGCGTGGAAGTAATGGAGGTGGTGCGAGTTGCCTCCAATCCACCTTCAGCATGCACTTTCTCCACGACATCTTGTTCTTGGATCTCACGCACGTCGGATGCCATGATGACAGGCGTGCGTTCCTTAGGACTCAGAAACGCGTAGGAGCCACCACCAATTGCTGCAATACCGAGGAGTGATGCTGCAGTAATTGCAGCCGTGCGTTTCTGAATTTTCATGCTTTGTGTAGCTTCCTGTGGGATCTTGTGAGGTTTTCGCTTCAAACGTACAAAACTTCAATTAATGGCTGCAAGTACCGTTAGAGCAGGGGCCTAATCCAGGGTCAGGGAAAACCCTGACCCACCCCGACAACCCCTGAGCTTCAAATCCCAGCTATTGAGTTTCCAGCAGACTGGTTACCAACTCTGCTATTCGGGAACGCTCGGAGCGTTGCAGAGTAACATGCGCAAACAGGTCATTTCCCTTTAGCTTTTCAATGACCGCCTGCACGCCATCGTGACGCCCTACCCTGAGATTGTCACGCTGCGCAACATCATGGGTAAGGACAACCCGGGAATTCTTCCCCAAGCGCGACAACACAGTAAGCAACACGTTGCGTTCCAGGGACTGCGCTTCGTCCACGATCACAAAGGAGTCGTGCAACGAACGACCACGAATGTGCGTGAGAGGCAACACCTCGATGAGCTCGCGTGCCATGACTTCCTCCATGACATTGTCACTGACCAAGCCCTCCAAGGTGTCATATACCGCTTGCGCCCAGGGATTCATCTTTTCAGATTCCGAGCCTGGCAAATAACCTAGGTCTTGCCCGCCCACGGCGTAAAGCGGACGGAACACTACGATCCGTTTGTGTTCACCACGTTCCAATACTGCCTCCAGGCCTGCACACAGGGCCAGGGCTGATTTGCCAGTCCCGGCGCGCCCGCCGATGGAAACAATACCGACTTCTGGATCCAACAGGAGCTCTAGCGCGATGCGTTGCTCAGCAGATCGTCCTTGCACTCCAAAGGCATTGCGATCCCCCCGCACCAAGGAAACCACGCCGTCGGCCCGCACGCGTGCCAGAGCTGACTGGGATGGCGACGTGAGCGTGAGCCCGCAGTGCACTGGGAGATCTTCGATAGCCACTCCCCGACGAGTGAGTTCACCTGACAGGTCCACTTCTCCATCGCGATACAACTCATCGATGCTGGTGGAATCAATCTCGAGCTGTTCCATACCGGTGTACCCGGTCAGCACCACGTCTTGCGCGTGGTATTCGTCCGCCGGCAGTCCCACTGACCCGGCCTTCACCCGTAACGGAATATCTTTCGTGACTAGGACGGTCTCCCGGCCTTCCCGTTGAAAGTTCAGAGCGCAGGCCAGAATGCGGTGATCGCTAATGGAGTCCTGAAAAGCGACGGGGAGCACTGTCATATCAGAATGATTCAGCTCGATCTGGACGGTACCGCCATCAGTGTTAACCGGCACTGGTTTATCCAGGCGACCATACGTCTGGCGCAGGTCCTCGAGGTAACGCAGTGCTTCCCGCGCAAACCACCCAAGTTCCGGGTGGAACCGTTTGCCTTCCAATTCGCTGACTACAACCAGTGGCAGGACGATGTGGTGTTCGGCAAATTTTCTTAATGCCCACGGGTCGGACAGCAAAACAGACGTATCAATCACGTACGTCCGGGTGGGTGTGGGCTGGTGTCCATCGAGGGCTGGATCGATGGCGGATACGGCAACGTTGTTCCGCATAACTGTGAGGGCTCCCTTCACCTCCCGCCGGGTACCCGAGCGGGCTGTGACATGCGATGATGGCACCCCTGCCGGTGTGATGCCGGTACCAGCGACCGGAAGGCGGTGGCCGGCCAGTTTCCCTCCTGACCAGTCCCCCTCAGGCTAACGAGCCAAGGTGTAACTTACATGGTTGTGAGATGAATCCTCGGTAAACGTTCGCATCAACCGCCACTTGCTTATCGACGCCGTCTCACAGGTCGCTTTTTCGCCATCGGTTTCCGTTTCGGTTTGCCAGCCTGCTGGCTTTGCCGTGACGACGTCGCCTTTCGCCCTTTCGTGATCCCCACGAAGTCCTGAACCATGTCGCAGTCATCGGCCTTGCGCCACACCAGCGAAACCTGGGTCGGGGTGCCATCACTAAACTCACGATGTTCCGTCTGTTTTGAACTTATACTGCGCAGCAGCGGACGTGGCGCAATGACCACTCCCACATTGGCAGCCACCACCTGCACCGCATCGCGTACAGCCTGAATATCAACCTGATCCCCTGGCTCATAGTTGACAATTTCATCCGAGATGTCAGCCCGCGAAATCCGCTCCAGCAGCGTGAGCTCGCTGTCTTTCGGCACAGTAATTCCCGGGGTTTCCTCATAAAGGTCCACTTT
Organism: Corynebacterium sp. NPDC104732; assembly: GCF_055583565.1. Classification (NCBI taxonomy): domain Bacteria; kingdom Bacillati; phylum Actinomycetota; class Actinomycetes; order Mycobacteriales; family Corynebacteriaceae; genus Corynebacterium; species Corynebacterium sp. NPDC104732. The sequence goes on from NZ_JBVJNS010000002.1 coordinate 67,158, forward strand.
ATGAAAGTCATCGGTGAGCCGGGGTTCCGGGAGGCGGATGAGGGCGAGGGTGGCACGGCCGTCGATAAGCGCAGCAAAAGCGTCATCTGACTCGATCGTGATTAAGTCAGGGTAATCGGTGCGCTCGTTGAAGCGGTCAAACCACTTACCTGGCGCAGTGCCCTTGACAAAGGCAATAGCCAGTGGCTGTGCGTTAATCATGCGCTAAATGCTACCGTGACTCATGTGAATGAGATGAACCGTGCCCCGTCCTCCCGTGCGATGAAACCCGCAACAGCTGCCAAGAAACTTGGAATTTTCCTCCCGGCCACCCCTGATGAGTTCCAAAACAACGCGCTGACTCACGAAGAATATGTCGAGTTACAAAGCAATCCCCCGGAATGGCTTGCCGAATTGCGCCGCAACGGCCCTCATCCACGCCCAGAAGTCGCCCGCAAGCTCGGAATCACCATTACCGCGCTGAAAAAGAATGGCATGGATAAGCCACTTACCACTGCTGAGATCAAGGCCCTACTCGCCGACCAGCCAGAATGGCTCCGGGCAGCGCGCACCTCGCTGGCCGAGCAGCGCTCCGCGGAGTAGGGAACGCACCACCCAGAAGTTCCCATTGCGACATTCCCGGGAAGCGTTTCCCGGGTATGGGCACTTTTTCGTGCTGCATTTGTGCTATTTTGCTGTTTTTCGCCCGAGATCCGGGAAATGCTTCCCGGGTTTTCCACCCCCTTCAACAACAGCCCCAATGAAAGAGCTCCCCGCCAGTTGAACAGTCTAACTAACGGGGAGCTTCTATTTTGTCAAAGACCTGCGAAGTCAGTTAACCGGCTAGGCGAGCTTCCACTCTTCAAGGCCTTCGTACAGTGGGTAATCTGCCGCAAGCTTGTCTACCCGGGCGCGCAGCGCAGCGACATCCGCAGACTGGCCGGCAGCCAGCGCCGTACCGATGATGTCTGCCACCTCAGTGAAAGCAGCCGTGTCAAAGCCACGGGTTGCCAGTGCTGGGGTGCCAATACGCAGGCCAGAAGTGACCATCGGTGGGCGTGGGTCGTTTGGCACGGCATTGCGGTTGACGGTGATGCCGACCTCATGCAGGAGGTCCTCTGCTTGTTGCCCGTCCATCTGAGAGTTACGCAGATCAGCGAGTACCAGGTGCACGTCGGTGCCACCGGTCAGAACGGACACGCCTGCAGCCTTACAGTCCTCGGCCATCAGACGCTCCGCGAGGATCGCAGCTCCCTCCAGGGTGCGCTGCTGACGTTCCTTAAACATTTCAGAACCGGCGATCTTCATCGCGGTCGCCTTCGCTGCAATCGCGTGCATCAAAGGACCGCCTTGCTGGCCTGGGAATACGGACGAGTTGATTTTCTTAGCGAACTCCTCCTTGGCCAGGATCATGCCGGAGCGTGGACCACCCAGCGTCTTGTGCACAGTGGTAGAAACGACGTGCGAGTGTGGCACTGGAGATGGGTGGAGACCAGCAGCAACGAGGCCAGCGAAGTGGGCCATATCTACCCACAATTTCGCACCAACTTCGTCAGCGATGGAGCGGAAGGCAGCAAAGTCCAGGTGGCGTGGGTATGCGGACCAGCCGGCGATGATGACCTGTGGTTTCTCTGCAAGCGCCGTCTCACGGACGCGGTCCATATCGATCCGCATGGTGTCGTCTTCAACGCCGTAGGCTGCAACTTCGTAAAGCTTGCCGGAGAAGTTGAGCTTCATTCCATGGGTGAGGTGTCCACCGTGTGCCAGGGAAAGACCCATGATCTTGTCGCCTGGGTTAGCCAGCGACATGAGCACCGCGGCGTTCGCCTGGGCGCCTGCGTGTGGTTGGACGTTGACGAACTCTGCGCCGAACACTTCCTTCGCGCGGTCACGTGCGAGGTCTTCGATAACGTCAACGTGCTCGCAGCCACCGTAGTAGCGGCGACCTGGGTAGCCTTCTGCGTACTTGTTGGTGAGCACGGAGCCTTGTGCCTGCAGTACTGCTCGTGGCACGAAGTTCTCGGAGGCAATCATTTCCAGGGTGCCACGCTGACGGCCGAGTTCAGCGGCGATGGCTGCCGCTACCTCTGGGTCGAGCTGATCGAGTGGCTGGGTCATTACATTGTCTGAAACTTCGGTCATAGCTACGCCGGATAACCTTTCACACGGGGTCGTTCATCGGATGGCACAAGTTTACGTCACAATGTGTAAGGCCGAAAATGACTTAGCTCGCCACCCTACATTGAGCGTGTCAGATTTCACAGCTTGCGGGCGCTGGGTGCACAATGGAACACATGGTTAGGTCGCAGGGCACGATGGATAACAGCCCATATCTTGAGTTCGATCGCACAGAGTGGCGCAACTTGAGAAACAATATGCCCCAGGTCCTCACCGCGGAGGAAGTAGTGAAGCTGCGCGGTTTGGGTGAAAGCGTCGATCTGAAGGAAGTGGAAGAGGTATATCTTCCCCTGTCGCGCCTTATCTATTTGCAGGTTAAAGCCCGTAAGGGGTTGATGGCGGCCACCGAAACCTTCCTTAAGTCTCCTGCGGAAAACGTTCCGTTCATTATTGGCATTGCTGGTTCGGTGGCAGTGGGAAAGTCGACGACCGCGCGCCTGCTGCAGGTGCTCCTCCAGCGTTGGGAATCCAGCCCGACGGTCGATCTGGTCACCACGGATGGGTTTTTGTTCCCCAGTGATGAGCTGAACCGCCGCCGCATCATGAACCGCAAAGGGTTCCCAGAAAGCTACGACCAGCGCGCGTTGATGCGCTTTGTCACCGACGTCAAGTCAGGAAAGCGCGAGGTCAAGGCGCCGGTGTATTCGCACACCTTGTACGACCGTGTCCCTGACGAGTACATCGTGGTAGACAAACCCGACATTCTGATCCTCGAGGGCCTCAACGTGTTGCAGACTGGACCCACCCTGATGGTGTCGGATTTGTTTGATTTTAGCGTGTATGTCCATGCCCGCACCGAGCATATTGAGCAGTGGTATATCGATAGGTTCTTGGCGCTGCGGAAGACGTCGTTTAGCAAGCCCGGCGCGCACTTCTCGCACTACGCGCAGCTTGACGACGACATCGCGAGCGCCGAAGCCAGGGAGATTTGGCAATCTGTGAACTTGCCGAACTTGGTGGAGAATATTCTGCCGACTCGGGTTCGCGCCTCGTTGCAGCTCTTCAAGGACGCCCACCACGAGGTGGAACGGGTGCGGATGCGGAAAATTTAGCCTTCAAGCCACTGGTCGATGGCATCGAGTTCGCTGAAGTCCACTCGGTCAACGTCGGTATTGTAGTCCTGCAGCATCGCTTCCTCGTTTGGGGAGCGGTGTTTCTTTGCTTGGAGCATTTTGTGTAATCCCCACATTGCTGCTTTGTGCACACGGGTGAGTGATGAGTACGCCAGGCGGCCGGGCAGGTAGAACCGCGTTACTTGCGTGGCTTTCTCCCCCAGGGCGTCCGCCATTGGGTCTTTGGTGCGTACTTCTTCGGTGAGAGTCATGCCCACCACAGCGAGAGCAACCTTAGCTCCCGAAAGGTCCTGGTGCTGCAACCATTTCACGCCCTCGCAGGTCCCGGCGTAGTTTGGCGAGAACACCACCATGATCTCCCCTGGGGTCACATCCGATAGTGGTTCCGCCACGACGCCATGCCGCCGGGCGAATTCCTCGGCGTACTGCTGCGTGGAACCGTAGTGGGAATTGTAGGCGACAATCAGGGACATGATGGCCTTTCTTTTCCTGTCATTTGCCGAATCGGCGGGTTCTGGAGGAGTAGTCGCGCAGCGCGCGCAGAAAGTCGATGCGCCTAAAAGCCGGCCAGTAGGTGTCCGTAAACCAGATTTCGGAGTAGGCGGCCTGCCACAGGAGGAATCCGGATAGGCGCTGCTCGCCCGAGGTACGGATCACAAGATCTGGGTCTGGTTGCCCCGAGGTGTACAGGTGCTGGGAGATGGAATCGACGCACACTTGCTCGGCAATGTCTTCCGGCGCTACGCCCTGGGCGATCTGTTCCCGAATGAATTCTTGGACCGCGTCGACAATCTCTTGGCGCCCGCCGTACCCGACTGCCACATTAACTGCCACACCACTGTTGTTCTCTGTTCCTTCGGCGGCTGCTCGAAGGCGCTGCGCTACCTGCTCTGGCAGCAAGTCAAGGTGCCCCACGAGCCGAACTCGGCAATCGAGTTCGGGGGTGGCAAGCTCTTCGACCACATCGCTGATGATGTCAAACAGCAATTGCAGTTCGCTGCTTTCGCGCCCCAGGTTTTCGGTTGATAACAGGTACACCGTCACCAGTTCGACCTCGGTGTCCCGGCACCACCCCACCATTTCGCCAATTTTCTTAGCACCGACGCGATGCCCGTGACTGACATCGGTGAACCCCGCTTCACGAGCCCAGCGACGGTTACCGTCGCACATAATGGCCACGTGGCGGGGTTGTTTACGCCCGCGCAGCTCCCGACGTAGGTGGTACTCGTACATCGGGTACAGCAAACTTGGCAGTATCTTCACACGTCCTAGTGTAGCTATTGCCCTGTGCGTCGGGCACGAACCGCAGCGGCCAACACGGCCAATACATCGATCGTGTCATCAATACCGATACATTTGTCAGTCACGGACTGCCCGTAGACCAGACCTTCGCCACCATTACGGCGCAGCTTTTCCGGATCTAGCTTCTGTGCACCGGCCACGAGGAACGATTCAATCATGATGCCGGAGATGGCGTCGTTGCCAGACGCGATCTGCGCTGCAATTTCTTGGATGACCTCGAGCTGGCGGGCATCGTCCTTGTTGGAGTTGGCGTGGGAGGCATCGATCATGAGCCGTGCCCCCTGATTGCGGGTCAGGGCGTCGGCAATGTGCTCGGCGCTGTAGTTTGGCCCGCTGCTGCCACCGCGGAGAATAATGTGGCAGTTTTCGTTGCCCGCAGTTTCGACGACGGCAGGCTGGCCATCATCGGAGGTGCCGAAGAAGAAGTGCGGGTGGGATGCTGCCTCGACTGCATCGACGGCTACTTGCACGCTGCCGTCCGTGCCGTTTTTGAACCCGATCGGCATGGACAGGCCCGAAGCCAACTGGCGGTGCACCTGGGATTCGGTGGTGCGTGCGCCGATCGCGCCCCAGGCGACAGCGTCAGCGTAGTACTGCGGGCTATTGGGCTCGAGGAATTCGCAACCGACGGGCAGCCCAGTGGCCAGCACCTCCAGCAGGACGTTGCGGGCAACTTCCAAGCCATGGGCAATATCGAAAGAGCCATCGAGGTGTGGGTCATTGATGAGGCCCTTCCAGCCGACGGTGGTGCGGGGCTTTTCGAAGTACACCCGCATCACAACCTTCAGGTCGTCGTTAAGGCGCTCAGCGAGCGGTGCCAAGCGGCAGGCGTAATCGAGCGCGGCCTTCGGGTCATGCACAGAGCACGGGCCGACGACGACGACCAGTCGATCGTCCTCCCCGGAGAAAATGTCAGCGATTTCCTGCCTATCGTGCTCCACTTTCGTCGCTATTTCCGGAGCCAGCGGCAATAAGTCAAGCAGCTGCGCGGGCGTGGGCAGGTCATGGAACGCAACAACACGCCTGTTGCTGGTCGATGCCGCGTTGGTCAAAGATACTGGTGCACTCATGGGTGGGCCTTTCGTAACTAACTTAGGTAACAAAAAAGCAGCCCCGGCGCTTTTCGTCATAAAAAGCGGGACTGCTTCAGGCTTACGGTGATTTCCTTGGGTTCACATAGCGATCACGACATCACAGGTCGTGCGGGAAACCTCCGCAAGCCTTGTCAAAATAAAATCGCCACATGAACATGGTTAGCACCGTACCACACTTTGGGAGGAGTATCCCAAATTTGGGGGTTAGAGGAGATGCTTCTTATCGTTGCCCAAGAGACCTTCCGCTGCCATAGCCTCGTCAATCTTCCTTTCGTCAAAGACATCCAGGCCCCGAGCCTCCGCGAAGGCCTGTCGGCGCACCAGGCGTCGTTGCCGTCGCGCGAATGCCCAACCCAGGTAAATGACCGCTACCAGCAGCAACACGATGATGAGCAGGCCAATAGGGGACGCTTTGCCGAACTCCGGCCCAATCGGGGTGGTCTGCTGCTGCGCCATAATGAGAAGGTCCACAGTGATTACTCCTTAAACAATGCCTGCGAACAGGTCATCTTCTGGAATTGAGGTTTTGACTCGCGTCTGCGCCAATTCAAATTCTTCCGTCGGCCACAGCTTACGCTGCACCTCGATCGGAGTGCCAAAAAATGTGCCGGCAGGATCAATCTGGGTGGCGTGGGCGAGCAGTGCCTGATCCCGTTGCTCGAAGTACTCCTCGCAACGGACCTGCGTCGTCACGCGCAGCATTATATCTCCCTGGTGGGCTTTCAGCCTTTCCAAAAACTTGCCGTAGGGACTCGGCTTGCCCTCTAATATCAGCAAATCATGGAACATTAGCATGCGCTGACGGATGAAACCGTGGGTGTAGTAAAGCTTCAGCGGCTCCCACGGCTCCCCCACCTCTGGATGGAACGAGGGATCGCCCGCTTTCTCCCACGCAGCCATCGACACCTCGTGTACCTTCAGGTGATCGGGGTGAGGATATCCGCCGTTTTCATCGTAAGTAATGATGACGTGAGGTTTGAACTCCCGAATGACGCTCACCACGTCTTTAGTGACCTGATCCGTATTCGCCAGCGCGAAGCTACCTTCCGGCAGCGGTGGCAACGGGTCTCCTTCAGGCAGACCAGAATCAACATAACCGAGCCAGCGGTGCTGGGTGCCTAAAGCTCGCATGGCGGCGGCCATCTCTTCTTTCCGCACCACTGACAGGTTTTCCAGGACTCCTGGTTTTTCCATCGCAGGATTCAAGATGCTGCCCCGCTCCCCGCCGGTGCAAGTGAGCACCATGACGTCGTGCCCCTCAGCTACATAGCGCGCCATCGTGGCAGCGCCTTTGCTTGCCTCGTCATCGGGGTGAGCGTGAATTGCCAGCAGCCTCAGTCCACTCATGTTTGATCTTCCTCAGTTGGTTTGTGGTCTTGTCCTCGTTTAATCGTAGTCCCCTAGATTCGAAAAGGGTGCAGCTGCCCGGGTAGTCTAGTGATGTGACTTCATCTGCTACTCCTACCGCGTCCTACGGCCCTAAAGAAACTGAAAAGCGTGGGGTTGTCGGCCCTATCATCGCCATCGGCGCAGTCCTGTTCGTTATTGCCCTTGGCGTGGTGGTGTTCCAGTATTTCCAGAAGATCAACGCGGTGACAGTGTCCGCGACCACCGCTGGCTTCGAGCAAGTGGATGACAAAACCCTACGCGTCAACGTGGATGTCTCCCGTGATGACGTGTCTGTGCCTTCCTACTGCATTGTTACCTCGATGAATTACGACAAGGCCGAGGTCGGTCGTCGCGAGTTCATTATCAGCCCTGGCGGCGAAAAAACGCAGCGTATGCAGGTGGATATTCCATCTCGCGACATCCCAGTGGCCGCCAAAGTGTACGGCTGCTCCGATAAGCTACCTGCTCACCTGGCGCAATAGTCCGCTGTGCTAGAATTCGGGCACTAATATCTGTAAAGCCACTGGAAAGGGCTATCTCACTATGGCTGAAAACAAGCAGTACATCACTCCGGAGACGAAGGCGAAGCTTGAGGAAGAGCTCAATGCACTGATCGCTCACCGCCCAGTGGTTGCCGCTGAAATTAACGAGCGTCGTGAGGAAGGCGACCTTAAGGAAAACGCTGGCTACGACGCAGCCCGCGAAATGCAGGACCAGGAAGAAGCCCGCATTAAGCAGATCTCCGAGATCCTGGCAAATTCCACCACCGAGCGCGCAGGCATCGAAGAAGGCGTCGCCCACGTCGGTTCGGTTGTGCACGTTTACTACAACGGCGACCAGAACGAAAAGGAAACCTTCCTGATCGGTACTCGCGCCGCTGCCTCTGAGAACCCTGACTTGGAGACCTACTCCGAGCAGTCTCCGCTCGGCGCCACCATTCTGGGGGCCCATGAGGGCGAGACCCGCGAGTACCAGGCTCCGAACGGCGCTACCATTTCCGTCACGCTGGTCTCCGCTGAGCCTTACAATTCCGAAAAGGCTGCCCGACTCCGCGAAGTTAAGGCCGACAGCTAGGGTGAAGCGTTTTCTCAGTGCCATCGCGGTTTGTTCCGCGGTGGCGCTTTCTGCTTGTACACCTGCTTTGCAGCAGGATTCCGCAATTAAGGTCAATACGCCAAGTGGCGCGATTTCCCGGAACGTCATCCCCGGTTACATCGACTGTTTCGGCATCCCCACTAAGCAGCCCTCTTCCCTGTCCTTAGATTGTGTAACCAGTATCCCCCGGTTAGAAGACATTTCCTGGGAGTATTGGTCTGAAAGCCGCGCAGTTGGGACAGGCACGCTTATCGACGCCTTCACCACGACCCCAAACGTCTCCGTGGAGCTATCCTCCCCCATCGAAGGCGTCTTCACCGATCTGACGGTGGCAGGGCAGCCAGTATTGCCCTAATTGATAGCGATTTGTTCGGCCCGAGAAATCCCTTCGCTTTCCCGCACTAAACCTGCTGGTCATCAGCAACGAAAGGCGTAGGTTTTTGTTTCACGAACCTCATCGCTATCGCGAACCCAAAAGACGCCCTCCCGATGGGGAAGGGCGTCGTGAAGCTGCAGGGTGCTAGTCGCGCAGGATGCTGAGCAGGCGGAGGATTTCGGTGTACAGCCACACCAGGGTAACTGCCAGGCCGAGGGCCACGCCCCACGCCATCTTCGCTGGTGCACCAGCGCGGACGAGCTGGTCGGCGGAGTCGAAGTCCTGGAGGAAGCTCAGGGATGCCAGGATGATGCAGACGATGGAAAATCCGATGGCCATGGGGCCGTCACCACGCAGCGGGTTGAAGCCGAACACGAGAGCGCTGATCAGGTTGCCCACGGCAAGGAACAGCACGCCGACGATCGCGGCAGTGATGAAACGGGTGAACTTCGGGGTCACCCGGATAACGCCGGCCTTGTAGACCCAGAGCATACCGACGAACACACCAATGGTGGCGATCACAGCCTGGCCGATGATGCCACTATTAAATCCCGCGAAAGCAAAGGAGACACCACCGACGAACAGGCCCTCAAACACCGCATAAACGATCGTGACCGGCGCGGAACCATACTTCTTGCCAAAGGTGGCGATGAGAACGGTGATCAGACCACCGATCGCGCCGACGATCAATGCCAAACCGCCGATAGCTGGGTTGACCAGCAAGCTAGCGGCATACACCAATGCGCCAAGGCCCATAATGATGCCGAGGACAATGCCGGTCTTGGAGACCACATCGTCAACCGTCATTGCTCGTTCAGCAGTAGCTGGGGCGCCGTATCCACCGTACGGTGCACCATAGCCGGGCTGGCCAAAGCCAGCCTGATCATACCCAGCCTGAGCGTACCCACGGCCAGCTGAGTTCTTGGTCTTGGTCAGGGAACTAAAAACTGGATTACTGCTACGCACTCTCCCAGCCCTTTCACATCTTTTCTAGCTTCGTTGCCCCGTGTTGTTGGAGCACTCGAAATGTTCAACGCACACCTTGCATGAAAAGTTCCCATCGCCACGGGAAATTTAGCCACTGGGTACGCTGAAGTTAAGACAGCTTTTCCGTTTTCGAGGACACCATGCATATCTATCAGGTCAATCAGTCAGACCGCTTTGAAGTAATCATCGTCGGTGACGAGTTTTGCGCTGAAACCGTGAGCCTGATCCAGTCCGATCAGTTCTGGGTAGCTCTGATCCCAGAACCTGACCATCCGGAGGATTCACACGCGGTCAGCGTCAGGTTCCGCGGTCAATGCATCGGTTACTTGTCCGCCTACCGCGCGCTTCAGTATCTCCCCGAGATTCTTGCCATTATCGCTAGTGGGCGCGTCCCGTTCGTCAGAGCTGCAATGACTAAGCTGTCCCCCACTTCCCAGGACATCTACCTGGCTCTCCCCCAACCTGGCTTACTGCTTCGTCGCGATATTCCCCCAGCTCACCCAGGCTTTCGCCCACCACCAATGTTCGGGCGCCCCCTCATGGCATAACTGGTGCCCCCAGTCGGACTCGAACCGACGACTTGGGTGGGCGGTTTTGTGGTTCTACCAGGCATTATGTGGGTTATTGGTGGGTTTTTGGGTGTGTTCGCGACCTGCGGAAATACGCGTGTGTCAGTCGGTGTCAGCGGCCAATGTAGTCGATTTGTAGTCGCCTCTGGCACACACTGTCACCCGCTCACCATAAGCCACCGCTACCCCCACACTTCACCCCCGCGCTTGCGCACCCTTACGACATCGCCTAATATAAGAAGTGTCAGAAAGACAGCAACCGGATCGGAAAAATTCGATCCCCAACCGGCAAGGAGGCCGAAAATGACCACCAACTTCACCGCAGAGATCACCTCCACCGACATCAACCTCATGGCACCAAACGCCACCGAACCAACCACACACGACGAAATCACCATCTACCGCAACGGCGAAGAATTCGACACCATCCTGGTCGAATCCAGCGAAGACACCGCCCCATACGACGCGGCAGTTTCCGAAGCGATCGACGGCGCAAAGTTCACCTGGCTGCCAAGCAACTTCTAACAACCACCAGAAAAGGAAAACCCACAATGTCCACCAAGATTGACCTCAACACCATCACCTTCACCCCAGCCCCACACGGTTTCGACCAGTCCGGCAGCATGATGGGCCTCATCGTCGCTGACCTGGAGGACGGCCGCCAGATCATCGCCGGATACAGCCTCAACGCCAGGAAGGCCTCCATCGCCTTGGGTGACACCTCAACCGGCCCTTGGGCTGATTCCACCACCACGCAGGATTGGCCGGCCCTGGACGCTGCTTTCGGGCGGGCACAGTGGCAAGCATTCTTGGCAGACCTCACGGAGGAAGCCGAAGCCGAGCTTGCAGAGGCCGACGAAGACAACTAGCCACCACACCAGCCCCGCACTACGGCGGGGCACACCCATCTCTAGGAGATTTATCATGAGCTTTACCCCACCCCCACACACCACCACCCCCACACCACGCACAGGGGACAGACTCACCCCGGACGATGGCGGCACACACCCAGGTGTCCTGCTGCGGGTCAGGCGGGAAGCCCTTGGACTATCAGCAAAAGACTTCGCCAATTACCTGTGGATTAATCTTCGGACGGTGCAGCGGTGGGAGGCGCACGAGGCACCCACATGGGCGATGATCGAGCTGGATGCTGTGATCACCGAGTCGGTGGAGTGGGTGGACAGGATCATGGACGCGCCGGGGCCGGTGGATGTGTGGCATCACGGGTGGCATGTCACCCGGTCGGGGCGGGTTCTGCCTGCGTCTTGGTGGCGGGTGGTGGTGGGTCATGCGATGATTCAGGCCCCTACGGTCACTGCGAGGTGGGTGGACTAATGCCCTGGACGCCACACGATTTGCCGTTCATTGTGGAGAAGGCCCACACCGGGTATGTGGAGCTTGCTGAGGGGTTTCAGGCCGCGATTGATGCGCGGGATGATGCGCTAGATGATGCTGTTGTGGCGGTGCGGGGCATTGGAGGCAGCAGGCTTGGGGCAAGGGTCGGAAGCTTAGGAAGCCTGTTTTTATTCAGCCGCATACGGCGGGGGCGCGGGGTGCGGAGGTTGACGATCGGCCGAGTGTGCAGGTGTGGCGCACGGGTGAGCCAGAATCGGAATGATCTTGCCGATTGGTGGGTTAGGCACAAAAAATGGCCCCCTAGCCTGTCATGGCTAGGGGGTGTTAGTTGTCCAGATCGGTTGAGGCGCCTTTCACGAGGGCTGTCCATGCGGCGGAGTCTGGTGGGGTTGGGGGTGTGGTCGTGTGGTCGGAGTTGATCCATTCGACGGCGTCGGCGATCCAGACGAGGGCGCTGGACAACGCGTGGCGGAGGGCGTTGGTGTGGGTTTGGAACCGCCACAGCTCTGCCTTGAGTGAGTCGATGCGCTGCTCCGCGTGGTCCAACCTTTTTTCGTAGCCCTGCAGCCGGGCTTCCATGGCGGCGACGAGGGAGGATGTGCGGGTGGCTGCGACTTCGTCTTTTTTGCCTAGCCGGGTGAGGATACCTCCGGCGAGGGTGACGGCCCCGGCGATGATGGCTGCGATGATCGCCGAGTCCATGTTAGGTCACCTCGTCTTTCCCGATTGTCCATGCGTTCAATAGGCCGAGTATTGATAGCATGAGGTAGTTTTTGCCGGATACCCAATACCGCCCGTCCCCGTCGAAATATGTGAGCGACCAGAGCATGAGAAGGCCTGCTGCGAGGGCGATTCCGGCGGATCGCATGTAGCGGGCGATGTCGTGCTGGCGGGTGTACGGGCGGGTGGGGGCTATCCCGCCGAGGATGAGTAGCACACTGGCGGTGGCCCAAAGCCCCCATAGGGGCATGGGGGTAAGGGCTTCGATGTCGTGCAGCTGTGCTGGAATCTTGCCGTGGTAGGCCCATGCGGTGCTGGTGGTGAACCCCGCCCACACCAGGGCGGTGATCCTAGGCACCCACCTGTGGAGGTGGGTGAGTGCGGCCCAGCTCATGGGGCGCGGTAGTGGTCTGCGAGGCCCCCCGTCGGCGCCTCAGATACGGGCGCTGGCTTGTCTGCTGCCGGGGTGGTCTTCGTGTACGCCAGGAGCATCACAATGGCGGGGATGATCTTATCCGCCTGCTGGGTGACGCTTTCTATGGTGGCTTCGTCCATGATCCCGGCGACGGCTAGGACTGCAAGGATGAATGAGACGAGGCCGTAGATGGCGCGCCTAATGATCCAGGGCTGCTTCAAATTCTCTAGCATTACTTTTTTCCTTCCAGGGTTCGGGTGAGGTAGTCGACGAGGGGTAGGCCTCGGGTGCCGGGGAACGCGCCGTTTGGTTTCCAGCCGGTGAACGCGGGCATGCCGTCCGCTTTGCGTTCTGGGCCGACCAATTGATCCAGGATTAGATCAATTTTGCGCTCGAGGGTGTCGAGGCGGTCGTGTGCGGTTTGTGCTGCGATTTTCGCGTCATGGAGGGCAGCACCTTGTTCTGGGGTCATGTCATTGTCTCCTTCATTTTGCCTGGTGGCGTAGCAGTAGCCTTTGGGTGGGATGAGGGTGGCCATTTGCTCAAAAGAGCACCAGTAGCCGTAGGGGCGGAACCCGCTGTCTGCGACCCAGAACCGGCGGCCCGCTGCGTCTTCTGCGTAGCCTGCGATGACGAGGTAGTGGTAGACGGTGCCACCGGCGTAGGCCGGGGACTCAGTCGACGGTGCCACAGCTTTCGGGTAGTTGGATGGTGGGGCGACGATGTTCGCGACGACACCAAGACCAGCGTCAATAGAGCTGGTCACGTCCCGCCACAGCCGTTCTTTCTGCTCGTGCGTTGGTGGATCGCTGGGCATCTCCACGCTCACATACCCGGCCCCTGGGATGTGTTTGTTGAGGACGGCGGGGAATTGCCCAATCCAGTCAGTGCCACCCGTGTGTGTGCCCAATTCGCGGGCGAGGTCGTGCTCCGGCGGGTAGTGGCCGGTTTCCTCACCGATGATGGTCTGGCAGGACGCGGGGCCACAAAAATAGTAGGTGTCTTGGGTGACATATTGCCGGTCGTAGTCAAGGACTTTTTCTGTCACAGCTGGGGTTTCCTTTCTGGTCTGTTTTGTGCCCCACAGTGCGGCGAGCTGATCGCGCGTGCCCCTAAACGCGTTGGCGTCCATGTTCTGGCCGGCCACGCTCGCACGGTCAGTGAACTGCCACAGGTCAGGGGTGCGCCCGCCGAGGGGTTTCCAGCCCCACTTCGGTGCCATCTCGTACAGGGCCTTGGGGGTGTTGGTGCGGGCGTAGGGGTAGTTCGCGACCCACACCCACCCCCACCCTGTAAGGTCGGGGGCACCGAGCGCCCGGTAATCGCTGGGGCTGATGTACAGGCCCACCGTGGGGACACGCCCGGCGACGTGGTCACGGAATGCGATCACGTCATCCCAGGTGGGCATAGTGCCCGTGCTGGGGTTTTTCTCCACATCCACCGCGCACGGGACGGTCAGGTCAGCGGTGCGCAAATAGTGCTCCGCCTGCGCCACCGGGTCGCCAAGCTCCAGGAAGTGATACTGCGCCACGAGCGCCCCCGCGTCACGCAGCGCTTGGGTTTGCTGGCCCATATACGGGTTCACATAGGTGGTGCCTTGGGTGGCTTTCACCACCCCAAACGCGATGCCCTCACCAGCCAAGGCACTCGCGCCCAAGTTGCCCTGCCAGCTGGACACGTCAATACCGAAGATTGTCAAATCGTTGCCCTCCTTTGGGCATGAAAAATACCCCCACCTATGGTGCGGTGAGGGCATAGTTGGTGAGGGTTTACTCGGCCTTGTAGAGGCTGTGGGCTTGGTCTGGTGGCCAATGCTCCGCACTGGTGTGATCCTGCAACACCTGGTAGGTGGCGCCCTCGAAGGTCACGGTGTCGCCTTTCTTGAGTTCTAGGCCTGCCTGCCAGTGTGTGGTGACTGGCCCCTCGAATGGCTCATCCTCACCCATGTCGTCCGGCTCCGGTTCTGGCTTGGGGGTGATGTCCTCCCAGATACGGGAGTCCACACCCATAGCCCCTGGCTCCCAGTGGTTCAGGCCGGGGTGATTCGACACCCACACGCGCTTTTTGTGGGTGACAATATCACCCTGCCGGTACATGGCACTGTGGTCAGTGTGGGGGTTGGCCCACGCGGGAATGTCCGAGGTGTCCTCCGGCAGCTTTTCGGGGTCAGTCAAAGCGTCAGGCTTGGGGAGCTTACCCGCGTCCTGGAGTTCTGCTACCACCTGCGCTTGTGCTTGATCGACGAGTGGTTGAGCTTGCCGCCTGGCGTGCTCGACGGTTCCACACCAGCCGAAAAACTCTCCCCATTCTGCCGGGGTGAGGGCCTGCACTTGCTGTTTTAGTGTCTCAACACTCATAAAAATACTCCTATTTTAATCTGTTTATATCTGCTTCCACTCAGACACCAGGAACCCTCCCGGCTCCGTGATCTGCGACGCAACATGTTCACGCTCGCACCGCCAGCGCTGACCCTTGTGGGCCACCACGTCGCCGACACGGTAGGTCTTACCCGACACCCACGGCTCACCACCCCCACCCGGCTCCGGGGCTGGGGCTGGTACTACCGGGGGGGGAGACCTCCCGCCAAAACAAATACGCATTAACCGCGCCAGGGGAAGAGTCTCTGACAAAACCGGGAATTCGTCTCATAAGCTCGTAATTCTTGCCCTGGTAGGTCACAATATCCCCCACCCGATAAGAGCCAGACTCCGACCACTCAGGATACTTCGGAGCCGGAGGCCAAATCTTCGTCGCACCGTAATACACCGCAGTCACCGGGGTCGAACCATAAAAAATCTTGCTCGGGGACACACCCCCAACCTTCAACTCCGCCATCAGCCAGTCACCACATAAATCGTCGACCGGTCAGGGGAATACGGCAGGGACGACACCACCTGAATCTTCGGGGCCGAATTCACCTGAGACTGCAACTCCCGCAGCTCCGACTTCGGTGCCTTATCCATCAGAGCCTCCACTAAACCCACAAAATCACGCAGCTCATGCGAATGGGACTTATCAGCCTTCTCACCCAGCGCCGTCTCAAGCCCCGGCACATCCGAAATGCCCTTGATCTCAGCAAGTGACCCATCTTTTCCAGCAGGGCCGGGAGGGCCAGCAGGGCCACGGGCACCGTCCTTGCCAGGCTCACCCTGAGGCCCTCGCAAAGACTCACCCACCGGCTCACCATCCACAGTCAACCGGTCACCCTGCAAAGACACCACAGGGGTGCGCCCATCCTTTCCAGGCGCTCCTTCCTTACCCCGCTCACCCGCCGGGCCGGGAGGTCCCTGCACACCGTCCTTACCCGGCTCACCCTGCTTACCCGCCGGGCCTGGGTCACCCTTATCACCCTTCAGCTGCGCTTTCTGCTCCGGCGACAACGCCTCAAAAGTGACCTTACCGTCCTTGCCAGGATCGCCCTGAGGCCCACGCAAAGACCCAGACTGCTTACCCCCGACCGTGAGCCGGTCACCATCCCACCACACCGTGTCAGGCAAGGACTTAAACTCAGCCACCGCCCGCGTGGCGGTATCAGCATGACCAGAAGCCACATCACGAGCAGCCTCCGCCATCTTCTGGGCCTCCTGAGCAGCAGAAGCGCGACCAGAAGCCTCATCACGTGCTTTCTCGGCAGCCCGCTGGGCCTCACCCGCCGAACCCGCGTGACCCTTGGCCTCATCCCGCGCCGACTCAGCAGCTTTCTGCGCCACACCAGCACCATCACGCGCAGACTCAGCCAGCCCCTGCGCCTTCACAGCGTCACGACCAGCAGCCGAAGCCTCCTCAACAGCCTTCAACGCCTCCGAAGCCAACTCAGCGATCCTATCCCGATCATCCGGGGTGAAATCCTCAGCCAACCCCACAGCCTCAGCCACCGTTTTCGTGTCCTCAGCCACCAAAAGCGGGATCGACTCACGCGCCAAAAAATCATGCCCCACCAAAACCAACACCGCCGGGCCAGGCACAACCGACACACGAAAATCACCCCCCTCACCCACCGGCACACGCACCGGCTCCGACAACACAAGCCTCCCACCCACAGGGCGAGACACCGGCGCACGCAACCACACCTCACGCACCGACGACGGCGAATCCGTCACCGTCCGCAAAGAACCCAACAACTCAGGCACAACAAACCCCTTTTTTCCTAAGACGGCAAAATCAAAATAAACCCGCCCGAAAACCTCTCAAACGCACCGACACTAAACGAAAAACTACGCTGAGGCCCCACCTGGCCCGATAGGTGCACCGAAAACGATGCCAGCGCCGACACCCGAATCGACGCCACAAACACACCCGACCAGCCAGGCTTAGCCGTGACCATCAAATCATTACCCGACTTCTCGTAACTTAAATATTCGTTACCGCCGTAATCACCAGACACGGCCAAAACCGCCGGTACCCGCCGCTGCAGCGTCTCCGTCGCCCCGGTCAGTGTCAGCTGCTGCGACTGAATCCGGGACAATGCCTCCGACTGCACCGACGTAATACGCCGATTCTGCTCATTCACCTGCTCCTGAGCCGCATTGATCTGCACCTGCTGCTCCTGAAAATCCGCATTCAGCTTATTCAGCTCACCCTGAGCACCCCACAAACGCTCCTGCAGCGACTGAGAATACTCCCGAAAATCAGCACTAGACACCAGCTGAGAAATATCCCCAGCCAACTCCTTCGCCGACGACGCGACCTTCTCCTGCGCCAACAACGCAGCCCGCATAGCATCATCAGACCAGCCCTTCAGACGACCCAGCAGCGTCGACCGGTCACGAACAGCCGCCTCCAAATCACCCGTAGGCGACCCAGTAAGCCCCGCACGGGTCTCACGAGAATGCGCCTCCACCGACTGAATACGCTCCGCAGCCTCCCGACGCTCCGACGCAATCACAGCCCAAATCTGATCATTCGACGACCGCAGTTTCTCAGCGTCAGCAATCGGCTGGCCACCAAAATGCACCAGCCACGAATCCGCGCTACCACGCTCACGCACCACGTTAATCGCAGTCACAGGCCCCGTGATCCGCTTACCCCAAATCACCACATCCACCAGGTCATCTTCCTGAAAATCCACACCAGGAACATAAGGGCCAAGCCCAGCAGCGGTGATGTCTTTTTCAAAAAACACATCCCCGTCGACGCGTTTTTCCGCAGCGTCCAGCACCTGCTCAGTGTTCGACGACCCAAGCTCATAATCAAGGTCACCGTTGGTTTTCACTGCCATGGTTTGTGAGGAATCAGCCCGCACACCAAGCAGATCAAACCGGCCCACCCCCATGCCCTCGGGGCGGTACAGAAACCCCTCGGCCATGCGTTTATCAATCTCGTTTTCCAGCTCGACCTCGTTGGGGAGGTTCACATCCCACCGGCCCCACACGAACCCAGCGACCCTCCTACCGACGGTCATCTGACCACCATCAGCCCGCAAAACAATGTCGGTCATTGCTGCACCACCTCCACAACTATCGTCGGCCGGCTAAGTCTCAACCCCTGCGGCATCCGGTCACCCGGCAGCCACATGAACGCCACCACCACACACCCACACATCGCAGCCGGGGCATTCACCTCATCCCAGATCGACTGGTCGGTCGGCCGGATCAGCACATGCGGGGACGGTTTACCGCTCGACCTGGTGGACACCTGCACCGGATGATCCACCACGCTAAACGCTTTAAACGTCGCAGCTAGCGAGTCCCTGATCAGGTCGCGGATCGTGGACTCGGCAGGCCCCTCCACCGTGAACCCGTCCGCCACCGCAGCCATCTTCACCTTCGCCAAGTAGCGGGGCTTGGAAAACTGCGATCCGAAATCACCCACCGCGCGAGTGAACCGTGTCTCCACCTGGCCGGGGATCGACCAGCACGGCAGAAACATCAACGTTGTGAGCATGTCAGTGGCATGAACAGTGAGTTTATCCGGGGCCATCTCACCACCGGAGGCCACCACGTGGGTCACCCGGTACACACGACGACGCAAGCCGGGGCGCTCCACCGCGATAAAACGAGCCGGGCCATTAGCAGGAACCAATCGCCCCTCATCATCCACAGCCCCCAACCCCTCGGCCACCAGCTCATCCATGATCTGGTGCACCACACCCCCGCTAGCGACGAGGAATGTGGCCTCGAAGGACTCGGGGTTCATGCGGGTGGCCGGGGCGTTAATTTTCTCCACCGGGGGGCAGTCACAGATCGGTTGGCCGTTCTCGTCCAGCAGGCCGATCCACTCCCCTGTGTCGCGGGCCACCTGCTCACGGTGCTTGCGGTGTGATGCCCAATCAAACTCGGCCACTAGTTACCTCCAAGGGTCGAATACTCCGACGCGCCACACAAGGGCTGCGCCTTTAGGGATAGTGAAGGTGCGGGACTCGTCAACCGGCACCCCCTCCGGTAACACCTGGCCTCGTATCTTTAGCCAGAGCTCACGGTCAAGGGTGCCCTTCTCGTCACGCACCGCGAGCATCTCAGTAGAGTGCAAATCGAGCACACGAGTCTGTTTAGCGGGTGGGAGGGTGAACGACGCGCCGGAAGGGAGTTTCACTACCCCACCGGCCCCCTTCCACCTGATTTTTGGGTGTACTGGAACATCGCCGAAATTCGTCACTGTGACAGTGGGTGTGGTGACCTCCACAACAGGCGACCACCACACCCCACCATCACCAACCAACTCCACCGACACCCCAAACCACCCATCATCCAACGGATCACGAGCAGGAGCACCAATAGGAGCCGACAAACGAACCCCACACGACCACATCCCAAACCCAGGAGAATGCACCACCAACGACGACTCCACACGCGCCGACAACCCAGCCCGCAACCGCGCCAACGCCACAGCATCACGCACATGCAAAGACAGCGACCCCACAAGCGGCTCCACCACCAGACCGGAAAACACCTGACCAATGACACCAACCCCAGAAAAAGCCTGAGACTGGACCGTGCTCACCAAACCCTGCACACCACCATCAGCCAACCACACATCCGAATCCGGATCGGTCAACTCAAAAACATCACCCGTCGGGGACAGCAGACGAACCTCCCACACGCGGGGCAAAGCCCGCCCACTCTCCAACACATCAGCCTCCTAACCACACGCCACTTATCGGCGCGCACCAACATAATCCTGCGCAGAATTAGACTTATCCGTCACATTGAACTCCACAGAATCCACACGATCCTGCAGCTCACGAATAAGCTGCAACGTCGCAGCCTGCGACGAATCAGACGAATCAATAGTGATATTCACCGTCTGCTTCGACCCACCAAGCAGATCATTAGCCCGCTTCGCCTCAGCCACCAGCGAATCACGACGCTCAGCAGCAGTCCGCGCAGCCTCAACGAGCACCTGACGCTGACGCGAACCCTCCTCAGACGCGGCCAACGCCTTATTAACCTCAGCCACATCCAACTCGGAAGCCAGCGCTTGTTTCTTGATCGCGTACTTCGCATCCAGCGCGGCCCGCTCAGCAGCAAGACGCGCATTCTCCATCGAATGACGCAGCTGTGCCTCGCGCTCACGCTCAGCAGCTCGACGCGCATCAGCCTCAGCAAACGCCTTCTGGTAATCCATCATCGAGCCCATAGTGGCACCGGTGAAAGCACCGCCCAGCTGCGCACCAGCATTAGCCCACTCAGCATTACCGGTCGCCAGCGTGCCACCAATACCGACAGCGCCACCAAGGACACCGCCAGCGACACCCAGGCCCATACCGAGCTTCGCGCCAGGGGTCGCATTAGACCACGCCTGCTTGAAATCATCCTTATTAGCGCGGACTTGACCAATCCCACCAACGAGGGACTGGATACCACCAAGCGCACCGGCGCCAGCGGTTACGGCACCGAGAATATTCCCGGTAGCGAGCGCAGCACCACCAGCAGCCAAACCGCCAATGATCTTCGCCAAGCCACCAAAAATACCGCCGATGCCGTTAACGAACCCCTGCGCGCCCTGAGCCTGCCCCGAGGTCATACCATACAGGCGTTGGGTCTGATCCTGCAGCTTCAACACCTGCAATTGAAGCAGCTCAGCAGCCTGGGCCTGCGCCAACGTCGCCTCAGCAACCTTCAACCGGGCAGCATTCGCAGCATACTCAGCATCCAGGTTATCCAGGTTCGCCTGCGCCCGAACAGCCTGCAAAGACCACTCAGCGGCCTCCACCTCAGCAGCGTTAGCGACAAACGTCGCCCCCAAAGCCTCCATCGACTGCGCACCAGTGATCCGGAACCGGTTCACCGCACGGGACAAACCGTCCACGCCAGACCGGGACAACACCAGGTGCCCCTTACGGGCCTTCGCCAGCTCATCCTCAGCCTTAGCAACCGCAAGCAGACCTTTAAGACGAACCTTCGCCACATCCCACTCAGCGACCCGCAAATCATTAGTCGCCTTGATGCCCTCAATCCGGAGCATCACCTGCTGTTGGTGCAGCTTGCTGATTTCCTCGCGGGTATTCTCGGCAGCCTCAGCGAACTGGGCAACCTGCCCCAAAAAACCAGCCACCTGCTGGAATGCTTGCGAAAGCCCCTCAAAGACTTTCTGGGCAATCTCACCAGCAGCCTGGATACGGGCAGCAGCAACAGTACGCTCGGCGGCTTCAATCCGCTTCGCAGCCGTGTCACCATGCTCGCGGGCCTTCGCTAACGCAGCCTCGGCCTGCTTGATCTGCTCCGGGTCACCCGCTTCGCGGGCCTTCGCCAAATCAGCCTCGGCCTTGCCGATGGCCTCCAGATCAGCTGCGACCTGGGCACGAACCTCAGCAAGCCCCTTCTCAGCATCGGCCACCAGTTTAGTGCGTCCCAGGAACCCGCCACCGAGGTTGATCGCGGAATCCTTAAGCGTGGTCGCTGCGACCTGCTCCCACGGCTTCACCAGCTTACCTAGAGCGTCACCGATCTTGTTCAGACCGGCCAGCTCAGGGGCTGCAAGCACACGTTCAGGCTTGCCCGATAGGTTCACGGCGATACCACCGTGAGGTAGCCATCCGCCGTTATCGTACAGGCCTAGGGAGCGCTTGGAGGCCTCCCACAGGGACTGGGCAGCACCGAACTGTGGGTCAGTTCTGGTCACGCCACTAGAGTCGCGGTAGGTGACACCGTCGACACTGGTGGACTTGATCGCCTCAGGCTTGACCACGCTCGCACCAGCCAGTGGCAGGTGCTTGTGGCCAGTGTACTGGGAGTGACTAGCAGGTGCTGCGCCACCACCGATCTGACCATTACCACGGCCTCCGCCCATCTCAACGTTGATGGTTTTTCCGTTACCGAAATCGATCGTGCCGGACGTGTGCCCACCCCACGGGCCACCATTAAACCAACCAACAGCAAAACGAGGGCCACTACCTAGACCAGGCTTGAACCCGATCGCGGACAGCTTCTGCTCAGCGTCCATCGTCGCCATATAACGACCATTCGTCGCCGGTTTCCCCACCGCAAACAGTGCGCCCTGCCCCTGCGTAGACGAGCAGTCACCCCAGTTAGAGCCACCATATGCGTACGTGGCCCCCTCAAGTGAACGGGAGGCCTGCTGGCCATTAACCCGCTCACCCTTAAAGAACCGAAGCAGCTCATCAGCCGTCACCAGGCCACCATCGGCGTAGCGAGGCAAACCAAGATCACCCTGCTTTCCGTTGAGTCGGCCACCGTTAATAGCAGCCAACAGCGGCAGGTGCTTAGCGGTGGCCTCACGGTTCACAATGAACTCACCAGGCTCCACCCTAGCGATAGGGACACCACCAGAATTAACCCCAATAATCGGGTCACGCACCGAACGAGGAACACCAGGAATATCAGGCAACACACCACCAGACGCATAGCCAGGCAGCACACCACCAACACTCAGACCAGGAACAAACCGCTCCACAGGGTCAGGCAACACCCAACGAATCGCATCACCCACACGCCCAGCCATCGACTTAATACCGTCAATCAAGCCTGTGATGATCCGCTTACCGGAATCAACCAACCACCGGCCAGCATCAGCAAAAATACCCTTAATCTTGCCAGGCAACTCCTGCACAATACCAATGGCGCGGTCCTTCATATCCGCAAAGTTTTTCTTCGTGGCCTCAACCATGTTGGTGACCTTCTCACCAACACCCACGCGCATGGCCTCGAACCGCTCAACGACACCCTGCCCCCACTCAACGAGCCGGGTTTTGATGTTCTCGAACGCCTCACCGAAAATACCCTTGATGCGCTCCCACGCGTCACCGATAATCTTCGGGATTTCACCCCAATTACCGGTGAAAATCGCCTTGATCAGCGCAAGGTTAGTCTCCACATGGACTTTAAGCAGCTCGAAGCGATCCATCCACTCCGTGAGCTTGTTCTTCACCGTCTCGACAGCACCTGTGAAAAAGCCAGTGAAGCCTTCCCACCCGGCTTTCATCGCGTCCACGAATCCGGCCCACAGTTTCTTACCGGTCTCGGTCTTGGTGAAAAACGCCCACAGGGCCACACCAACAGCAGTGATACCGGCGATAACAAGACCAACAGGCCCCAAGCCAATCACCCACGCAGCTGCCATTTTCGCAGCACCAGCAAGCGCTTTAGCCCCGGCCTTCATCCACGACAGGCCAAGCGTAGCGGTAGCTTTCACCGACGCCAGAGAGCCTTTCACCGCGTCACGGCGGGCGATCAGCCACGCCTTGCCGTGCATCGCAGCACCAGCCAAAGACTTGACCCCGGCCTGAGTCCACTTCACACCAAGCCCAACAATCAGTGGGGAGAGCACAGCAGCGGTCACCGTACCAGCAGCGATCAGCTTGCCCTTGTTGTCCTCGGCCCACTGTGAGGTTTTCTGAAAAGCGTCCCCCACTGACTGCAAAGCCGGGATCAGAGTGCCGGTGAAAAACTCCGACACACGAGGAATAGCATCAATCAACCCATCGAGTGCCTGCTTAGAAAAATCCTGCACAGCAACCGCGACAGGCTCAATAGCTACCTTCGCAGTGTCCTTGAACCGCCCCCACTTCTGCCCCGTGGTCTCCAGCTCAGCAGCAAGCCCATTAATCGTATCCGTCGTGACACCAATATTGCCCTGCAAATCATCAACCGACAGCGCGCCAGTCTTCACAGCCTCAATGAACTTGCCCGCGCCCTTAGTGCCGAAGATTTTCCCCGACAGCTCAATGGCACGCTGGTCATCACCAACAGCAAGCAGGTTCTCAATCTCACGAGTCGTCTCAAACAACGCCTGCTGCGGATCACGCCCATCCTTAGCGAACGTGACCATCGCCTTCGACATCGCCCCAATAGTGGACTCGGCCTCCAAACCGGCCTTATCCAACTTACCGATCAGCGCCGCCGACTCACCAAGATCAAACCCAAACTGCTTCAGCTGCGGGCCACCAACAGCAGCGCCCTTAGCCAAATCATCCATAGACACACCCGTGGCCTGCGAGACACGCATAAGGTCATCCATCGCAGCAGGCATGTCCTTAGCCTCAACACCAAAAGCATTAAGCGCTTTAGACGCAGTCGTAATGTCAGCCTCAAACCCAATATTCTTCAGATTCTGAAACTGACGACCAAGCTCCTCCAACGGCTCACCGGTCACCCCAAGCCGCGTATTAAGATCCGCCAACGTGGTGCCAATCTCAGCAAGACCGCCCTCAGCAGACACCGACCCGGCCACATTCCGCAGAGAATCCTTCAGCCCCTCAAACGCCTCGCCAGACGCACCAGTACCGGAGCGAATAGTGTTATACGTCTCCTCAAACTCACGACCAACATCAATAATCGTGGACTTGACCGCAGCGAACGACGCAAACCCAGCCGCCGCACCCACCGCGACACCAGGCAAACCCTTCATCTGGGTTTTCAAAGACTCAAGCGCACTACTGCCCTTCTCCTTCAAAGCAGAAAACGCGCCACCGAACCGGCCAACACCACGCCCAGCCTCATCCGTCGCCTTATCCAGACGCTTCGTCGCAGCCAGCAAATCACCACTGACCCCAGTGGCGAACTTCTGATTCTCCGCAAGCTTCTTCTCAGCATCCGCCTGCTTCTCGGCAGCCTTAGTAGCCGCCTGCTTCGCCTTCTCCAGCGACGCCTCTTTAGACAGCACAGACGAATCCGCCGACGCGCGCACCTGAGCCAGCTTCAACTCAGCCTGCTCAAGGTCAGCAACCGACGCCGTGCCAGACTCACGCAACTTAATAAGCGCCTGCTCAGCAGCCTTAACCTTCGCATCCCCACCAGCACGCGCAGCCTCAAGAGCCTTCTCAGCAGCCTCAACGCTCTTAACCCTGGCCTCAACCTCAGCCTTAGCCTGAGCCACTTTCTTCTGCTGCGAGATAACCGTCTCGGCGGCCTTTTTCTCCAAAGCCTCCAAGCGTTTCACTTCACGCCCGGCAGCATCAACACCAGACGCGAAGCCCTTCGCCAGCGTATCACCGGCCTTCTTTGACGCGGCTTCCATCGGGCCTTGCACCTGAGACCGAATATTTTTCTGAATCCCACGCAGATCAACCGAAATCGGCAGCGATGCATACCCAACAGCAGACACGACAAAATCCCCTATTCTTCTACACCGAGTGCTTTCTTTCTTGCTCTCTCGGCAGCAATGATTTGTTGCTTCCTCGCCTCAAACTCCGCTTTCTTTTCCGCATCCTCACGGGCTGTGAGTAGTGGGTGAGTTTTCTCCGCGAACAGGTTATAGACCGTCATGGTGATCAGCTCCAGCTTCGTGAACCTATCCACCCCGTTCACATCCGCCCAAAAACGCGACGAGTCCCGATCCAACCCATCGACCAGGAGCAGCAGACGGCGCAAGGTCATGCGGGAGTCGCCACCACCGGGGCGGTAAAAATCACGGAAGTCCCAACCCCGGTCAGCGAAATCCAACTCCACAAGATCCTCGCGGGAGCGAATGAGACGAAAAAGCGCTAGTCTTCCCCCAGCCCAGTCGCCTCATTGTATGCGGGCATGATGATCTCGATGAGGTCACGCACGGTCATGCCGAGGCCGCGTAGCTTCGCCATCTGCTTATCGCCGAGCAGGTAGGTGAAAGCGGTGGTGTATTTTTCAGCTTCCCACGCAAGAGCGGCGTCGATCGGTGCGTCATCTAGGGTGGTGAGTGCAGTGACCTCAACATCTTTGCCCTTGATTGTGACGTTAAGGGTGACGCGCTCCAGCTCGGTAGCTTCGACCTGTGCGGGGGTTTTCTTGGCAGTCATGGCAGACCTTCCTTCTTGAATTGTGTGAAAAGCTTATTGGCAGACCTTGTTGGTGTGGCCCCGCGCCGGTCTGCCAAACAAAACGCGGGGCCATTAAGAAACGGTAAAGCGGGTTAAGTCTGGGTTTTCTCCACGGTGACCACCGTGGACTCACCCAACAAACTGGTGCCCTCACCGGTAAGCTCACCAGGCACACCCTTGATGGTGTAGCCCTCGGAGCCATCACCAGACACAGTCACACCCTCCACGCCCTCAAGGGCGTTCAGAGCCTCCTGCACAGCCTCAGCACCAGCACCACGATCCAGCTCACGCGTCGACTTCCCGTCGACAGCGAGGGTGAATGACACACCCTCAAGGAGCTTCACCGTGTACGTGTTCAGCCCACCAGAATGATCATCCCGCTCGAGCTCACGCTCACGCTCACGTTCCCGGTCATGATCTTCTGGCAGGCTATCTATTTTTCCGCCTTCTTCCCCTCATTCGCCTCCTCAGAGAAGCGAATCAGATCGACCTTGCGAGCAGCAGCCTTACCGGCGTTCAGCTCAAGGCGATCAAACACGTCCTTCAAACGGCCAAGCTTGAAATCAAACGTGATCTCACGTCCCTCCGGATCCTCCCCATAGCCAATGTTCTCCATCGACGCGATCGACTTATAGCGAGTCGCCATAATCTCCATCACGCCATCCTGGCGGGTCGTCACCATCGCGACGTGGCACAGTGCAGCCTTCGCGCCACCAAACAGGATCGCAGCAGACCGAGCCGACTCAATCTCCTCCGACTTATCTTCCTTGTCCGGCCACGCGATCTTATCCACCGTCGCATTGCGCTCCAGAACAGAGCACTTAGCCATCAAATCACCAGGCTTCAGGTTTGTGGTCAGGACACCGTAGCCCCAACCCTTCACCTTGGACTTCTCCACAGCCTTCGTGATCTCAATCTTCGATCCGTCAGCCAAAATACCGACGGTCTCCCAATCCTCATTGAAAGACCCATCCTGGCCGATCTTCGGATCCTCCTCAAAAGACACCAGCACCTGACCATCGATCAGCGGGTACACGTTCTCCGGGTTCCGCTCAATCGTGCCCTTCTTGCCATCCAAATCAGACATCATCCGACCTTCTTTCTATTCAAGACAACGTTATAAACCGCCGACGCGACCCAACCCCCAAGCCGGGAATCCGGGCGCACAATCAGCGACGTGGCAGGCTTAACAGCAAAAGCCCACGCACTAGGCGTAGGCTTCATCAAATGGCCGTCAATCAGCCGTAGAATTTTGTTCGCGGTGACCTTGTCACCACAGTGCACAGTGATCCTCACCGCTTCCCGCGTCCACCCACGGGACGACACAGGCACACCATCCGACACCACCACCACCTTCGGGCCATCACGCGGTGTCCACTTCGCAGGCAGCTCCTCACAAAACAACTCACCAGGGGTGAAATGCTTCACCAATCGAGCGCGGACAGCACCAGCACCATCACGATAAAGCCACACGCGCATCACCCCTCATACGGGCGCACAGTAAGCCCCGCAGCCGACGCAGCCCGCGTCAACGTCCCATGCTTCGCCTGCATAGCAAGCCCCTTAGCCTCAGCAATAGTCACCAACCCATAAGGCCTGCCGGTTTCATTCACACCAGTTTCGGTCAGCACCTCAACCCCATCAGGGATATTAGACGCAACCTCACGGGTAACCTTCTGGATCGTCTTAGAGTGATACTTACGAACAAGCTCCATGATCGCCCCATCATCAAACTTGATTTTCATGCCTCACCCCGCTCCGCAATAATCTGCATGCGCGGACGATGAGACGCAAGCACAGGGGTTCGCCCCACCGACCAATCCCACGGAATATGAATCACACGGAACGTCAAACCTCGGATCACAAGCTCATCACCTTCATCAACCACAGTCCCAGCCGGGGCCAACACCTGCACCTGGCGAGCATTACCCCCAACCACACCGTTAGATGAGTCATCAAAGCTATCAGCCCCTACCGGCGACACCACAGCAAAAAACGACTCCTCCACAGCCTCAACCGGGTAGCCATTCTCAAACACCGGGGCGACACGACGAATCACCATCTCCACGCCGACCTCACCACCCTCTCAGGCCAACGAAGCGGCGGGCGGAACCGGCCACGAGCCACACCACCAACAAGCCCCAACGCCAACAAGTGCTCATCAGTAAGCTTCACACCAGCCCACGACACCGAACCAACATCAGCCCACGTCACAGAATCAGACTGTGGGCCAGTAGTCGACGACGCAGACCGCTGACCAACACTGCCACCCACCAGGACAGCGGCTGCAACCATCTCCAACGCCACACGACGCGCAGCAGACAACAGCCACGACGAAGACTGCGCTTCGACCTCAAAATCACGCCCACGACGCGCAAACGCTTCAACAATCAGCGCCTCCGCATCCTCAAGCAACACCTCGACACGCTTTTCGCCCCCAGGCGGGACAGGGACAGCAAGCCGAGATGTCACATCATCAGACCCCAAGCCAAGCACATTCATTGGCACGGCCTCCAATCCTTAGCTAGAGGGAGTCAACAGCGGCGATAATCTCCGCCTTCTTCAGCCCCTTAACATCAATGCCCTGGGCGCGGGCATAGCCCTGCCACGCAGCCAGCGGGGCACTCATACGAGGCCGGTCAGACACAGTGGGGGTGTCCCCCACCGGCTCAGGCTCCGACACGGCAGGCGCGGGGTCAGTGGCAGGTGCGGGGGCCGGGACGACCGGAGTGTCCGGGTCAACCACCAACCCCCGCTCCAACATCACCCTGCCATCCTCATCGGACACAGACACAACCCCGGGGTGAAGGTAGGCACGAAAAAAACCGTCCACATTCCGATATGTGAACGGCTCAACAACACGCACCCTCATCTTCTATTCTTCCTTATCCCCAAGCGCACCCGTGATCTTCACAACCGCCTTCGGATTATCAACCGCGATAACACGAGTACGGAACGCATCCACACGCCAAGACTGAGTAGTACCACCGTAGCCATTATCACCGTACGGCGAGTACAGGTCAGTCACCGTCAGCGGAATCGAATCCGAGTAGAACCCAGCAGTCTGAGCCTCCATCACATAAATCTCATCCTCCTCAAGCCAGGAAGAGGTGACGATACGCAGCTGAGCGAGACCAGACGGCAGAATACCCTTAAACACCGGGTTCTCATTCGCCATATTGCCAACAAAGAACTTCTGAGTGTTCTCATGCTCCAGCGCAGCCTCAAGCGTCGACTCAGCAATAACCAGCGTGTCCGGCTTGTAGCCGAACAGCGCCTTATCGTTATCCTTCGGCTTCGCCTGGGAAATCATGCGCTTAGCAGCACGAATATCACCCAGCGGGTTAGCCTCCTTGCTATCCCACTTGTTACCCACCTTGAGGGTAGGAACCTCAGCAGCACTAAACGCAGCCAGCGACGCACGAACACTCGACCGAACCATCGTGTTCTTCAGCGCACTCACCTGCTGAGCCACCGGATCAATCCGATTAGACCGACGCTGCTCAAAAGATACAGACACACCCAGAGCGACCTTATTCCCGATCAGAGACTTCACCTTGCCGTGATCAAGATTCGAGATAGGAATCTCGGCGTACTCGGCAACAGCCTCAGCATCGTCGTTCAGGAACGGGGCGACTGCCTCAGCATAGGCGACGATACCGTCATTCGGCCCCGCGTTACGGAACAGAGCCTCCTCAAGGAACGACTTATCCAGATCCTCAAGGATACGCTCCTTGATAAACGTCGGGTCCTTCACCATCGCATCGACGGTAAGAGTCTCACCCGAAAAAGCACCAGTAACAGTCATAGTTTTTTCTCCAAAACCTTCTACAGAGCCGAACTACATCTCAGCCTTAACTGCAAGCGCAGCCGGATGGAACATGTGAACACGCACGCGACCATTCTGCTCAGAACGCTCCGCATAACCAACAGCAGGGCCCTCACCCTTCTTCGCCGCAGCCTTACCAGCCTTGCCGACATACACCAGAACGCCCGGCTTAAACTTCGGCCCCCCAGACTCCAGCTCCAAATGATCACCCTCAGCGTCGATCTCCACATCAACCACCGCCTGATGCGTCACAACCGCGACCAGATGCGGGAGACCATAAGACACATCCTGATCCTTACGCTTACCCACAGGCGCAGCAGCCTGACGCACATACCCATACGGCAGTCCCTCACCGTCAGCGTGCTTCACCTTCCCCGACCCATCCAGCATGACGAATCGGAACTTCTCGACCTTCTCAGCCACTTCCTTAGTAATCGGCCCGGTCGTAAAAACAGCATTAGTCACAGCAAATGCCTCCTAAATCCTCTAGTAGCGAACCGACGCGAACGGGTTCACCGCGCCGGAAATCTTATTGGCAGACACTTCCTCATCACGGCCATGACCAATCTCACGAACCGGAATCGTATTCTTCGGAATCGCCCCATACAGGCCCCGAGCAGCAGCAGCATCCTCACGCATCAGCCCCAGGGCCTTAGCGCGGGTCTGCGGATTAATCCGCCCATCTGCTACCCACTGATCAACCTCAGCGACCAGCGCAGCATCATCAGCCTTCGCCTTCGCCTCCCAACCACGGGCAGCAGCATCCTTCAGGGCGTTGTAGGTGTCCATATCCAAGGTCACAGTCTCAGGTGCCGCAACACCGTCCTCCGGGGCCTCAAGATCCGGGGCACTAGCCTCACCCTCATCCTCAGGCGCAGCAGCCTTCACAACAACCTTCGCGACCAGCTCAACCTCCGTGTCACCACCCGTGACCGTGACAGGGATATCAACCTCATCACCAGGTTCAACACCAGCCGGGGCCGTCACAGTCAGAACACCCGTGTCCTCGGCGACCTCAACCCCCCAGCCCTCAGGCACCTCACCGGCCGTGAAAGTGACCCCGGCAGGCACCTCACCCGTCGGGGTCACCACAACCTTGTCAGTCGGGACGACCTCAACCGGCTCATACGCCATCTCAACAGTCACATTCACAGTGACCTCCTCATTCAGCACACGCTCAAACGCGGCCACAAGCTTCTCCTCACCAAACTTAGCGAGAAGTGAATCAAACGCAGACATGTTTACTCCTTCCTGCCTGCCCAACACTGGGTCAGGCGCGGCACGCCTGCCCTCGTACTTGAACTTCGCCAACACACGCGAACGATGCGCAGCGCTCACAGGCGACTTCGCCCGCGAATCCTCCAACGCATCAACCAACCCGGCCTCCAACGCCTCCTCGGCACTAAACCAGGTCTCCGCGCGCATCCGCTCCCGCCACTCATCAGCAGTTCCACCGGCTTTCTCTGCGTAGATACCAGCCAGGGTCTCCGACATTCGCTCAAGGTTCGCCACCGTCTTCGTCAGGGTCTCGGCGTTACCGTCAGCGAACGTCCACGCGTCGTGAATCATGATCTCAGCAGTAGGACGAGCGATGAGGTGGTCAGCACCACCCACGGCAATGAACGACGCAGCCGAGGCAGCAATACCCTCAACCACCACAGTGACCCGACCATCATGCGCACGCAACGCATTCATAATCGCAAGACCGTCATACACATCCCCACCAGGGGAATTAATATGCACCAGCACATCACCCTCGGCGGCCTTTAACTGCTCCACGACACCAGCCGGAGTTGCCTCAAAGCCAATGTCGCCATAGATAAGAATCTCAGTCACGTAAACAAACCCTTTCGACGATTCTCCACCGGGGCCGGCGCCCCGTCAGCAACCGCAGGATTAAGCCCAACAGCCTCCAACGCAGAACCAAACTCCACACCACGATCAGCCAACTGCCCCGCAGTCTCCACAAGCTTCGCCAAATCCTCCGGAGACTTCTTCCCAGCCTCCGGATTACGCGCCTTCGTCTCCTCCCACGACTCCATCGCAGGAAGTGACCAACGACGACGCACATCCTCCTTAAGCGGCTTATCCTTCACCACCAAACCAGCCTGCGCCAACTGCACCAATTCAGTAGCGGTGATCTCCTTCTTCGAGGCGATGGGATCAAACGTCACACGAGGGCACAACCCTGCGTACTCGGGGAACGCTGCACGTACCAAATCCTCAACAATATGCTGCGTCGCTGTCTCAGCGATCCATTCAGCGATCGTCTGCAGCGACTGGATAAATAGATCAGACTGGGTTTCAGCAAGCGCATATGAGCCGCCCTTGCCCTCCAGGTTGAGGAAGTGCGCCAACACGACACGCGCGATCATAGAATCGTGATAGGCGATCGCCTCACGCGGTGACACGAGCTGACCCGATACACCAACAAGCGTGAGCTTCGCCCCCGCAGGGATCGCAGCACCAGCCGTCTCACCAGACCGCATAGCCTCAGCAATCGCCTGACCATGAGCCAAATCAGACTCAACATCCGCAGCCAAATCACTACCCGTATAAACCGGCACCCCCATACCATTACGGTCCAGAACCTGCGCCTCAAGACGCAAAAGCTCATCCCGCAGCATCCAATGCTTATACGCGGGCCGTAGCACACTCGTACCCACCCACGACGCATCACGCGGATCATGACAATACGCCACAATCCGATCCACCGGGATCGTCACCTCACCCAGCGACCCAACACCACGCTGCACAATCCCCTCAAGACCACCATCATCAGCCACAAGGATTTTCTGCACCGTCCCAGGGAACCGAGGCGCAAGCTTCCGAAGCCGCAACCGGCCGTCACGTTCCTCATACACCTGCTCAAAAAACATGTGCCCAAACGTCAACGCCAACAGCGCCTGCTGCAAATGCTCCGACCACGACACTCGGCCCGCCCGCGAAGCCACCGGCTTGTTCGGATCATCCCCGAGAACAGGCAGACGCAAATCCTCAGACACCACCGACACAACCTCAGGAGCAGCACCGTTCGGGTCAAGCTGCCACCCCGCGCGCTGAATCGGCAAACACACCGCCTTCAACACCGAAGCGACCTGAGAATCCTCACGGGCCATCTTCGCAAACACACGGACGGACTGCGGAAAACGCAAATCCCAATTGTCCTCATCCACAAAACCGCGACGGCCCACACGAGCACGACCAACCTCACGAAGTTTCACAACCTCAGCCACGAACACACCTCCCTAAAACGCCATCTGCCTAGCACGACCATCCGACAGCACCGGCCGAGCACTGCCAACAAACCGCCTCTTACGCTTCACATCAGGGGCCACCTCAGGAATCGCAAACTCCTGTAGTGACCACACCCCAATCGACGCAGCCACAAGACACGTCACATCACCGACAAATCGTTCCAACGACCGGTACCGGCCATTACGCGATCGCTCCTCAGCGATCTCCAAAGCCGCAACCCACCTCGGATCACCGTCATGAAGGATCCTGCCCTCACGAAACAAAGTCACAAACAACTCGTAAGCACGCGACACCTGACCACCAGTCAACTGGGTCAACTCAACTCCACGCTTCTCCAGCGGATCAATGAGCGTCGACACCGCCCCAGACGGATCACCAGCAACCGCCACCGGGTCATGCGACTCCACATTCCGACACACCGTCCCCACAAGCTCATCACGATCAAACACCGTGATCGGGTGCAGAGACAAAAAGAACCTATCCCCGCAACGCAAAACCGCGACCGTAGAACACGCCGTACCGTCCGGGGTAGCCTCCACCGCCAAAGCAACATCCGAATACTTCGGAGGCACCGACAACGCATACTTACCCCACTCCGAAAGCTCAAAAATAGGCACGAAATCACTATCAGCGTCCGAATCACGCGGAACCCACTTACCCTGACCCAACGTCTCAATCAAAAACGCGTCCAACAGGGCACTGGAATTCTGAGCCGCTACCGCATCAGCCTGAATATCCTCGAGCTGCGCCCCCGGCCCATCATCAACCATCGACGGATTACACTTCGCCCACGTCGCAGTCTCAAACGGATCATCACCATCATCAGGCGACCACTCCTTAAACAACACCCGCTTAGCACCATCCACCCCAGCCCACCGCTTCGCCGAAAAAATAGCCCCATGAAAATGCTCCTCGCGGTTCACCGGCGAACTAATATAAACCGCCTGCGCCCTTGACCGAGCACGAATAAGCTTCGACATCGCCGAATACGTCTCTTTCGGCAAATCAAAACACTCATCAAAAATCAGCAAATCAATCGACAAACCACGGCCAGTTTTTTTCGTCCTAGTGCGGAAATACACAATCGCCCCATTAGGGAAAGTGATATTCTCCTTGCCGTTAGTCTTACCCATGTGAGGAACCCCAGGATACTCAGGGTGATCCTCCCACCAATACAAGAGGTTATCGTTGCTCTCAATGACCTCCCACAACCGCTTCTGCGCATCGATCGCAGTATCCATGAAGTGCGCGCTGTGGAAAATACCCCTCTCGCCAAACAAATAGATCCCGGCAAGCTCACGAGCTACCAGCACCTCGCCTTTGCCGTTCTGGCGAGCAAGCGATACCACAACCTCACGGGCAGCCCAACGCCCCTTAGCGTCCGTGCGGCACATATCCCGCAGCAACTCTTCCTGCCACGGAAACAGCGTCATACCGGCCCAACGAGCAAAGGCCACCGCATCATCCCCACGGGCCGTATCACCATCAGGCACAGACTTAAGGCGTGGTTCCTGCACACCGAGCAACGTCACAGCCGCACCTCACAATCAAACAGCCTTAAACCCCGTAAACCTCTCACGCTTCGGGCGATCCGCCTTACGAGCGCCAAACAGATCCGGGCGATCCTTCACCCACCCACGAAGCTCAGCAGACGCAGCACGCTCCACACGAGCCGCAGGGTTCTCCTTCACCCCACCAGAATCATCCACAAGCACCGCACCCAGATCGCGCAGCACAATCCGCGCCGACTCGATCTGATCCACAAGCCCCACAACCGTGTCCACCGCCTGACGATCAATAGCAGAAAGCTGATCCATGTCCATATCCAGACACTCTTTGAACGCTTTCACATCCACCTAACCGAACCTCCTAACAGATACACCCAGCAACCTGCACAAACACACAAAACCCCAAGAGAGAGAGAGAAAGCCTGACTCCAGACGAGCGGGGTGAGTCAGGCAGGTTACCCCCTTAAGATTTTCTTAGGGGGTGGTGTTTATGCCCATTGAAATGCAGGTTTGTTATGTTTGTGCGGGGTGTGACCGTGGATTTCGTTCCGGAGTTGAGCGCCGAGTTGGCGGTTGCAACGCCGGTGCAAAAGCCTGGTGGCGTGATTCTGTCGCTTTTCGTGTGTGGTTTTCATGCGGGCTTGCTCTTTGCCTTGCCCGTGGTCGGCCTCTAGCGGTGCGTGGTCGAAGTTCCTTTGGGGGTCTTTGTACATCGGTTGGCCACAGTGTGGGCAGGGTGTACCGTCCGTGTGGTTAGCCAGCAGTTTCCGCCGGTTTTTTTGGTGTGTGTGGCCGTAGCCTCGTTGGGTGGTGTTTCCTCGGTTGGCCACAAACTCACCTGCTTTCGGGCATAAGAAAAACCTCCTTACCCGATGTTGGGTAGGAGGTATCATCACGTCGATTATACACCGGTTTTACTCAGTTGTCACGCCGTGCGTGCACGGCCCACCTAATAACCTCGCTGAGCAGGTACGTTGCCCGTCCTGCACGTTTCACAGAGGTGATGTGGCCTCGCTCGGTCAGGTTGTAGAGGTCTTTGCGGGTCACAGTGATCCCATCTTTTTCCAGCTTCTGGATTATCGCTCCGGCGAGCTGCCGAGTTTCCCCCTTGCCGACTGGTCGGTCGGGAAGGTATCGCAGCAGCATACCGGCATAGTCTTCGAGTTCTTGGGCGAAGAGTTCTGCATCTGGGTGGGCTGCGATCATCACGGCATTGTCGATGAGCCAGGCGCAATACTGCTGCCCTGTCCACTCCTTGCTGACGGCTATGGCTGTGGGGCACGCTACATCACGCCATGTGCAGCACCAGCGGTAAAGTTCCCGCCGAATCTGCTCATAGTCGCTGAACGCTGCGGGGTTCAGGTGTGGGTCGGTGGGGCCGAGCCTGCCGAGGTGTCCGGTGCGGATCTCGGGCGGGGGTCGGCGTCGGTCTTTCGCGGCTTGCGTTTCCCCCAGACACAGTTTGAGGTGGTGTACGAGTGCGCGCAGCCGGGTGGGGTCAAGCATTCTGCAGGTACTCCTCCCAGTGTTTGATTTTGGTGCTGCGGAAGTCATGCCAGGAGTCGAGGCCACGGGTGGCCAGGTCGGTGTCCCAGGGTTCTTCGTCGATGATTTGCACGTATGGGAGGGTGAGCTGCCCGACTTCGCGCAAAGCTTCCACGATCTGCGGGTAGTCGCTGACTTGCCGTGTTTCGACGGGCATGCCTGCTTTCGCGAGGCGGGTGCGGGTCATGTGGCATTTCATGCAGCCGGGACTGGTGTAGATGATCGCTTTGATCATGCTGTGATACCTCTCTTAGCTTGTTGAATCTGGATTCGGACTCTGTCCATTGGGGTCGTGCCACCCCACACCCCATGCTGGATGTCGTGTCTCATGGCGTAGCTCAGGCATGGGGTTTTCACCGGGCACGAAGCACACGCGCTGATCGCTGCTGTGGTCTGGGTGATCTCACCCGCGCCCTAGGAAAAAACAGCTCAGGGTCAACCTCCGCACACACCGCGTCATCAGCCCAGGTAGCCATGACTACTTGATCGCCGCCCTCACTGCGTGGATGAGCGACGCCTGCGTAGTGTCTTTCGCCTTCAGTGCCTGCAGGACACGGTCGTCGATGGTGCCAGCCGCAGCCAAATGGATGATGCTCACCGGCTCAGACTGCCCTTGTCGGAAGAGCCGAGCGTTAGTCTGCTCCACCAGCTCCAACGACCATGGTGTGGTAAGCCACACCAGGATGTGCCCGCCGTCTTGGAGGTTCAGGCCGTGCCCTGCCGAGGCGGGGTGCAAAAAAGCGACCGGAATGGTGCCTGCATTCCAGTCGCTCATGTCTTGTGATGTGGCTAGTTCCCGCCCATCAGGAAACCGTGCTCTGAGTCTTTCTAGCTCATGCCTGTACCAAAACGCCACCAACACTGTGTGTCCGCTGGCGGCTTCGATGATGTCCTCGAGGGCGTCGAGCTTCTTGTCATGCACTATGACATAGTTTTGTTCATCGTCGGTGTAGATGCTGCCGGAGGCGAGCTGCATGAGCTTGCCGGACAGGACAGCTGCGGATCCGGCGTCGATGATGTCATCTCCGATCGCTGTGACCATGTCCCGCTTGAGTCGGTCATAGTGCTTGCGTTCTCGTGTATCGAGGTGCACGCGCCGTGTGGTGGTGGTCAGTTCCGGGAGTTTCAAATGGTCGGTGGTTTTCATGCTCACGGTCATGTCTCCAATCCGTTTGTAGATGGCGTCTTCCGCGCCGGGTTTGAGCTTCCAGGTGAAAATGCGGTGTCCGTTGCGTTTGTCGGGGTCGAAGTACCGCTGTCGGTAGTGGGTGATGTATTTGCCGAGGCGCTCACCCTGGTCGAGGAGCCGGAAGGGCGCCCACAGGTCTTCGAGGCTGTTGGGGGCAGGTGTTCCGGTGAGTCCGACGATGCGGTTGATTCGTGGCCTGACTGCTTTGAGGGCTTTGAAGCGTTTGGCGCTGTTGGACTTGAAGCTGGATAGTTCGTCGATGACGACCATGTCGAACGGCCAGTCCTTGCCAATCTTCTCGACGAGCCATGGGATGTTTTCGCGGTTGATGACGGTAATGTCAGCGTTCTCCGCTAGGGCTGCTTCGCGGGCTTTGGGTGTGCCGACGCAAACAGCCATGCTGAGCCCGGAGAGGTGATCCCACTTCTCGAGTTCGGCTGGCCAGGTGTCGCGGGCGACTCGCAGCGGGGCGATGATGAGGATGCGGCGGACGGTGAAGCAGTCGTAGATGAGTTGGTCGATGGCGGTGAGGGTGATGATGGTTTTGCCCATGCCGCAGCCAAGAAAAATTGCTGCTTGCTTGTGCTCGAGGATGTAGTCGATCGCGAATCGTTGGTAGTCATGCGGTGAGAATTTCATTGAGTACCTTGGTGTGTTCGGTGGGGTCGTCTGTGTCGATGACGTAGCACGTGTGTCCTAGCGTGGTGAGCTGAGCAATGCGGCGTTGTTGGAGTGGTCGTGGTTTTTTGCCTGGGGCTTTGAATTCGATGAAGGCGTGTTTGCCGTGGGGCATGAGGATGAGTCTGTCTGGCAGTCCGGCTTGTTGTTCGTCGGTGAGTTTGATGGTCATTCCTCCGGCTTGTTTGACGGAGGTGTTGAAGCGTTTCTCGATCATTTTTTCGAGCATAATTTGATATTTTCCGGGGGTTGGTGGGACAAGCGGACGTGGTTTTCTAGTTAGGTGTCTGGATTAGGCGTTTGTGTGGCTATTTGTTGTGTTTTGCCCTCTAATCTCTATTTAAAGTTCTCTAGTAATTTTCTTGTCCCGCTTGTCCCAAAATGATGTTTTTGCTGCTTGCGCTTAGTTTTTGCCTGGGACAAGCTTTGGGACAAGTGTTTTTTCTTGTCCCGCTTGTCCCGGTGGGACAAGCTCGTTTGCTTGCGCTTGTCCCGGCTTGTCCCACTTATTTTTCGGCTCGAATTTTTGAGCGAGTGTAGACACGTTGCCTGCCGTAGATCGGTAGGCGTTCTCTAGTGTTGGTGTCTTCCCATCCTTCGACTTGCTGCATGATCGCGCTGACCTCGTAGGATGCTCTGCGGTCGAAGTCTTCTATGTCTCTACCGAAGCATTCCGTCCAGATCTCGATTTTTGAGACGCTATTGCGTTCGGTGTATATGTCGCCGACGCCAAAGCTGCGGTAGCCTTCGGTGAGTCCTCCTCCGTCAAGGAAGATGCGTCGTGGTCCGAGCGGGATGATGTCCCAGTTCTGTGGCAGGCGCGTGTCTAAGTAGTCTTGGACGATTCCGACGCGGTCGTCTGCTTCAACGCTGTCCTTCTGCATGGCTTGGGCTTGGGCTAGGAGCTGGCCTTCGAGGTAGAGTTTTTCTCCTTCCTTCTCATATTTGAGGGCTTCTGCCCAGATTTGGTCGATGGTGTGTGGGTCGAGCTCGTACGCGGGTAGTGGTGCGTTTCCTTCGACTGGGACGGGCCACCATCTACGGCCCCCGGTGATGTCGCGGAGGAAGCCGTCTTGGGCGTTGGTGGTGGCGACGATGATGCCTTGGCGTGGGTAGGTTTCGACGGTGCGTCCGTAGGCTGGCCGGTATTTGTCTTCAGTTCTGGTGATGAACGCTTTGACGAGTTCGGCGTCGGTTTTTCGCATGCCTGCGAGTTCGCTGATTTCGACGATGAGGTTTCCGGCGAGTTTTTCTGCGCCGGTTTTTGGGTCTTTCATGTCGTGGATGGCGAGGTTATCTGAGAACCATTGGCCTGCGAGTCGTGCCCAGATGGTGGATTTGCCGATGCCTTGTGGTCCGACGAGGGTGAGGACGGTGTCGAATTTGGTGCCTGGGTGGAAGGTTCGTCTGATGGCTGCGACGAGTGTTTTTCTTGTGACTGCGCGGGTGTATTCGTTGTCGGTGGCTCCTAGGGTGTCGATGAGGAGTGTGTCGAGTCTTGGTATGCCGTCCCATGGTGGGAGGGTGTGGAAGTAGTCGCGGACGGGGTGGAATGCGCGGGTGCTGGCGGTTGATAGGAGTGCGTCGTGCATTTTTGTGGGGCTGTAGAGGCCTTGGTAGGTGCGTGCTAGATAGGTTTTGAGTTGGGCGTCGTCGTTGTCGGTCCATCCTTTTTTGAGTTGGTGCCATGGGAGTGCTGTGGGGTCTTGGGCTTCGATGGTGTTGGAGTGTTGGTTCCAGCCGATGTGGTTGAGGTTTGGGTCATTGGTGAAGATTGTTTCGTAGTTGTTGAGTGTTTCTGCGAAGCCGCCGCCTCGTTTGGGCTCGAGGTGTTGGAGCCATGCGAGCGGATCCTCGTCTGCTCTCCCTTTCCCCGTCTCAGTTGGCTCCGGAGCCGCTTCTTCCTGGGGGATGATGGTGAATGCTTCGTTGATAGCTGTGGCGGTTTGCTTGGCGTTCTCCTTGCGGTTTTTTGGGTCGGCTTCGGCGTGGGCGAGCATGGCCAAATAAGACGGCTTTTTGTTGGCCGGCATTGTGTCTGCGGTGTCGTTGTCGAGGTCGCCGTACTTGTGGATCCGCACCAGGTCGAATGGTGAGTGGGTGTGGCCGTCGTTGGCTGGGTCGGTGGCGTGCTGGGAGTAGCAGCGTGTGCCACCGTCGTAGACGATGAGGCCATTGGAGCTGGTGCCTTCGGTGTATGTCCAGCGGTTTTTGACTGTGCCTGGTTTGTAGGTGTTGGGGATGAAGGTTTTGATCGCGGTGTCGATCGTGTAGGCGCGGTTGAAGGCGCCGATGATGCCGGGCTTGTTCCTCGGGTCGTCGAGTTTCCCGTTGGTTTTGGGGTGGGTGTTGGGTGTGATGCCTGGCCAGGTGGTGAGGTCGGTCCATGCGTCGTAGCGCGCTAGCACATCATCTGGTTCTAGTTCTGGTTTGCCGTGGCTGACTTCGACCTCATATTGTCCGCCGTTGAGGGTGGAGGGTTGGTACATGAAGCGCTCGGGCTGGAATGTGGTGGCGTCGAACCATGCGAGCCCGGGGTTGAGGTCTTGGGCGATTCGGCGGGCGATGGCTTCGTATTCGTCTGGGGTGACGTTGTGGGTGATCCAGATCCAGAGCCGCCAGCGTGGGCGGGCGTTGGTGTGGCTGAGGGTGGTGTGTGCGAGCCAGGCGCAGTCCAGGCGCTCCTCTAGCACCTGTGGGAGGTCTACGTCTGCGGGGAGGTTGTCGATGTCGAGGGTGATCATCGAGCGGTTGTGGACGTGGCCTTTGCGGCGCCTGCCGTCTTTGAGGTGCCCTGCGACGTAGCCTCCGACGTCTTTAACTTCGTCGCGCTGCGCCTTGGTCATGGCGGTGTACTGCTCGGGTGTGGTGTCGATGGTGATGGGGTCGTAGGCTTTGGCGGTGAGGTCTTGTTTCGTTGTGTGGGTGTTGGTCCACCTGGTGGTGTTTCGGGTGGTGGCGGTGGCGATGGTGAGTTCGCGGTTGGCCATGGTGGTGTTTGCTCCTTTCCAGGTGGTGTGATTGGTGAAGCCCCCGCTGGTGTGGCGGGGCCTTGGGGTGGGTGGTTATTCGGCTGCGGCGTGGAGTGGGTTGGTCATGGTGTGTTCTTTGCGTGTGTGAGTAGTGCGAATGTGTCTGTGCAGATGACGGGTGTGCCTAGTGGCAGCAGTCCGGTTTCTTCGAGGAAGACGTTGGCTAGGTTTTTTGCTGCTACTTCAGCGGCATCTTTGTCGATTTCGATGATGCGCATTCGGTGGTGGTACAGGTCTGCGAGTTGGCTTGGGGTGAGGTTGGATAGTTGCATGAGTCGGGCGCAGTATAT
This sequence comes from Corynebacterium sp. NPDC104732, assembly GCF_055583565.1. Taxonomy (NCBI): domain Bacteria; kingdom Bacillati; phylum Actinomycetota; class Actinomycetes; order Mycobacteriales; family Corynebacteriaceae; genus Corynebacterium; species Corynebacterium sp. NPDC104732. The sequence goes on from NZ_JBVJNS010000002.1 coordinate 108,212, forward strand.
CCCTGTTCCGCCGAATGGGTCGGTGATCGTTACCTGTGGGTCTGCTAGTGTCTTGCCCTGTTTGGCGAGCATGTCCATTACCGCCCGGACTTGGAAGTCCACAATTTCCACAGGTGTGACGACGACACCGTCACGCTGACCTCGCTTCTTCGCGGTGTCTGCTTGGTATTTTCTGGCTATGGCGGTTTGTTCGGCTTGTTTTTCAGTGTCGGTTCTGGGCATTGAGTTCTCTTATTTTGGTGTTTCTGATGCGTTGTGCTAGGTGTTCTGCGTGGCTCATGTGGTGGGGTGTGTCCTTAATTCGCCGACCGCAGACGAGGTTCCCGCCTCGTCCTGCGGCGAGTTTGGAGATGGGATCGACGAGGCCTGTTTTGCGTTGGCCTGTGATTTGGTCGTAGCGGTCGCGTATTGTGATGTTTCCCCCGCGGTACAGGTCGAGTGTTTCGGCCCCGGCCCGGCCTTCGCGGACGCGGTTGTAGCAGCATTTGCATAGACCGTGTGCTTCGTGGCGTTTGAGGTTTTGGCACCGGATGCATATGACGGTGCGTTTGGTTCGTTTAGCAGCGCCCATTTTTTGTTCCGTATGCGAGTAGTGCGAGGGCGAGGGGTTCGAGTTGGTCAACGTCTAGGACGATGAAACTGCTTTCTGTTTTGTAGCCGTGTTGGTATATCCAGGTCATGCGGTTAGTGAACCTGACCTGTAGGGGTGGTTCATCTTTCGCGTCATACTGGCTTGGAATTGTCACTTCCTCACCGACTCGCGGGAGCGTGACAGTCACGGTGCGGGACTCCCTGTCGGCTTTTGCCATGGCTTCTTCCCAGGTGGGGTAGCTACCCCAGGACACGCCGTGTGGTGAGTAGACGCACCACCGCCAGCCGGATTGAACTCCGTGGTGACTGTCGTCGAACCACGCGACAAATTTTTTCCTCACGCGCCATTTTTTCATTGGTTGCCTCCTATCGGCTTGGGTTTGCTGACCAACCGGCGGACAATCCGGGTTTTGCCTTTTGTGGTGTTTTGTGCTTTCAGGTTTGCTGCATGTTCCACTACCGCGAGGTTTTTGTGCCATTGGGTGAATTGCACCCACCCGCCGAAAATATCCAGCCACTGGAAGCCGTATTCCCATTCCAGGCCCGCGATGGTGTGGAACGCGCGTCGTTCTGGGTTCCCCTCGGTGTGCCCCATCTTCACTAGGTGGTCGTGCCAGTGCTCTGCTTCTTCTGGTGTCATTGGGGGTTCTCCTTCCACCATTGTTTTGCTGCTTGCAGGTAGCTGATTAGGGTGTCTATGTCGTCGGGGTTGAAGATGAGGCCTGTGCCGTTGCTGTCGTCACGGATGATGATTTCTCCGAAGCGGTTGACCGCGACACCACGGTGGTCGGTGTTCCATTCAGCCCAGGGGTGGGCGGTGTGGTAGCCCTTGATGCTCGTGATAGTCGGTGCTGGAAGCGGGCCGATATTGCGCAAGTCTGTGATGTTCGCGCCCTTGGGGAGGCCGTCGCAGGTGAACTCCCTGGCGAAGATGGTGCAGGTGACATGGGTGTGGTCGCCGCATGGAGCTAGTGTGACGTCGGTTCCTGCGAGGACTTTTTGCCCGTTGATGAAGAGCCCTTCTTTGGACAGGTGGACGCTGGTCTGCGGAATGTTGGTCATTGGTGTTCTCCTATTGTTTCGTCGAGTTCGTCGGCGATGCTTGCGAGGCTGGTTGGGGTTTCGTTGTTGAAAAACTCGTATTCGCAGTTCATATAATCAAATCTCCTAAAAGATCACTCAAGAACGGCCACACCTGCGTAAGGTCATGGTGCGACAAGGGGAGTGTTACCGCTGGCAGCGGGTCACCACACGCAATATCCTCAGCAACTCTTTCGGCCTGTTCCACCGTGAACAGCTGGTAGTGCACATCATTCCAACCATGGCCTTTACGTGGGGTGAAGGTCTTGTTTTTGTCGGATGGGACGCGGGGCCGACTCATACCCCGGTAAAGGTCGCGGTATTCTATGCGATCCCGGTACAGTTTTGTCCATGTGGGGAGGTGGATGAGGAAGCATTTCCCGTCACCTGTGGGGATGATGACACAATCCCAGTGCTTGTAGTGTTTTATAGTGGTTCCTCGATGATCATTTTCACCCATGTGGGGATTTTGGTGCCGTTGTACTTGGTTTCACCGTTCAGGACGGCTTGGGTGATGCCGGTGTGTTCGTCGCGTTCTGGCTGGCTGATGCGTTCCCATGGGCGTGGTGTGTGCGCCATGTACCGCGATGCTTGCTTGCGTTCGTATGCTGCCTGCAACCTGCGGGCACGTGCTTCGATGTCGTTCACTGCATGTTCTCCAGGCGTTCGAGTTCGTCAACTGTCGGAAGTCTCATGCTTCGTCTCCGACTTCTGATAGCAGGCGCTTGAGGGTCTCGGCATCGCCGTTTGCTTGGGCACGCACAAACTCGGCAAGGTTGGCGGAATCGAGATCATAGAAGCCCTCGAAGTCATCGTGTTCGATGTTCGTGACGAGAAACGGGTCTTCATCCGCAGCGTGGTGTGGTCGGTCTAACTGCTTTTCGATGGACTTCTTAGCGTCCTCGATTGCTTCCTGAAGCAGGTGCTCGGCCATTTCAGCGCGTGCGAGCACCGGGGATACAGCGTTGTCTACGACGGTTGACCATAGGACGTATTCGTCCTTATCGGGCGCGGTCTTGATGACATATCGTGGCATTACTGTTCGTCTCCTAAGGTTTCGTCGAGTTCGTCGGCGATGTCGGCGAACAGGTGTTGTTCGGTGGTCATGATGGTGGGGTTTTCGGATAGTTGCCGGGCCATATCCCGCACATCGGCTACCCGCTCCCTCATGCGGATCACCTCAGCCAACAGGTCGGGGGCGTAGCACGTGAGACGTGTGTTCGCTTCCCCCGCCTGGCTGGAGGTGTCACGCGGGATCACCACCCCAGTGGGGTTGGTGATGTAGTGGAGTGTGTCACGGCCCGGGATCGGGCTGGCGCGCCACGGCCCCGGTGTGTGCTGCGCCTGGAGTTGCTTCAACTCGTCAAAGGGCGGGAGGGTCATATCAGTTCCTTTACTGCTCGGTCGTGGTATTTCCGGCGCATCTCACAGGTGGTTTCCCACCATGATTTACCGCCGTTTTCTTCGAGGAAAAGCTGGATAGCACGCTGGTAAACCTTGTTGTTGCCGTACCAGCGCCACCTATTCATTGGTTCCCCTCTGCTACCTGTTCTGCTGCTGCGAGTAAGGCGAGTCCCAGGGTGCGGGCTTCGGCGGGTGTCAAGATTTGATCTCCGTGGTCAACGTCGATATAGATTTCGTCCCCAACGGCTGTTACACCGCCCGGTGCTTCCGCTTCCGTTGCCACACCCGCGCTGTAATCGTGGCACAGTATCGTGTGAGTACCGCGCCAGTGGTAAGTGTCGTCATCTAGCGTTTTAATCTCGGGTAGTTCTGGTGCGAGTAGTCCCGCGTCTGCGAGGGCCTGGGCGCAGTATTTAGCTTGTGCTGCTTCGTCAATGCGTTTCATTGTCCGTGCCCCCAGCGGATCACAGTCCATGCCCCCAGTTTGGTCATCTCCAGGCTGGTGTTTTGGTTACCTTCGTCGTCACATATCCAGAACCCGGAGTCTTTGATCCTCAGGTGCAGCATGGGGTTATTGGGTGCGATGATCGTGCCCTCAGGGGCGGCATCGAAATCCAATTGTTCAAACAGGGTGGTGGGGTGGTATTTAAGTTCGGACGCGTCTACGGTGATTAGTTCTGGGTTACGGGCCTTCGCAAACACGGTCACAAGGTCTTTTTCCAGCACGTCAACAACGACCGCGTCACCATATTTTTCGTGGGTGCACACGGTGCCGATTGTTGGGGCGGGCTGGAGCAGTTTCCTAGCCTCGTTTTTAGCCCACTCGCTGGGGGCTTCCCCCGCCAGGTCACGCAAAACATCAACATTAACCAAAATTTGCTTGCTCATTTTTCTGCCTCCCATTCTTTGATCCGGTTCCACACCAGGGTCAACACCGCCTTGTATTCGCTGGTCAGTGCCTGGTTTTTGTGTTCGTTGTCGCCCCAGTATTTTTCGCGTCTGCGGGCGACTTCTTCCATGAGGGTGTCGGCTGTGCCTGTCCAACATCCGACTTTTAGGGTGTGCCCTGTGGTGGTTTTGCAGAGCGTGACGGTTTGGTTTTCTGCCCCGATTGGGGAGAGAGTCAGGACGTGCCTACTGCTGGTCACCTGCGCGTTGCCGTACACACGCGCGTTGCCGTACACACGCGCGTTGCCGTACACCCACGCGTTGCCGTACACACGCGCGTTGCTGGTCACCTGCGCGTCACCGGACACCTGCGCGTTGCCGTACACCTGCGCGTTGCCGTACACCTGCGCGTTGCCGTACACCTGCGCGTTGCCGGACACCTGCGCGTTGCCGTACACCCACGCGTTGCCGTACACACGCGCGTTGCCGTACACCCACGCGTCACCGGACACCCACGCGTCACCGGACACCCACGCGTCACCGGACACCCACGCGTCACCGGACACCCACGCGTCACCGGACACCTGCGCGTCACCGGTCACCTGCGCGTTGCCGTACACCTGCGCGTTGCCGTACACACGCGCGTTGCCGGACACCCACGCGTTGCCAGCGAGATTATCCTCCGACTCCACAAACCCCCCTAAGTCACCGACCGTCACGCTATGCTGTGGGATATCACGCGTCGCCCTAATCCGATACAGCGTCCTTCCGCACACCGTGATCGTCTCTCCTGTCAGCTCAAAATGCTTGCTCATTATTGTTCGTCCTTCCACATCTCATAAGCCAAATCACTATCCACATCCGCGTCTTCTTCTTCCCAAAAATCACGGTAAAAATTCCTGTCCATCTCTTCCGGCTCCTCCCAGACCACTAGTCCATTCCTTTCAACTGGTTCAACAGGTTCTTCCGCACGTTCTGCCCGAACTTCGTCAACGCGTAGCCACCGGACTGGCCGGGCTTAATCAAATTCTTGGTGAGCATGAACGCGGCAATCGCATCATTAATGGGCATGTCTTGTTCCCACGCTTCGAGGGTGTTCTTCACACCCCGCGGACACCGAAGCAAACAACCCGAGGGGTGTTGGGGTTAGCGCCAAGGGATATTGCTTTCATCGTGGGTTCTCCTTGTGTCTTTTCCGCAGCAGCAGTGTGGTGCACAGATCCGTGCCTGCTACGTGGCTGTGATTGATGCGGTGCATGTACGGGGTGGGGCTGGACTCACCGCATCGGGGGCAGATCAGGCCCGGAGTCATGGAACAGGGCGAGTTGTTCGTAGTCAGCGCTCACTGGTGGTTCCTGTTATTGAGTTGTGAGGGTTGAAGAATAGGGATCGGCCCCACGAGCACAAAAGGCAGGTGGGGCCGAAAATGAGAAGGGGGCTGGTGGTTAGAAGCCGAGCCCAGCGTTAGAGCCTGGCAGAGCGGTGAAAACATCCCCAGCTTCCAGTGGCGTGGCGCCGAGGTGCTCGCCGTCCTTGACCTTCTGCACACCGATGATCGACGCTGCCACACCCACGTTGCCCTTGTTTGCGTAGCAGTAGAACTCCACGCAGGCGTTGACGTAGCAGCCGGAGTAGATCTCTGCCTGGTCGATGATCGGTTGGGTGGCCTGGTCAACAACGAATGGCTTGCGGGCTTCACCTGCCTTTGCGGAGACGTACCAGTGGCCGGTGTATGCGTCGCCTCGGCTGGTGCCGTCGTTCTTTGGCTTGTCGCCGTCGCGCAGTGGCGGGTACTGGGTCTGTGTTGGGTCGATTGGTGCCTTGAGGGTTCCTCGGGCTACAGCGTCTTTGACTGCGGCGTCGATGGCGTTGTTGAGGACGGTGACGACGTTGGTGTCGTTCTTGGGGATAAGGAGCACTGCCTGGTACTTCGGAGTGCTGTTCGGGTCTTCGTCTTGGGTGCGTGGGGTGAACAGATCGTTGAAGGACAGGCGTGCTGGGAAGGTTGCGTGGCGGTTGGTGAGTGCCATGATAGGGGGTTCCTTTCAGATTGGGCGTGGTGCCGGTGGATCATCGCGACTAGCGGCGAGGGTTGGTTACTTCAGTGGTTGGAGTTCGAGGGTTTTAGGCCGATTGCTTTGGCGATCTTGACCTCGAGGCGGCAGATGAAAACATTGGTCATTGGTTACTTCCTTGTGAGTTTGCTGCAATGGAGGTTTTGAGGAGGTCGATGGATTCTTCGCGGGTGAATCCGGCGTCGATGTAGGCTGCGAAGACTCCTGCTGCTATGAGAGCAAGTTGGCGTTGATCTGCGGTGGGCTCCGGTAGTTGATTGAATATCCTCATGCTGTTTCCTTAATTGGTGGGAACACGGTGTCCGCAGTAGCGGCCGTGAGTGCTGGGCGCTTATCTGACTCTGGCACCAGGGTTGGTTTGCCTTCAGGCTTGACCAACAAGTCGCCGAGGAGAGCGTCGAATTTTTTCTTGCCCATGAGCTTGGTCATGGCGGTGATGCCGAGGAGCTTGTGCTCCCATGGATCCAAGCCTTCGGCTTTGACGGCCTTGGCGACTGCGTCGTCGTCGGAGTATTTGCGTACTGACCGGCCTTCGACGAGCTTGAGCCCCGGGTAGGTGTGGCCTAGGTTGGCCTTCTCCAAGGCGTGCTCGGTGACCGCGGTGAGCCACTTCTTAATGTCCTTTTCCAGCTGTACAATCTGAGCAATCTGAGTATCGCTAAGTGTGTCAGGCGCGGGTGGCTCCGCTGCTTCAATCATGGGCTTTAGCGGCTCCATATAGAGGCTCGCGAGTGCGGGGCACTGTGCTCTGTGCGGGCAGAACGTGCACCATTCCCCCGCCCGCAACTCACCCCCACCAGCCATGGCCAGCTCGGCTGTTGGCTTCACAACTGTCTCTGCCCATTCCATTAGCTCCGCCACGGTGATCTCGTCGATACTTGTATTGGCGAGGCGTGGCTGGAAGATCACCATGCGGACAGTGTCGATCGCATAGATCATGCCGAACTGCTTGAGCGCCCCCAGGGCGTACAGTCGGAGCTGCGGATTACCAGCAGCTGATACCTCCACCCCCCTCCCGTATTTTAGGTCGACAAGAGTAAGGGTGCCGTCGCCGACGATCAGGGCGTCACCCGTGCCGAAGCCGTCCGGCACGATGTGGCTAAAATCAAGGCGCTGCTCGATCGCGAGAAACGCAGCAAGGCTATCCTCCTGCGCTGCCTTAAGTTCAGCCATGACACAGTCCGCATAATCGTCAGTGTGGGCGTCCATGTCCTCGTCGAACCACGAGCTAGGCTCCCACGACGACTCGAGCCCAGCAAGGATTCGCAGCTTATGCTCGGCGAGCTCGTGAGCTGCCGTGCCCTCCTCTGCAGCTTGTGACGTGGTGTCTGGGTAGCGCTCGGAGATCCTTGCGGATGGGGTGCAGTTGATCCACCGGTGAGCCCCCGAGGCGGACAGGAGTGCATGCGCCCGCCCCGCGTGCTGCGGTGCTGGGGCATCTAATGTCTCATCGGCTGGTGCCATCACGCCGAAAGACGCGACCTGGGTGAAAGGCAACCTAGCTTTATTCGGCGGCACATGCTTCGGATTGAGTTTCACCGACGCCTTCAGTAAAGATAAGACAGGCCATACCTCGCCTTTCTTGTCTTCGACGTGGGTGATAGTACCGGCGTCGATCATGGTCTGCACAGCAGCCCTAGCGACCGGGTCACTAGGGTCTGCCTGGTCCCCTTCTACAAGCCGTTGGTAGGTATCGGTCACTGCTTCACCTCGGTATGCCTAGCCTCGGTCATGTCCACAAGCTCTGGCAGTCGCGTCTTCGGCACTTCAGTAAGCGACTTCACTCCGAAGTGTGGGAAGAGGGTGCCTGTGATCCATTCGACATCACCGGCGAGGTTGATGTCGCGGAGCAGGCCTTGGGCTTTAGTGTGCAGTGCGGCGTAGTCATGCCCATTGGCTGGGGCTGGGGCTGGTTCCTGTGGTGACGGTTCAGAATCTGTGGTGGACTCCGGTTTCTGTTCAAGCTCCGTAGCCTGCTGCTCACGTGCCACATCCTCCGGCACCGGCCACGGCGACACTCTGCCGGTACCATCTTCAGAGATCCGCTGATAAATCTTGTTGAAGGAATGAATTGTGATAGCGAGCAGGTCAAGGGTGAGTTCCTTGGATAGCCAGGTTTTAGTGCTCATGGGTGGGGTCTCCTTGATTAGTGAGGGCAGTAAAACCCTTCTCGGTGAGGTAGGTGGTTCCGTCATCACAGGTGGTGACTAGCCCGTCGGTGATCAGTTCGGCGACTTGGGACTTGTTGACTGGGCGTCCGGCGGCGAAGCGCTTCAACAACTCATGGGTAGTGGCGCTCATGGTAAGTCCTCCACTGGGGCCTTGGGGGTGATGATGGCCTGGATGCTCAAAATGCCACCTGCCATAGCGCGACGACGATCATGGCACCGTACAGTGCGCCATAGTGCATGTCATGGGTGATACGTGGGCGCGGTTGATACACGCCGACGGCCTCCGCGAGGCCAGTCAATTCCTTACTCATGCCGCACGCTCTGATGGGGTGTAGGTCAGCAGTTGCTGGTAGTGGATCAAGTATTTCCCATGCTTGCGGGTCTGCTGGGCTGGGAGGCGTCCGCTCGCGCAGTCGAGCTGGATCGTCCTAAGGTGTCGTCCGGCTAGCTGTGCAAATTCTGCGGTGGTGAGCCAGGATTTGCGTTCGAGGATGACGTTTTCGATGTCGTCCATGAGGGCGACAAGCTCGGCTTTGGTAGGCTTGGTCATTGATTCCTCCTCTTTTTTGGTGTGTGGGGGTCGAAAAAGGGCCCGTCCTTTTCCTGTTGGTGGCAGGTGGGACGGGCGTTTTTTTGTGTCAATGTGACGTTTTGTTGGGTGGGGTGCAGCGCGTGTCTCGCAGCGGAAGCTATGGCGATTTGGCTGGTCGTGGACACGGCTTGCCTGTGGGGAACATACAAGACCACTGGTTTGACACCCCACCTGGTGCCTGCACCTGGAATCGAACCAGGGACATCCGACTTAAAAGGACGGAGCTCTACCAACTGAGCTATGCAGGCTGGTATTTCTATGCGCGCCGGTCGTTACCTCACAAGGGGCTGCGAACCCCTCATGGTGTGGGCACGCATTCCATAGGGTCATCGCGATCTAAGCACCACGCTCTCCTATGTCCTGCGCCCCGTATCCCCCGGCGCTATGCACTATAGAATTTTCAAGTAACAAGGGGTTATGCGCTTCCCCACGCACAACCTGTGCCCGGCGCGGGAATCGAACCCGACGCCCATTGCCAACCAGGCGGGCTACTATTGGTGAGTCTTGAAAGTTGGAAACTTCCGTGTCTTGTAGGTTGGTGTTCTTGGGTTTTTGACCCGGCCCAGGGCTTCTTTGAGGTCTGGGCGTTGGATCAGGAGGTGGAACGGGATTTTCATCTACACCGCCCCTTTGATCACGGTGTTCTGATAGTCGTTGAGCTGCGTGATCAGGCGCTGACGATCAGCCACCATCCGCATAATCACGGGCATATTCGGCTCCGGTACTGTGAGCAGGTCACACACCGCCCAAGCAAGCCCATCAATCTCCGCACGCACACGATTCACATCCATGACAGGGTTCCTTTCTGGTTAGTTGGCGGCTGGTAGTTCTGGGTCGATACGGCTCAGGCCGAGCTTTTTGCGGATGAAGTCGATACCGGAGGGCTGCACGCGCGTCGTGTACGAGGTGCCTCGGGTGCCGTCTTTACGTTCGTACTCATGGGCCTTCACCGCGAAGTGGTGCATGTACTTTTGGTATGGGGTGTTCCGCATGGCACCCTTGGCGATCAGTACGCCTTCGCTGCGGAGCCGGTCGAACATTTTGTTTTGCGACAGTCCGAGCATTTTCGCGACGTTTCCGACGCTGTAGGTGCCGTCTGCGTCGAGGAAACTGTCATAGGCGTCTGCCTTGGGTTCGAGCTCCTTGTTTTTCGCCTCCAAGGCGAGGCGTTCGGTTTCCGCGTTCATCGCGATCTGGATCAGTTCGAGGCGGGTGAGCTCCGCACCGTTGACCCTTGGGGCGTTCGCCTTTTTCTCGCATTCGATGAAGTACTGGCGAGCCTGCTTACCCTTCTCCGAGCGTTGGATCATGGAGATTTCTTTCGCCATGTCCAAAGAGATGATGTGATCGGTAGCTTCCCGCTCGCGTCCGAGGGAATCTTGTACCCGTCGATTTTTCGACGCGTAGTCTTTCCCATCTTCGAAGCCATATGCAACCATGCGGGGGAACCACTCGCGGTAGTTCGATTGCACCCCAAGGAATGCATGTAGGTCGCGGCCCAGGACGGCTTGAACACCACCATTGTCATGAAGTGGTATAAGATGAGACATGGAAAAATTTTTCCTTTCTATTTAGTGCCCTCTGTTCCTGCAGGGGGCATTTTCTTTTTGCCCTGACTAGGTCACTTGCAAGGTTTGTTTGTGCTTCACTTATTCAGGGGACGCTTCCCCGGGAAGTGAGGTGAAAAACTGTGAATTTGAACGATTTTGATCACGCCGGCATTGCTGCAGATCGCGCTGTCCAGCTGGCTTCTACGCAGTACGAGAAGGCAATGGCCGAATCGCAGCGCTCACTAGCCTTGGGGATGCAGCTACTCCAGAAGCAAATTGACCGAATCGAGCTTGGGGTCCAGCTCAACAACAGCCGCGACTAATTCGCGCAGCTTGTAGCTCCCCTTCCCGTATTCCTCGATCGGGATGGTGATCAATTCCCCTGGTGTTGCAGCACCGGGGGATTCTTCTTCGCAGACCTTCCGGATCTCTTTGGAGATTCTGCTTTCTTCAGCCAGGCACCAGGCCAGTCGCTCATCTTGCTCATCCGTCCAGGTGTCAGCGAGTTTCCCGTCTGGATAGACGAGGTCTTGCGACTCTTTTGCAATGGGGGCGATGTAGTCCAAAAGTTCCTGAATTCGTTCTGCTTTAGTCTTCATTTTTGAGCCTCCTTTCTTTGTTGTGTGTTTTATGCTGCTGCGTCTTGCGGCTCGTAGATTAGGATTCGGTCGGAGCGGGCACCTAGAGCTGCTAGTGCCTGTAGCACCTTTGGTGTGGGGATCCGGTGCTTCAGAGCTTCACCCCACGTCTTTCGGTTCACCCCTGTGATTTCCGCAAGGTCAACAACCCCATCAATCCGATTGATTCGCTTAACGCGAGCAATCTCATCTAGCGAGAGTAAAAACATTCCCCATCTCCTTGGGCTTTTCCTGTTGATATGTATTATATTTACCCATCTTCTGCCACCAGTCAACATAAATTACACACATGGGGGTATCGCAATTCCCTTTCCCCTGCTACCCCCATACTTGATGGGAACTTTTTTACCCACTAGGGTTGTTTGCATGGACATAAAGAAATGGTTTTCTCAGCAAGTCGGCACACCGATCACCGACCAAGAAGTGGCCGAGATCCTGAACGTCACTCGAAAAACTGCAAACAAGCGAATTAATGGCGCGCTCACCGCAGATGACGCACTCAAGCTCAGCGGGGCGTGGAAAATTAACCCAGTGCTCGCCTTGAGCAAACTTGGGTTCTTAACCATTCAGGACGTCTATGACTTCTTCGAAGGGGACGGCACAACACTGGCAGCAGCGACGGTCCCGCAGCTGGTGAAACGTCTCGCCGAAGAAGAACTGTCGCTTACCGACCTCGTCGAGCTTGGGGCGGCTGCTAAGTCGAAGCTGGACACAATGAGCGAACTCGCAGCGCGTCGACGTACACCAACCAACGTCACACACATGTTCGAGGACGGTGACAGTCATGTCCGAGCCATGAGCGATGATGACATCGCTGCTGCAATCGAAGAAGCTAACGAGCTCCGAGGCGCTGCACACCATCGCAGTGAAGAGCTCACCGAGCCAGATAGTCCTTAGGAGAAAATCGTGGAGATTGATGACATCGTGGACGCCTTCGGGGTCCACGTCATCGAGACCGACGCCCTCCGCCCTGACCTTGACGGCATGTACCTCAAGGGGCGCCGCATGATCCTGCTCCGCAGGGGCCTAGACTACTGGACCCGCAGGTGCACCCTCGCGCACGAACTCGCCCACCACGTCCACGGCGACACCGAGCACAACAACCCACGGCTAGAACGCCGCGCCGACATCTGGGCAGCAAACCTCCTAATATCACCCGTGGAGTACGCCACCGCCGAACGCCTCCACGACGGGCACATCGGCGCTATCGCCCACGAACTCGGCGTCACCCCACACCTCGCCAGCATCTGGCGAGACCACCACCTAAGAAAGGAAGCATCATGAAAAACGCCATCCCCATACTCGTGGCTGCACTTATTCTCTCGGGGTGCTCCAGCCCCGACAGCGACACCAGCCCAACACCGCAGCCCACCACGCTGAGCACCACCACAACACAGGCGTCGCAAAAATCCACCCCGACTGCCACGTCCACTACCTCGGTGGCTCCGGCCGAGGCCCCCGCCCCCTCGCCCATCGCCCCAGCACCACAGCAGGCTCCCGAGACAGTAAACGACGCTCCCCCACCTGTCATTGGGTTCACGGGCGCCCCAGGACACGACACGCCACGCGTGCTAGACAAGGTGATCGACTCCTGTGGTGACCCATACATTCATGAGACGGGCACGACGTTTTTCACCGATGGCACGACTGGGTGGACGCAGCAGTGCTCGGATACCATGCTGGCGCAGCGCCCCGCACCCGCCCCCGTAGCACCGGCACCAGCCCCCGCACCGGCACCAGCCCCCGCACCGGCACCAGCCCCCGCACCGGCAGGCACTGTCCACCCAGGCGCCTTCTGCGACGGCGGAACAGGTGTCTCGAAGACCGGTAAACCCATGGTGTGCGCACCAGCAGCGGACGGGCGTAACCGCTGGCAAGCAGCCTAAAACACACCAAAGCCCCACCCCCTTGAAACATGGCCTGCAGAACCAAAGGGGGTGGGGCACACACGAAAACGCACACCGGCGCCTCGGGAGTCGCCACCTGGCGCATTCTCTCAGCGCTGGTCAGCACAGAAAAGTATACCAGTGGCATCAATCAGAAAATATAAGACAAAACAAGGCGACCGCTGGCGGGTACAATACCGCGATCCATCCGGCGCACTACGCGGAAAAAAAGGCTTCCACAAGAAAGCTGAGGCCGAGTTGTGGGCCTCAGAAAACACCACCCGCATAGCTACCGGCGACTGGATCGACCCACAGCACGGCAAGGCCACAGTAGCCTCCCTGGAGAAGCAGTGGAAAACCTCACGTGCGCACACTAAGCCCTCCGTCCAGCGGGTGGACTTCCTGGACTGGGAGAACCACATCAAACCCTACTGGGGTGATCGGATGATCGCGAGTATCCGCACCTCCGAGGTTGTGGAGTGGGTGCACCGCGAGGGTGACTGGTCAGCCTCAACGAGGCGCCACCACCACGCGATCCTCCGGCAAATCCTGGACATCGCTGTGCTAGATAAGATGATCCGCGTAAACCCCGCTGCGGGGATTAAACTACCCCGCAAAAATCAGCCAGTGAAAGTGTACTGGACGATGGAGCAGCTTAGGGCCGTGGCCGATAACTCATCCAGGCCTGAGCTTATCTGGCTGCTCGGGACCACGGGGCTGCGCTGGGGTGAGGCTGCCGGGTTACAGGTGCGGGATCTTAAAGTTTTGCGCTCGCGGATCAGCGTGGAGCGCAACGCGGTGAAGGTGGGCCGTGACATCGTGGTGGGTACACCGAAAACGCATGAGCGGCGGGTTGTGGCGTGCCCCAGGAACGTGATGGATAAGCTCGTGGCGCTCACGGAGGGCAAGGGGCCGGATGACTGGGTGTGGGAATCCCCTGTGGGTGGGCCGTTGCGCACGCCGGGTAAGGGGAATTTTCTGGCCACGGCGATTAAGAAAGTGAATGACCGTATCGCTGACCCGGGCGATAAGTTCAACATCCCAAAGGTGCCGACGCTTACCCCGCACGGTCTTCGGCACGTGGCCGCCGGTTTGCTTGTCTCGGCAGGGGCGAATGTGAAGGTGGTGCAGACGCAGTTGGGGCACAAGTCGGCGGCAATGACGCTGGATGTGTATGCGGATCTTTTTGATGAGGATTTGGACGCTGTGGCGACGGTGCTGGATGGGTTGTGCCGGGGTGTTTCGTGAAAAAGTGTAGTCGTTTTGTAGTCGCTTGCCTGTTTTCATGCGCCGAAAATGGCTTTGGCCTGCGGTTTTGTTGGTGCCCCCAGTCGGACTCGAACCGACACTGAATGGATTTTAAGTCCACTGCCTCTGCCAATTGGGCTATAGGGGCTTGCTGTGCACCTCCCGGTTACCCGGGGCTACTCAATTAGCGTAGTGCACGAGAGAACCATCATGAAAACAGGGTCACACTAACCCTGCGACGATGCCGTCGAGTATGTCTTTTTCGGAGATGATGAGGGTCCGTACCGGGGTTGCGGCCTCGATCATGTCCATGATCCCTTCCACGACCACTGAACCACTGCCGATAACGTCAGCGCGGCCAGGGTGCATCACTGGGTGCGCTGCGCGTTCGGCGGAGGTGTTGCCGATTAGTGAGGAGGTCAGCACGCGGGACGCGTCGAAGCGCAGTTTAGAGCCATGGATGAGGGCAGGATCGTATTCTTCCAGGCCTTGCGCCAGGGCTGAGATGGTGGTGAAGGTGCCTGCGACGCCGACGAAGGTGTCAGCTTGGGCAATGGGAACGTGAGTGGGGACGTCGGCAAGCTGCCTTGCCACGTAGTCCCGGGCCTGCACCACTTCCTCGTCGGTGGCGGGGTCGGAGGTCATGATGCGTTCGGTGAGGCGGACGCAGCCCATCTGCGCGGAGTGTGCGCCGAGGATTGTGCCATCGCGCTTACCGACGACAAATTCCGTGCTTCCTCCTCCCAAGTCAACGACGCATACCGTCTTCGCTTCTGGACCGAGATCCGCGACGGCCCCCTGAAACGACAGCCTCGCTTCCTCTTCCCCACTGATCTCTTCAGCGATGCTGCCGGGAATAACCTGTCCTAGAAGCTCAGCGGTCATGTCAAGGAATTCTTGGCGGTTCTCGGCGTCCCGGGTGGCAGAGGTGGCGACCATACGCAGGGCCGTAACCTGCTCGTGTTTCATGATCTCCACAAACTCGCTGAGCGCGATCCGCGCCCGAACGATCGAGTCCTCAGCGATTTTTCCGGTCGCGTCAACGCCCTGGCCGAGGCGCACAATTTTCATGCCCCGGTAGACGTCCGTAAAGGTTTTTCCGTCGAAGTCCGAGATCAGCAGTCGGATAGAGTTAGTGCCGCAGTCCACGGCCGCAATGCGCGTCATTTATTTGACCTCAGCGTGCGTAAAATCGAACAGGTCCAGGGAGATCCCCAGGTCCTCGAGGGTTGGCCAGTTGGCGGGGATCGCCGTTCCACGTAGCTGGGCGTGCTCGGCAGCGAGCGCAACCGCTTCCGTCCCAAACCGAACCCGTCCTGGCCCTTCTGCCAGCGCGTACGCCATGAGCACATGAAGGCACTTGACCCGGTCTGGCATACCGCCGCCAGAGAAATCGGTGCCCAGATCCTCGATAGCGTTTCGCTCAGCAAGAAAGTGTTCATGAGCTTTCCGGTATTCTTCCTGCAGCTCCTCACTCTCAGCCAGCCGCGCCTGCATCCACTTCATCACGTGCGCTACTTCCAGGCGCGAGGCTTCCGCGGTAAGGCGTGGCTCCGTCAGGTAGTAGAGGGTTGGGAACGGGGTGCCGTCGTCAAGGCGAGGTGCAGTTTTCACCACGGCCGGGACGCCATCTGGTGTGGTGTAAGAAATCTCAAGAACACCGCGGGGCTCCCGGCCCAGCTGCTCAGCAACCGCTGCAAGTTCAACTTCAGAAACAGTCATGCACACATTGTGTCATGGCAGGGGCTCTTGTGGCGGAACAGGTGGCTCCGCAGGTTCAATCGGCAGCTTCAACTCCGTAGTAGGTTCTATCGAATCATCGGGGGCAGACTGCGGAGGAACCGCAACCGATCCCCACAACGTGTCATACCACGGGCTAACCTTTTCTGGGGTTTTATGATCGGTAGAAGTAAGCGCATCGTCTTTGGTCATCGACGGATCCATGATACGAAAAGCCACTTCACCAGGGGCAATAACCCCAAGACGATTCCTGGCTTGCTCATCCAGGTACGCCTTACTCTTGTAGCGTTCCAGCTCACCTAACAGCTCTTCCTTGTGGCGCTGTTTCTGGGCAATCGCCGCGTTCACCGCCCGAATTTCATTGCGCTGCTCGAAATAGTTGCGAAGTGGCACAGTGATGGTGACAAGGAAAACGATCAAGACAAAGGCCACGACCATCAGTTCTAGCGTTCCCACTTTAAACCGACCACGCTTCTTTTTCACAGCCTGATTTTTCACATCTGACCTGCGATGTTGCACAGGGATGCGTTTGCTGGAGCGTTTCGATGTCAAAGCCATTGTGTTGCCCACTTTACTTCTCTCATCTTTAGCCTGACACCTGGCGCGCCGTGAATAGCCCAGATGAGAAGCGAAATCGAGCGTACGGATGGGATGATCCGCGCCTGAAAAATCCCATCGGTACGCTAAATCTCCGCTGTCTCAAAACAAACCAAACCCGGCCGCCAGGGGCCGGGTTTGTGGGTGCTTCTAGTTCTTACTTGAAGCGAGGGAATGCGGAGCGACCTGCGTAGACAGCAGCATCACCCAGGAGCTGCTCGATGCGCAGGAGCTGGTTGTACTTGGCAACGCGCTCGGAACGTGCTGGTGCACCGGTCTTGATCTGGCCACAGTTGAGGGCAACTGCGAGGTCCGCGATGGTGGTGTCCTCAGTCTCGCCGGAGCGGTGGGACATCATGGTGCGGTAGCCGTTACGGTGTGCCAGCTCGACAGCGTCGAAGGTTTCGGTCAAGGTACCGATCTGGTTAACCTTCACCAGCAGCGCGTTGGCGGCCTTCATTTCGATGCCCTTGGCCAGGCGCTCTGGGTTGGTGACGAAGAAGTCATCGCCCACGATCTGCACCTTGTCACCGATGGTCTCGGTGAGGGTGACGTAGCCCTCCCAGTCGTCTTCCTGCAGTGGGTCCTCGATGGAGACGATTGGGTACTCGGAGATGAGCTCTTCGTAGACCTTAGCCATCTCTTCAGCGGTGTGCTCGCCACCTTCGAAGTGGTACTTGCCGTCCTTGAAGAACTCGGAGGATGCTACGTCGAGAGCCAGTGCGACGTCGTCGCCCAGCTTGTAGCCAGCCTTCTCGATAGCCTCAACGATCAGGTCCAGAGCAGCCTTGGTGGACTCGACGGAAGGCGCGAAGCCACCCTCGTCACCGAGGCCGGTGGACAGGCCCTTGCTCTTGATGACGGACTTGAGGGTGTGGTACACCTCAGCGCCCATGCGCAGTGCCTCAGCGAAGGTCTCGGCGCCGACTGGGGCGATCATGAACTCCTGGACGTCGACGCCGGAGTCAGCGTGTGCGCCACCGTTGAGGATGTTCATCATTGGAACCGGCAGGACGTGAGCGTTTGGCCCACCGATGTAGCGGAACAGTGGCAGGCCGGCGGATTCCGCAGCTGCCTTGGCCACTGCCATGGAAACGCCGAGGATGGCGTTTGCGCCGAGGCGGGACTTGTTTGGGGTGCCGTCCAGGTCGATCATTGCCTGGTCTATGGCGCGCTGATCGTCGGCTTCGAAACCAGCGAGCTCGTCTGCGATTTCCTCGTTGACAGCTTCAACAGCTTTCAGGACACCCTTGCCCTGGTAGCGGTCCCCACCATCACGCAGTTCGTGAGCCTCGTGTGCACCGGTGGATGCGCCAGATGGAACGCCAGCTTCGCCGCTAGACATGTCATCAAGGACGACACCTGCTTCGACGGTTGGGTTGCCACGGGAATCCATGATTTCACGAGCGAAAACGTGCATGATCTCAGCCACTGTTGGCCTCCTAATTGATGAAGGAATGTGTTTCTTAGCGCGAGCTTGTCACACTTACCGTCAATTGTGGCACGAATTTTTGGGCCTGGCCACGTTGATTCCCCCTAAGCGGAGGAATGAGCTTAATACGCTGGTTGATTGACGGCGTACGCTGCTGCTGCGTCGCGGACATCAGCTAGATATTTGTCGGATTGGTTGTAGGCGTAGACGGCTTTCGCCCAGCCTTCTGGCGTGGCAAGGTCGCCGCCGTTGGTGCATAGCAAGTTCGCCGCGGACAGGGCTGCGTCGTCGATTTGGTGCGGGTCGTTGAATCCGTCTCCATTAGCGTCGCGGCCGTAGCGTTTCCATGATTCTGGAATGAATTGGAACGGGCCGACGGCTCGGTCATGCTCGGTATCGCCGTCGATAAGCCCGCCGTCTGTGTCGGGAATGTTGGCGAAGCCGGGAGATCCGTCGAGCTTGATGCCGAAAATTGGTGGGCTAACTACGCCGTCTGGGCCGATGGAAGCTCCCTCGAAGAGTTTGCCGGTGTAGGTGCCGTGGCGAGTTTCTACTTGGGCGATGCCGGCGAGGGTGTTCCAGCGCAGGTGACAGTCGGGCCAGCTCTGCTGAGCGATCAGTTCAGCGTTGCCATAAGCCTGGATCGCCGCTGGTGAGACATCAATTTGTTTGGAGATGGGTTCGGCCCAAAATGTGAGTTTTTCGGAGGTTCTTCCCGGGGCGTTGACGTCGATATGGGGTACCTCTACGGCGCCGGCGGGAGGCACGTCGTCAGGCACGGCAATGCGTGGGCGGAGCGGGTTAGGGGTGTGCAATGCGGATAGCACCCAGCCGACCATGGAGATCACGAGCACAACAGCAAGCACGACTATCACGCCGCACCCGAACGCCTTTTTCGCTACAGAACCCATAGCTGCCGATCTTACAGCGCAGGCTTGCCGACGCTCACTGCTGCCCGATTCCCTTTTCCCGACGCTTACCCTCTTCCCAGTATCGCTCCTGCTCAGCGATAGTAATCACGTCGTCCCCGCCGTCGAAAAGGTAAGGGGCGCGACTGTGCATCTTGGATACGAATGCGGCTGCTACATCGTCAAGATCGAAGCTGCCGCGTCGACGAGCGAGCTCGGCATGAAACAAGACCTGTAGAAGGAGGTCGGACAGCTCGTTCAAAAGCTCGGTTTCTGTAGCGTCGTCCTGAGTCCGTGACCACTTTGCCACCGCGTCCGCAAACTCGGCTGCTTCCTCACGTAAATAGGGCAAGAGTGTTTCGTGAGTCATGGAGCGCTCCCACTCTCCGACCCGCAGAGCTTGGGCCATGAGCCACTGCGCATTGCGCAGCGAGTCCACCCGAACCGGGGTATCGCCCTCTCCAGGAAACTGGGCAAAACTGCGATTATCCACGACTTTTCTCCTCTCGATCTGCAAATAGCCTAGCCTTCGAACAGCGTTCAAGAATAAAAGTGTCCATTTCCAAAAAACATCTGCTTAATTACAAGTAGATATTCTTCATCTCTCTTGGCTAGGCTAAGCCAGTGACCAACACCCTGAAAGCACAAGTATCAGTGAATAACACTGTAGAAACGAAGCACACCGTCCGCATGTGGACCCTGGTGTCTCTCATCATCGGTTCCACCGTCGGCGCCGGTATTTTCGCACTCCCCCAGCAGGCTGCATCTGTGGCCGGGCCGGGGGCGATGCTCATAGGTTGGGGCATTGCCGGCGTCGGCATGCTCTCCATCGCATTCGTTTTCCACGCCCTTGCAATCCGCAAGCCAAACCTCGACTCGGGTGTGTACTCCTACGTCCGTGCCGGACTCGGAGACTTCGTCGGATTCGCCTCTGCCTGGGGATACTGGCTCGGATCCGTGATCGCACAGGTGGGCTACGCCACCCTGTTCTTCTCTACCCTCGGACACTACATCCCACTGTTCGACCCAGAAAACCAGCTCGCCAGCGCGATCGCTGTTTCCGTCCTGACCTGGGTGATTTTCTTCATGCTCACCCGAGGAATCCGGCAGGCGGCAGCGATGAATGTGGTAACGACCGTCGCAAAGCTGTTGCCCATCTTCGCCTTCCTCATCCTGGTCGCCTTCGTCGGGTTTAGCTGGGATAAATTCACCTTCGACATGTGGGGCAGCCACGGCGAAACCGGCTCCCTCCTCGACCAGGTCAAAGGCATGATGCTGTTCACCGTTTGGGCCTTCATCGGCGTGGAAGGCGCATCCGTGTACTCCAAGCAGGCCCGCACCCGCAAAGACGTGGGCCGCGCCACCATGATCGGCTTCATCGCCGTGCTCGCGCTCCTCGTATCCGTCACCACCCTCTCCTACGGTGTGCTCACCCAACAGCAACTCGCAGCACTCGGTGACAACTCCCTGGCAGCGGTGCTCGAAGCAGCCGTCGGCCCGTGGGGAGGCCTGCTAGTTTCCCTCGGACTCTGCGTCTCCGTGCTCGGCGCCTACGTGTCCTGGCAGATGCTCTGCGCAGAACCCATCTCGCTGATGGCCATCGACGGCCTCCTGCCCGCCCGCTTCGGAAAATTCAACAAGGCAGGTGCACCATTTAGCGCGCAGCTCATCTCCACCACAGTGATCCAAATCTGCGTCATCATCTTCTTCCTCAACGAAACCACCTACACCTCCATGGTGCAGCTGGCCACGATGATGTACATGCTGCCGTACGTCTTCTCCTCCCTCTACCTACTGCTGCTCACCACCCGAGGAAAAGGGATCACCCACCCGCACGCCGGAACCCGCTTCGACGACTCCGGGCCCTCCGTCACCGGCCGCGAAAACCGACGCCACCTGATGATCGCCGTCATCGCCTTCATCTACTCGCTCTGGCTGTTCTACGCCGCAGACATCACCTACCTGCTCTTCGGCACTCTGCTCGTCCTCCCCGGCCTTGTACCGTACATCTGGCAGCGCGTAAAAACCGGCGAAAAATGGTTCAACACCTTCGAATGGGTCATCGTCGCCGCCGTCATCATCGGCGCAGGATTCGCAGTGTACGGGCTATCAACCGGGGCGTTGAGCCTTTAGAGATCCCTTGCCGGATTTGGTAACAGAGAACCCGATGTCGAATCTGGTAACGCAAACCGACGAAACCAGCACGAAAAAGTCACTTTGCATTACCAAATCCGACACGGCCCTATCTGATGGAGATCACCCGCTCGGTTTTCGCTTTCCCGCCTGTGATGTCGATGGCGGGTACGTCGAACATTTTGGAGATGAAGTCGGCCATCCATTGCAGGAGTTCGACGTCGCGGAGGTCTGGTGAGGAGATGTTGCGGCCGGCCTTTGGGAATGAGATTTGGATTGCTTTCGCTGCTGCGCGGTAGGTTGCGCCTGGGTAGAGGCGCTTGAGTCGGATTTGTTTGGAATCGGGCAGTTCCGCTGGGTGGACTTTGATGCGGGTGCCTTGGACGGCGATGTCGGTTAGTCCGGCCTTGCGCATCAGGTGTCGGAGGCGTGCGACGGAGAGCAGCCGTGATACTTCCACTGGGATCGGGCCGTAGCGGTCTTCCATCTCTTCCACGGCAAGAACTAGGTCAGACTCGGAAGTGGATGCGGCGAGTTTGCGGTAAATCTCTAGGCGTAGACGTTCGGAGTTGATGTAGCTTTCTGGGATATGGGCGTCCACGGGCAGGTCGACGCGGATTTCGCGCGGTTCTTTGTCGGTGGCGTCGAGCACCTTGCCGTCGGCCATGGCGCGGAATGCTTCCACGGCCTCCCCCACGAGGCGAACGTAAAGGTCAAAACCAACTCCGGCGATGTGCCCGGATTGTTCGGCGCCGAGGACGTTGCCGGCACCACGCATTTCCAGGTCTTTCATGGCGACGGCCATGCCGGCACCCAGGTCGTTGTTCTGTGCAATGGTGGCGAGCCGGTCGTACGAGGTTTCCGTGAGTGTGGCGCCTTTGGGGTATAGGAAGTAGGCGTAGCCCCGTTCGCGGGAACGCCCAACACGGCCGCGGAGCTGGTGCAACTGAGACAGCCCCATGTGGTGGGCGTTTTCCACGATCAAGGTGTTGGCGTTGGCGATGTCTAGGCCGGTTTCCACGATGGTGGTGCAGACGAGGACGTCGTATTCGCGATCCCAGAACCCTTGCACGGTCTGTTCCAGGAGTTCTTCTGACATCTGACCATGCGCGACAACCACGCGGGCCTCGGGAACCAGGTCGCGGATTTCCCGGGCCTTCTTCTCAATTGATGAGACCTTGTTGTGGACGTAGAACACTTGGCCGTCGCGAAGCAGCTCGCGCCTAATCGCGGCCGCAACCTGCTTCTCCTCCTGCGCGCCGACATATGTCAGCACCGGGTGCCGGTCCTCGGGCGGGGTAAGGATAGTCGACATCTCGCGAATGCCCGCCATGGACATCTCCAGGGTGCGCGGGATCGGCGTAGCGGACATAGTGAGCACGTCCACGGCGGTGCGCAGCGCCTTGATGTGCTCCTTGTGTTCGACACCGAAGCGTTGCTCTTCGTCCACGATGACCAGTCCAAGGTTCTTCCAGTGCACACCGGTCTGCAACAGGCGGTGCGTGCCGATAACAATGTCAACATCCCCAGAGGCAAGACCGCGAATCGTTTCCTTCGACTCGAGGCCGGGGGTAAAGCGAGACAGCCCGCGGATTGTTACCGGGAAACCGTCCATACGCTGCTCGAACGTGGCCAGGTGTTGCTGGGCGAGCAGGGTCGTCGGCACCAGCACCGCCACTTGTTTGCCGTCCTGCACCGCTTTGAACGCGGCACGCACCGCCACTTCCGTCTTGCCGTAGCCCACGTCTCCGACGATGACGCGGTCCATCGGGACAGGCTTCTCCATGTCCGCCTTCACGGCATCGATGGCGAGCATCTGGTCCTCCGTCTCCACGAACGGGAAGTTATCTTCCATCTCGTGTTGCCACGGGGAGTCAGGAGCAAACGGGTGCCCCGGCGCGGATTGGCGCTTGGCGTACAGTTCCACCAGTTCACCAGCAATTTCTCGGACGGCGGCACGGGCCTTCTTCTTGGTGTTCTTCCAGTCCGACCCGCCCATCTTCGATAGGGTCGGCTTCTCCCCACCGACATAGCGGCTGAGCATGTCCAGCGCATCCATTGGGACGTACAACTGGTCTGCGGGGCCGCCGCGTCGGGAAGCGGCATACTCCAGCACCAGGTATTCCCTGCGGGAGCCGGCCATTTCCCGCTCAGTCATTTTGAGGAAGCGGCCGATGCCGTGCGTTTCGTGCACCACGAGATCCCCAGGTTTAAGAGCGAGCGGGTCGACGCGGTGGCGTTTGCGGGCTGGGCGTCGTTTAGCGCCGGCAATGTCCCCGACCCGGTTACCAGTCAGGTCAGTTTCGGACACCACCACCAGCTGCGGACCCGGGAATACCAAGCCGCTGTGTGCGAGGGCTTGGTAGAGAGTCACTTCGCCCGGGGAGGGCTGCCAGCCGGGCGTGGCCACCCGCGCAGCGATCCCTTTTTCTTTAAAGCGCTCGATCATGCGCTTGATAGCGCCCTGAGCTGGGGCAACGAAGGCTGCCCGGCCACCGGAGTTGGTGTGCGCGAGCAGCATCGCCATGAGGGTATCGATCTCTTTGAGGTCGCCACGGGGCGCCGGTGCAGGATCAAAGTCCAGTGGCAGTGTCTCTTCCTCGGGGGCGAACATCATGCCCGGGGGCGCGAAAGTCCACACGATATCGCCAGTGAGGAGCGAATCGAAGCTGCGGTAGGAGCTCGCCTCCAGGTCCAAGGTGGCGGCGGCAAGCGGCCCATCGGCACCCATCGCGGCGGCCTCCCACCCGGCAGCCAGAAACTCTGCATCGGTTGCCTGCAAGTCAGTAACGCGGGTGCGGATTTTCTCAGGATTCATCAGCACCACATGGGTGCCCTGCGGCATCAGCTCCGGCAGGGTGCGCAGCGGAGTATCGACGAGCGCGGGTATCAACGCCTCCATGCCGTCGGCAGGCTGCTTTTCACTGATTTTCGTTAAAAGCTCCACCAGGGCGGCGTTGCCGGTGTGCTGTGTGGCGAGCTCGCCAGCACGCTTTGCGACGCCGTCGTCAATCAGCAATTCCCGCGCCGGATACAGGTCAACCTGCTGCAGTTCCAGCTCAGGGATCGCACGCTGATCCGCCACGGCGAAGGGGCGGATGTCGGTGACCTCGTCGCCCCAGAATTCCAAACGAACGGGCTGTTCCGCGGTGGTTGGAAAAACGTCAATGATCCCGCCGCGGGTAGCGAAGTCACCCTTGCGCGCCACCATGTCCACATGGTTGTACGCGCGAAACACCAGCTCACGGGTGAGCTCATCGAAGTCGTATTCGTTACCCTGCTCAATCGTCAGTGCCGCTCGCCCATTCGCCGTTTCCAGAAACGGCTGACAGTAGCCCCGCGCAGCAGTGACTACAATCTTCAACTTGTCCAGGTTGTGCAGCACTTCTGCACGCTTACCGACGGTATCCAGTCCCGGACTCATCCGTTCATGAGGAAGTGTCTCCCAGCTGGGAAACCAAGCAACGGCGTCGCCAAGCATGGCCTTCAGCTCGGCAGTGAGGTCCTCCGCCTCCCGACCCGTTGCCACCACAGCAAGCACCGGCGCGCGCTGTGCCAAAGCCCCCAGCACCCAAGGTCGAGCCTGGTCAATCGCGGTGAGGTGGAGACGCGACTGTCCAGCATTAGCGAGGAGCCCTTTCAGCTTAGGATCCTGACCGGCAACTTTCAGCAGTCCTGCCAGCATCGGGGCGGTGGTCGAGCTCACTGTTCTCCTAGATTAATCGTCGGGTCTTTTTCTAACCGTGCCAAACCATTCCAGCACAGATTAACAATATGGGCCGCCACCACTTCCTTCGACGGCTCCCGCACATCC
The DNA here is from genome assembly GCF_055583565.1 of Corynebacterium sp. NPDC104732. Classification (NCBI taxonomy): domain Bacteria; kingdom Bacillati; phylum Actinomycetota; class Actinomycetes; order Mycobacteriales; family Corynebacteriaceae; genus Corynebacterium; species Corynebacterium sp. NPDC104732. The sequence continues at coordinate 132,959 of NZ_JBVJNS010000002.1, forward strand.
AGCCACCACTGCGCCGTACCAGAAATCATCCCCACCAGCGCCTGGCCATACAGCACCGCCATCTCGGGATCATTCCCCGTCTTCTCAAACGCATGCGCCAAAATATGCGACACCTCCGCGACGGTGTCATTCAGCAACGTCGAATAGGTGCGGTTCTCCCCCGGCGTCATGTCACGCACCAGGATCTGGAAACCGTCAGTACGCTCCTCAATGAACGTCAGCAACGCCAACGTCGCATTCTCAATCCGCTGTCTCGCCTTCGCAGGACCAAGCGCATCCGTGATCGTAGCTTCAAGAGCCTGCATCTCACGGTCTACAACCACCGCGTACAACCCCTCTTTGCCACCAAAATGCTCATACACCACAGGCTTAGAAACCCCCGCCCTAGCAGCGATTTCCTCCACACTAGAGGCACCAAACCCCTTTTCCGCGAACACCGCACGACCAATATCGATAAGCTGCTCACGACGCTGTTTACCCGTCATCCGCTTCGAAGCCATGCAATAAACCTTAACATCAGGGCAGGTCACACCCCATTATTTGTTTTCCCACCACATGATGTAAAATCTGTAACGCAGCTTTGGCTGTGGTTCCCCATGGTGTAATTGGCAACACTCCGGTTTTTGGTACCGTCATTCTAGGTTCGAGTCCTGGTGGGGAAGCTGTACAAAAACACCCGCTGAACTGGCTTTTTATGTCAATTCAGCGGGTTTTTCCATACCTTGACCATCCTGCCGTGACCTGCCGTTTCCTGCCTCTTCCGGTAGGAAAAATAGTCAAAAAATAGTCACAAAACCACTCGAACGCTGCAGCTCAGAAAATAAAAACCGGCCCCCAGCTATCCGGATTTCCCGAACAACTAGGGGCCACTTTCACCCGTGCACTTGATAATGTGACGCCTTTAACAGCCCTTGAACACGGGCCGGGAGATAGATCTAGTTCGGTGGAACTGAAACGTCTTGTGCGGTTGCTTGCTTCCAGATTTCGTTCGAGACCGATCGGGGTAAAAGATTAGTCCCGCCATCGCCACCGAGGAGGGACTTTTCGTTGTAGGTGGTCATCAGTTATTCCTTTCACTACCGGAAATTGATCATTAGTTCGAGCCAACTCCTAGAATCGAGCGGGCTAGTTCGTCTCGGGATATCCCCGAGGTGTCCTTGCCCACCCCAGTGACTTTCGGCAACGCAGGGGTTTTGTTTGCCCATGCCAGCAGCTGATCAGCAGCTGCTTCAAGGTCTTCCTTGGAGCCTGCGTCAGGCAGAAGCGACACCGGCACCCCCTTCGACTGCGCTACATCTGCGCGGAGGGCCTTCGACTGGGCCGCCGACGCTTCTGCCTCAAGGGTTATGATTCGTTCAAGCGCTTTGTCTAGCTCAGTTTTCGAAGCGTCCTCGATCTCCTTAAGCTTGGCTGCTTGAGGTTCCAGTTCCTTGACTTTCGTGCGGTACTTCGCGTTCTCACGGCGGAGCTTCTCGACGTACTCACGATCGAACGTGTCTTGCTGTTCTGGGGTGTGCTGCTTGTCGTTGACTCCGTCGTCCTGTACCGAAGTATTCTCAGCGACGTGATCGTTCGTTGTTGACTCGTTGGTGTCCACTGTTGTTTCCTCCTGGGATTTTTTTGATGTGGGCATGACAAAACCCCACGTCCCAACCAGGGGACATGGGGTCTTGATCGTGCGTCGGCCGAGAATCGAACCCGGCGCGAAACCTACCTAGGCGACGCTATCGCGCTTCATATATTCTCGAAGGGCATTGACAAAATCTTCCATTGTTGCAGAATCTACCCTTGATTCAGCTTCGTTTAGGATTTCGTAGGTTAATGTTCCATCTTCGTATGCTAGTTCCAATAACTCGGTAACAGCGGATTCTGGTTCTCCAGCTCGCAGCGCGATCTCGCATCCTTCCTTATCCAGAGTCGCTGGCAACTTGTTGGAAAGCTCGGCATAGTACTGTGCAACGTCTTCGTAGAAGCCCATGCTAACCTCGCTTTCTGGCGGACTTCGGGACCCTGTCAACAGGGTATGCTGTTCTGAACTTAACTTTACCATCAGGCAAGACGTCGTAAACGGCTTGTATTGTCACACCATCGAGGTGCCCCCAGACGGTTCTGGAGACTCTTTTCGAGTCAAAGAAGGTTGGTTCTTCGACTATCTCACGGATAGCATCTACGATTTGTTGGTCTGTCCATTCACGTGGAAACGTTGATGCACCTGACCGCTGCGTGTCCCATCGATGCCCATCCGCGAGACTCTCGTCGTGAGGCCAGCCGCTTCCATCCTTCTTTGGCTTGTCCCGCCACCCGTGCAGCACATGGCCCGGCATATTATCCAGAGGAGGCAGCTTCTCACCGGGAAACACCGTCGATAAGCCATCGCCTTTGTACCGAGGCAACCGCACGTACTTCAACCGTGGCCACATCGTGTCCTGCCCGGCCTGTTGCCTCGACGCATCGACCCACTGGCGCCAGTCCTTCACATCTGCAGGCCTGCCCAACTCACGGTCGAACACCTTGACTTGAGCCATCAAATCCTGATTGATCTGAGGCAATGGAGCTCTACCGGTGACCTCGATAGCTAAGCAACGACAGTTGTCGTGATAGCGCCCAACCTCACCGAGCACGGTCTCATGATCGTACACAGCACCTCGGGAACCCAACATGAGGCAAAACGCACACGCACCAGGCTCCGGCACACGCGCATACGCGGTTCCGGCTTTTAGGGTGCCCATCATCACGGTACGACGGGCTGGGTCTGCAACAAGCCTGTTCGTCACCCCCTGCAGCTTTAAGAAAGCATTGGCCCGATCCGCCGAAGACTCAGGGTCTCGCGCCCAATCTGGTCCCTCAGCCCAATTTCGCAATCAAAATCGCGTTACCATCCATTTCATGGATAATGAGCGCTTTAATGCCCGCAGGTTTGTTGGTGCCAATGGGTTGCAGAGCATTGGTGACCAGGTTGTGGCGGCGAAAACGGTACTTCCGTACATTTTGCATACCGCTGGTGCTCCGACGTTTTTCTCAGCGATGTTGGTGCCGATTCGCGAGTCGGGATCAATGTTGCCGCAGGCTGCGTTAACGCCGTGGGTGGTGCGTCATGAGCGCCGAAAGATGATTTGGGTCTGGGGATCGGTTATCCAGGGGACCGCGGCGGCGGGGATCGCGGTCGCTGCGCTTTTCACCCGTGGTGTGTTGCTCGGAACGTTGACGGTGGTGCTGCTGGGCGTGTTGGCCGGTGGCCGAGCATTGTGTTCGATTGCGTCTAAGGATGTGCAGGGCCGCACGATTTCGAAGGGAAGCCGAGGCAAAGTCACTGGCACCGCGACAATGGCCGGTGGTGTTTCGGTGGTGGTAATCGGGGCGGCGTTGTTGGCGCTGGGCAGTACCCCACCGATGTTTTTGCTGATTGGTTTGATTGGGGCGTCGGCGTGTGCGTGGCTGCTGGCGGGAGCTATCTTTCGGACGATCAAGGAACCTGTTCCCGAGATTCCGGAGCGGGCGCCTAACCATTGGCTGCGCGATTCATTGGAGACGCTTCGCGAGGATCGTAGCTTTCGCAGGTTTGTTGTTGTGCGTTCATTGTTGTTGGTGTCGGCATTGTCTCCTACTTTTTTGGTGATGTTGGCTCCAAGCAGTTTGGGGGCGTTTTTGCTCGCTAGCGGTGTTGCGTCGATCGTGGGAGGTCGGATCGCTGGTGTGTGGTCGGATCGGTCAAGTAAGGATGTCATGCGTTTTGGTGCTGTCTCAGCATCGGTGCTGTTGTTGGGTGTGCTGGCGGCTGACCGGTGGGCTGGTGAAGCGGTGAATGTGTGGTTTATTCCGCTCTCGTTTTTGATGTTGCATCTGATCCACACCGCGGTGCGGGTGGCACGTAAAACCTATGTGGTGGATATGGCCAAGGGTGAGAAGCGGACGCGGTATGTCGCGATTGCTAACTCGGCAATGGGCGTCATCTTGTTATTCGCCGGTGTGGTCTCTGGCGGGCTGTCGATGCTTGGCCCCCAGGCGGCGTTACTGTTTTTATCAGCCCTAGGAGTTGTTGGTTTTGTCGCAGCCCGAGGGCTTGATGATGTAAGTACCGGCCCACGCGGGGCGTAAATTCCCACGCCAGTTTTTCCTGTGCGGTAGATTCATTGGGGTATAAATCCTCGAATCCACATGATCGGAGACCCATGAGCAACCCTGTTGCGGTAGTCATCCTCGCTGCTGGTGCTGGTACTCGTATGAAGTCCACTAAGCCGAAGATGCTGCACGAAGTTGCTGGACGTTCCATGCTTTCCCACGCTCTGCATGCGGCGGCAGAACTAATGCCTGAGCATTTGATCGCTGTTGTAGGCCATTGCCGTGATCAAGTTATCCCAGCTATCGAAGCCGAGACCGCAGCTCTGCCCGTTGCCGAAGTGAAGACGGCAGTGCAGGAGGAGCAAAACGGCACTGGCCACGCGGTTGCGTGTGGGTTGGAGGCGCTTCCGCAGGATTTTCACGGGACGGTTGTAGTCACCACCTCCGACGTGCCGATGCTCAGTGGCGACGTTCTACAAGGCTTGATCGCCGAGCATGGCTCTGACGCTGCTGTCACAGTTCTTACCGCGAACATCGACAATCCGACGGGCTACGGTCGCATCGTCCGCGATGAGGCTGGTATCACCGCGATTGTGGAGGAGAAGGACGCTGACGAGGCCACCTGCGCGATCACCGAGATCAATTCTGGTGTGTATGCCTTCGATGCTGCGTTGCTGCGCGAAGCCGTCACCCAGTTGGACACCAACAACGCTCAAGGCGAGTTCTACCTCACCGATGTCGTGGGCATTGCGCGTCGGCAAGGCAAGGTTGTGCGCGGGCACATGCTTGACGACGCCATGCTGATTGCCGGCGTGAACGACCGCGTGCAGCTCACTGCAATGAATGCAGAAATGAACGCACGCCTGCGAGAAAAGGCGATGCGTGGTGGCGCCACCCTTATTGATCCCGCGTCCACCTTCATCGATGTCCAGGTGAAAATCGGACAGGATGTTGTTATTCACCCGGGCACCCAGCTGCGTGGCACAACCGTCATCGGCGATGGCGTGGAAGTCGGTCCGGACACCACGCTGGTGAATGTCACTGTGGGTGATGGTGCCTCCGTGGTCCGCACCCACGCGTTCGACTCCGAGATCGGCCCGGAAGCGACCGTCGGACCGTTTACCTACCTGCGCCCTGGCACGAAGTTGGGTGCCAAGGGCAAGCTGGGTGGCTTTGTGGAAACCAAGAATGCCCAGATCGGCGAAGGGTCGAAGGTTCCGCACCTGACCTATGTGGGGGACGCAACGATCGGCAAGCATTCCAACATCGGTGCCTCTTCTGTGTTCGTCAACTACGACGGCGTGAACAAGCACAAGACCGTGGTGGGCTCGCATGTCCGCACTGGTTCCGACACGATGTTTATCGCTCCAGTGACCGTCGGTGACGGTGCCTACTCCGGAGCGGGTACAGTAATTAAGGACGATGTCCCGCCAGGAGCTCTCGTCGTTTCCGGTGGACGCCAGCGCAATATCGAAGGCTGGGTCCAGCGGAAGCGCCCAGGCACCGCAGCAGCCGAAGCGGCTGAGGCGGCTTTGCGGGATGCCGAAAACGCCAAAAACTCCGAGCAGGAAGGCTAAGCTGCGTCATTATGACTGCACATTGGACCGAAAGCCAGAAGAACCTGATGCTGTTTTCCGGGCGTGCGCACCCGGAACTCGGCGAGGCTGTGGCTGAAGAACTGGGTGTTGAGCTCACCCCGATGACCGCGCGCGATTTCGCTAACGGCGAGATCTTTGTTCGTTTCGAGGAGTCGGTACGTGGTTCCGATGCCTTCGTCATCCAGTCCCACACTCAGCCGCTGAACAAGTGGCTGATGGAACAGCTGATCATGATCGATGCGCTCAAGCGTGGCTCCGCTAAGCGCATCACCGCGATCCTGCCGTTCTACCCATACGCTCGCCAGGATAAGAAGCACCGTGGCCGTGAGCCTATTTCCGCTCGCCTGGTTGCTGACCTGCTCAAGGCTGCTGGTGCAGACCGCATCGTGTCCGTGGACCTGCACACTGACCAGATCCAGGGCTTCTTCGATGGCCCAGTCGACCACATGCATGCCATGCCTATCCTCACGGATTACATCAAGGCAAACTACTCGCTGGAAAACATCTGCGTGGTCTCCCCTGATGCCGGTCGCGTGAAGGTCGCAGAGAAGTGGGCGAACACCCTCGGCGATGCCCCGCTCGCATTCGTGCACAAGACCCGTTCCACCGAGGTAGCCAACCAGGTGGTAGCGAACCGCGTTGTCGGTGACGTCGCTGGCAAGACGTGTGTGTTGCTCGATGACATGATCGATACCGGTGGAACTATTGCAGGCGCCGTCGGCGTGCTGCGTGAAGCTGGCGCTTCCGACGTGATCATTGCCTGCACCCACGGCGTGTTCTCCGAGCCAGCTCGTGAGCGTCTGTCCCAGTGCGGTGCGAAGGAAGTCATCACCACAGATACCCTGCCTCAGTCCACCGAGGGTTGGGACAACCTCACCGTGCTGTCCATCGCTCCGCTGCTGGCCCGCACGATCAAGGAAATCTTCGAAAACGGTTCCGTGACTACCCTTTTCGAAGGCCAAGCCTAAAAGCTGCCTTCATCTCCCTATCGGGTTGGGTGTTTTACCATGGGGTAACTCAACTCGATAGGGAGATTTCTCATTTCTATGATTTCCATCCTCGATCTCGTCCATGTCCGCCCCGGCATGACCATCCAGTCTGCCATCGCTAACTCGGTTCGCATCGCCCAGGAGGCCGAGCAGTACGGTTTTCACCGCGTCTGGTACGCCGAGCACCACAACATGCCGACCATCGCCTCCTCCGCCACCTCGGTCCTGATTGGCCATGTTGCGAACCACACTTCCACGATCCGTTTGGGTTCCGGTGGCGTGATGCTCCCCAACCACTCCCCACTGGTGATTGCCGAGCAGTTCGGCACCCTAGCCACCATTCACGGCCCCCGCATCGACCTCGGGCTCGGGCGTGCGCCGGGCACGGATCAGGTGACGCTGCGCGCTTTACGACGCTCCCCTGCTGCCGCGGAACATTTTCCCGCTGATGTAGCTGAACTGCAGTCCTTGCTCGGAGAAGGCCGGTCTACCACCGATGTGAATGCGTATCCGGGCCGCGGTACGAACGTGCCACTGTATATCTTGGGCTCGTCATTGTTCGGCGCCGAACTTGCCGCAAAACTGGGGCTACCCTATGCCTTTGCCTCGCATTTCGCACCGACGCATCTGAAACAAGCTGCCCATGTGTACCGGGACAACTACCAGCCCTCCGAGGCTCATCCTGAGCCACACTTCATCGCAGCACTGAACGCGATCGTCTCCGACGACCCCAACCAGGCCGTTGCTGAAGCTGAGGAGTCCTTCCGACTGCGGGTAGAAGCCCTGATTGGGAGGAATCGTAAGTTCAGCGAATCCGATAAGCAGCTGTTGTTGGCATCACCTGCCGCCGAACAGGTGCGGCAAATGTTGCGATACACCGCCGTCGGTAAGCCTGCGGAGGTAGCGCAGTACTTCCGTGAGTTCGCCGGCGAGGTGCAGGCAGACGAACTCATCACGACCCTCGCTGCACCAAGCGTCGAGGGTCAGCTGCGGACGCTGCGGTTGTTAGGCACCGAATACCGCACGTAAGACCACGAAGCCTACGGCGCCGACGACCGCGGACACTGGGATAGTAATGACCCATGCCATCGCGATTCGGCGCATCAAGCCCCAGTTGGCGGAGCGATTGACCAAGCCCACACCCAAAATCGCGCCGATGAGGATGTGGGTGGAGGACACGGGTAGGCCCAACAGCGACGCGCCCATCACCACGCCGGCCGCCGAGAGCTCCGCCGAAAAACCTGACGCCGGGTGCATTTGCGTCAGCCCGGTGCCCACGGTCTGAATCACATGGCGCCCGATGAACCACAGCCCCACCACCAGGGAAATACCGGCGGTGATCATCAGTGGCATCGGCACTTCTGCCTTCGCCTGGATCGCGTCATGCTTGAGCACATCCAGGACCGCGGCGAACGGTCCTACGGCGTTGGCGATGTCGTTGGAGCCGTGGGAAAACGCGAACGTCGCCGCGGTGAACACCTGCATCCAAGAAAACAGGACGAAGGTTGATCGCTCCAAGTCCTTGCCCACCATGGTGCGCGCAAAGATGTAAACAGCCATCCACACCACAGCAGCGACCATCAAAATAATGCTCAGGTTCCCCATTGTGGTCAAGTGCAGGCCAATGTTTTTCAGCCCCTTGAACAGCATCATCGACGTAATAACCACTGAACCGAACAGTGCCAGAAGCGGCACGTAGCGGATGAGAGCGCGGTGGGTACCGACCCCCTTTACCTGGGAGTTAATCCGGTGCAGCTGTCGGAAATAATCACTCTCCAGGTCAGAAACCGCGTAGGTGCCGTTCGAGGTGGTCACCGCATCTCGCGCCATTGCATCATTGACCCGGATAAGCTCATCGCCGCTGAGACGACTGAGCTTGATTTTTTGTTGTTCTGCGAGCTGAGTACGCTCCTGGCGGATCTGTTCAATTTTGGCGTTTGCTTTGTCGTTGTACACCAGGATCGTCTTTTTCACCGTGAAGTACAGCGCGTAGGCCACTAGTCCGCCGAGCGCGGGTGATAGGAACCAGCTGATCACGATATTGCCGATCTCACCCCACTGGACGATCGCCCATGGGCTCATGTCGCCCGTCGCATCGGAGACGAAGCCGAGAGTCACCGCGGCCCCCACGATGCCGCCCACGATGGAGTGCGTCGTGGACACCGGCCACCCCAGCTTCGTTGCTACCAGGAGCCACAACGCTGCCCCCAACAGCGCAGCCAACATGATGTAGGCGAAATCCATCGGCTGAAGACTGACACCCTCAAACTTGACAATGCCGGACTTCACCGTGTCCGTCACATCGCCACCAGCCAGGACCGCACCACCGACTTCAAAGACCGCTGCGATGAGCAAGGCCTGTTTCATCGTCAGCGTGCCGGCCCCCACGGACGTGCCAAAGGAATTGGCTACGTCATTGCCGCCGATGTTGAAGGCCATGAAGCAGCCGAAGGCGATGGTAGTTATCAGAAGTACAACGTGGTTTCCCGCTCCGATTTGTCCGGTAGCCCACAGGAAGAGACTCACTACGGTAGCGATGAGCAGACCACCAAAGATTAGGTTGAACCACTTATCGGTGCCGACATCATCTCGCACGGGGGCAACGCCGAAATTCTCTAAGGAATCATGGGAAGAAGTCATCGATGCAAGGGCCTATCTAGACAAATTTTCGGTTATCCTCATTGTGCGTCCAAAGAACGCCTTCTCGCAAAAGACGACGACACGATCTGATACCCCGCAGCTGCTTTGGAAATACCTCACAGACATGGTAAGTTATCACCGTCTCGGCGAGGGCACCTAATCTGGGCCGTTATCGACGCGATAGTTTTTGAGAACACGCCTGCGAAAACTCGACGACGACACATTCCGCGAGTTGGCCGCAGGCGTTTTGCTTGTCATGCGGCCTTCACACAATGAACTTTAAGGAGGCTGAATATGTCCAACCAGGCTATCTCCCTGGACGCAACCCCACGTAAGGAATTCGGCAAGGGCTTCGCACGTCGTGCACGCAAGGCCGGCCTGATCCCTACCGTCATCTACGCTAACGGCTTCGAGCCAGTTCACATCAACGTGAACCGCATCGAGTTCACCAAGATTGTCCGTAACCACGGCGTGAACGCTGTTGTGTCCGTGAACATCGAGGGCGAGAAGCAGCTCGCCATGATCAAGCACGTTGACCAGAACGTTCTGACCTGGGAGATCGATCACGCTGACCTGCTCGCCATCAAGAAGGGCGAGACCGTTGAGGTTGAGGTTCCAGTTGTTGCAGAAGGCACCCCTGGCCCAGGCACCATGGTCATGCAGGAGACCGACACCATCCGCATCCTCGCAGACGTCATGTCCATCCCAGAAGAGATCACCATCTCCATCGAGGGCAAGACGGTGGGCGAGCAGATCACCGCTGCCGACATCGAGCTGCCTGCAGGCGCTGAGCTTGTCGACGAGCCAGAGCTGCTCATGATCAACTTCGTTGCCCCAGAAGACAACGAAGCTGAAGCCGACGAGGCTGCTGCTGAAGCTGGCGTCGTTGAAGACGCTCCAGAGGTTCCAGCAGCTGAGGAAACCGAAGAATAATTCTTCACAGCGTAAATGCCGGGAGGGTGACTACCTTCCCGGCATTTTTGTTTTTGGAACCTGATAGGGATTTGCGTTGCGGATCTAGTGCCTACGCCTTTCCTTACTATTCACCGCGGTAAATGCGCTACGTTAGCGTAGTTTCTCCTCACGCCCCTAATCCCTATCAGGCGCCTGTCCAAGATGCTCGTTCTATGCGCGAATACTCAACCTAATCCAGCTGCAACAGTTCTAGGCCTTAAACACGGAGGTCTCTTCGAAGCGCTCCGCATGAGTTTCGGTATGTGCGGTTTCTTTGGAGAAGTAGATAGCCAAGGAGCTGATGACGAAGAGGACAGAACCATAAATGACGATTGGAGTGAGTCCGGATTCTGCAGAAACCAGGCGATTTGCCACCAGCGGAGCCGTACCTGCACCGAGGATGGAACCGAGCTGGAAGGTCATTCCGGAGCCGGTGTAGCGGTGAGCTGCATCAAACTTCTCAGATAGGAATGCACCGATCGGGCCGTACTGTGCCGGCTGGACTACGCACACCATCAAGATCATTCCGATCCAAATGAGCAGTGGCTCGCCGGTTTCAATCAGGCTCGTGACACCCCACAGCCCTGCGATCGAGACCATGCCACCAGTGATCATCACTCGACGACGTCCGTACACGTCCGACAACGCCGCGATCGCCGGCATCACAAAAATCGCGATGATGGAGCCGATGGTGACCATCATTAGGCCATCTGCGCGGTCAATCGGATTCTCCGTCCCCGCAGTTAACTTTACGATGTAAGGAACCATAAAGGTGCCCTGCAGTCCCTGCATGAACAGACCAGCCATCGCAGCCAACGACCCCAAAACGATCTCGGTCGGAGAATCTTTGAGCATCTTCATCAGCGGGACACCAGTTTGCACATTGCCTTGTTTGCGTGCCTGCTCGAACTCAGGGGACTCACTCACCTGGGAACGCAGGTACAGGCCGAACACTACAATTCCCGCGGAGAGTAGGAACGGAACACGCCAGCCCCAGTCAGTAACAAAGTACGAGCTAGGATCTGCGAAGCTATCTCCAGAAATGTTTGAGAATAACGCCAACGTGAGCGTGGACAGCACAGCACCGGCAGGGCCACCAGCGATAGCAAAGGATGCACCTAGTCCCTTGCTTTCCCGCTTGGAATGTTCCATAGCCATGAGCGTTGCGCCTGCCCACTCACCGCCAACAGCTATGCCCTGGACCGTGCGTAGCACCACCAGAATGATCGGTGCTGCGACACCAATGTGGTTGGCCGAAGGAAGCAGGCCAATACAAACCGAAACGATGCCCATAGTGAGCAGGGTGACAATCAGGACGTTCTTGCGACCATATTTATCGCCAAAGTGACCGAATGCCATGGAGCCGATTGGGCGGGAGATGTACCCAATGAGGAGAATGATGAAGGATAGCGTGGTTCCCATTGCTGGGCTGAGGTTGCCGAAGAACAACGAGGGAAAGACCAGTCCGGCGGCTGCTGCGTACAGCAAGAAGTCGTAGTATTCCACGGCGCTGCCGAGAAAGCTGGAAAGTTGAGCTTTCCGACGCAACGTCGGATCCTTGCTTTCCGCAACCAGTTCCTGGCTATGAGTCAAAGTATTAGTCATCGGGACCTTACTCTCTATGCAATGTGACTTAACATACAGCGGTTTCTAAAGAGTAAGGCAGAGCACACAATTAATTGCTATGGTGTTCCGTTCCCCGAAACACACCACTATTGACCTGCGAAAACATTGGGATTCCTGGCCAATAAAAATGGGGCCACGCCCGCTGGCGCAGCCCCATATTCTTGTGCGATTACATGTGGCGTTCGAGCCACTTTCCTACCACTTCATTGAATTCTTCTGCTCGCTCCACCTGAGACCAGTGGCCACATTGCGAGAAAATGTGTGCATCAGCGTGTGGCACAACGTTGAGGATGTCCCAGGTACGAGACACCGGGATCACGCGGTCCTGTACGCCGTGGATAAGCAAGACGGGGATGTCGAGCTTGGCCAGGACGTCGAAGTCGAGTGGCAGTTCGTTGCGGTCGCGGTCACGAGCAGCGACCACTTCCTTGAGTCGATCCGACGCGGTGTCATTGAGCGCGGATTCGTAGCGCAGCTGCACCAACTCGTCGGAAATCAAGTCATGATCGACAACAAACAACTCCAGGGTATCCCGGATGCCTTCTGGGGTGAGGTTCGGGTTCGAGTGTCCCTTCAGTGCACCGGTGAGCTTTGCGCCACCGGTACCCATGGAGACGATGCCCAGCAAGCGCTCCGGGTAGTCAATGGCAAATTGGAAGGCCAGCCAGCCGCCGAGGGAGTTGCCAACGATCCAGGTCTTTTCGATGCCCAGCGCGTCCAGAACGCGCACTGCGTGGCGAACCCACTCTTTAATGCCGTACTTGGTCCCTTCTGCGACAACGGTCTGGCCGTAGCCGACGGAGTCAATCGCAATGCAGCGACCATAGTTTGCTAGTTCAGGGAGGTTGAGCCACCAGTTGGCAGCAGCGGTGACGCCCGTACCAGAGCCGTGGAGGAACAGGATAGGTGCGCCCTCGCCCAGCTCGTGGTAGTGCGTGATTTCACCTTCAGCGGTTTCCAGCCATTTGTCTTCCAAACCGAAAAAGTCATCGGTGCGGTAATCAGGGATCTGAGCCATTTTTCTTCCTCACTTCACTGTCACTTAGCAGATCGTTGTTGCCATTGTTCCCCCTTCAAAGAAACAAAGGGGGAATGCGTTCCACCTGACGGAACACTGTTAGCGTGCTTCCCAGCGCACAGTCTCCGCATAACGCTCGGGTTCACGTGGCAGGAACATTCCGTAGTGAAGTTCAAAGGCTTGCTGACGGTAAAACTCTCGTGACGGTTCTCCCCGAAGCATCGGCGCAGGTTGACGACCGGAATCACCACGTAGCTCGACGCTGCGCATCCTTCCTTGCCAATGGAGATCGTAGATCCGCTGATCGGCCCATAACTCGAGCAGCATGAGGTGGTCAGGAAGCTCGATATTCTCGTACCAGGCGTAGTGGATACAACCGGGTTCACGTCGCGTTTCTGCGATTTCTCGCGCCGTCAGCTCCCGCATCAGCTCATTGGGCTGGTAGGCACCTTGAATGACGATGGATACCGGCCCGGCGGCGGGCCACATGATGGGCCCAGGTTCGGTCGTCGCATCGGTGGGCGTCCAGCACCCGTCGGCGAGCTGATACGAGGACTGACGGTAGATCTCCACGTCTCCATCTGTGAAGATTTGGGATAGCGCTGGTAATTGCCCGCTTCGCTCCAGAAGCGCGGCTATGTCTTTCTCGTCGTCACACAGCATGGCCAGCGCGTATGCTTCTTCACCTGCTGCGAGGCTCCGGTACACCTCACACTGCGCTACCGCTTCGCGAGCAGCAGCGATTTCAGTCAGGAGGGCGTCGTCAAGCTGTGCAAACCTGGCGGTGAGGCGTATCATGCCTGCTCCTCGAAGTCGATGACCCAGTCCGGTGCCTGATACTCTGGCGCGGCAGGTCGACGACGCACCACGCCTTCAACCAAGTACCCGCCAAGTGCATCGAACAGGTCGAAATATCCAAATTCTGCTGCTTCGCCGCGCAGTGTCGAGCCCATGCACAGTGGGTGTCCGGCGGCAGTCATATCGTCCACTACTCGCTGCCACTGCGCATCATCCTTGGTCATCCAGCTAAAAATGTGGTGGATTCCGGGGCCACGGATATCGAAGAATTCGCGGTTGTAGTGGCTTGGACCGTGATTGCACTGGATGATCTCGAAGCCGAAGTCGCCGGCAAAGCCCTGAGCCGTGAAGTAGCCGTGGTCGACCTTCTCGCCACGGTATTGTGGCGCATCCAACCTGCCGAAACCGGTTTCCCACGTCTTCATCTCAAAGCGCTGGATTCCGAAAATCGCCCGATAGTCATCCAGAGTCGCCAACACATCGTGGACGAGGACACCGAAATGGTACATGCCCTGCGTCGGCAGCGGCGACGGAGCCCCCTGATCGCTGATCGGCTGCTGCACCTTGGTCACCATTTCCACGTAGAAGCCACCGAGGCGCTCGCGGGTGTCGTAGAAGGAGCGCTGCTCGCCTCCGACGGTGGCGCGGTAGGCACAAGGCACGCTTAACGACGCAAAATGCTCCTCAATCCCATCGCCTTCCGCGGCGACCTGAATGAAGCAAATGCCTTCCCGCTTGGTGCGCAGGTGCTCCATGAAGGGGGATTCGCCAGACACTGGCTGGATGAGTTCAAAGGTGAGGGCCCGTGCCGGTTCACCACCTGGCCCTTCCTCCCCTTCCCGAGGCACTGTGGACCCGACGGCACTGCGCCACGTTCCTGGCGTAGTGTTATTGCGACGTCCGTTTGTTTCCCCGTCAGTGGGCGCGTTGTCTGCGAACTCCCACTTGGTGATGCCGTAGATTCGCTCGTACTCTTTCACTGTGGCGTCCAGGTCGTACACCACGACGCCAATGCGATTGAGATGTGTGGTCTTCATACGTTACTCCTGTTCGTTAGTAGAAAAGGCTGAGGTTCTTCACCAGGATCGTCGCCATGTCGAAGCGGATTTCGCGCTCCAGCACCTGGAACCCGAATGGGGCGTCCGGGTTGGCGACGATGATATCGCGTCGCTCGCCAGCGATGGTGTCTTGGCTGCGCTCGCCTCGGGAGCGGTAGATCAGGAAATTGGAGCGAACATTGTAATTGCCGTCCTCGCGGGCGTCGATGCGCACGTTGGAAATCATGTGCCGTGAGCGTGACGGCGGTTCCTCTGCCCATGCCATGTGGGTTTGCAGCCGGAATACCCGCTGCTTCAAGAACGCCAGGTTTTCCTCGAAGTACACGGACGTGCCCTTCGGGTAGAACTCTTCTTTGCGCTCGCGGGCGACGCGATTCTCACGCACCGGGGCCCAGTAGCAGATGTCAGGGTGCATGCACGTGAGCCAATCATCCCAGCGCATGTTGTCGACGAGCTCGGCTTCGTCGTAAAGAAAGCGCGTGATTGCGCGTTCGGTCTCCGCGTCTACTCGCAGCGTTGTAGTGTCCATGCCCTCAGTTCTCCTTACTTTTCCGTGTTCTCCGACATGACCGCGCTGAAATCAGCGGTCTCCACTTCTGGGCGTCCGCCTCTCATCTCTTTTAGCTCCTCCCAGGAATGTCCCTCCATCAGGTCTCGGTAGAAGCCATACATATTGAGGGCTGCGTTGTCAGAATAGACGTGTGCGGTGGACCCTCCCGGGTAGCCGTCGTCGTCCTGAACTACTGGCACGCCACGCATGTTGTAGGTGAAACCCGTTTGACGGGACTTCGCACCGCGAAGAATGCGCTGCATCTCTTCCCAGTTTTCAGCGTCGTCCTGTTCAAACATGCCGCCTGGAGAGAAGGTACGCATCACGTCGACACGGATTGCTTCCTTAACTTCCTCCGGAGCATCCTTAGGCACGAACGCCCACGACCAGATCTCCATCTCGTGTGGCCCGCGTGGGTGCGTCACGCGGAAGGTGTAGTTGCCCAGCAACATGAAGTTCGGGAACACGTTCATGTGGCCACGCACCTCACGGAACTCGCCGAGGCGTTGCTCAATGGAGTCGCGCACCGTGTTTTCCCATTCAATCAGCGCAGGGGCCGTGTTAGGGATTTCCTTGCCTCGGACGCCGAAGAATGCACCACCGTGACCATACGGGCTGAAGAATTGACGTCCCGTCGGGATCTTTTCGCGTCCCTTCTTACGGTCGAAGGTATCGGACCCGGACGACAGCGCTTCCACTGCGGACACGTGACTAATCTCAGAGTGCTGCATGTCAGAGGTTGGCTGCTCAACATTGAATTTCCAGTTTGCGGGAAGAACCCACTTGTGAACAGCGATAGCTTCCATGCCACCCTCGTAGCGATCCACATAACCATCCAGGTAGTATTTGGCGTTTCCGAGGTATTCCTCCAGAGGCGGGATGGTCTCGTCCCAGGAGCCGAAAATGAATCCCTTGTAATTTTCAATCCGAGGAACCTGAATGGCGCTGAGCTTGGATTTATCGATCCCCTGCGGGTACGCGGTCTCCTCATGCGGGATGTTGATCAGTTTGCCTTCCAGGTCGTAGGCCCAACCGTGGAAGGAACACATGAAGCCCTTCGCCACTCCTCGGTCAGCTCGACAAATGCGCATGCCCCGGTGGCGACACTGGTTGAGGAACGCTTTGACCTCACCGGACTTCTGGCGAACGACGATCACTGGGTCTTCGCCAATGTAGGTCTGAATGTAGCTTCCTCGCTTGGGCAACATGGTTTCGTGGGCTAAGAAAACCCAGGTACGTTGCCACACTTGATCGAGTTCTTGGGCGTAGATGTCATCGTCAACGAAAATGCGCCCGGAGACGTAGCCGCCTACTGGATCAATCAATTCTGAAATCTTACTCACATTACCCTCCTAATGCGGTTATGCCGATCGTTGAAAGTAAATGTAGCCCCGCTCACAGTAAAGTTGGGAGCGGTGTTCCACAGACTGGAACACCATGGAGTGAATGTGATTGCTGCACCCAAAAAGGACTAAGGGACAAAATGTGTGTCTGAATTCCACAGTAAAGCCAGGTCAGGGCATGTAAACAGGTGCTGTATATTGTTTCGGGCCCTTTAAACCCACAAATCTTGTTCAATACCACCAGTGGTACCGCACCTGTGCTTGCAGGTGCGGTCACCTTACTCCGGTGACCAAAAACCGACCCGATGCCCCGTCTGCCTGGGACAAAGGCAAAGACAACGGCACCACCAGGTGACGCTTCGACCACCAAAACCAAAGCTGATCACACACACGCAGCAACCTTCCGGCCCTTCCATGCTTATGTCGTCAGCTCAACCGCAATGACCGATACTGCAGGCTCGTGAGGTATCTCCCGAAGGAGTCTGAACCGCAGGTTCGCACCCTTGTGTTGCTTAACCCCGCAAAACCCGGGAAGCATTCCCCGGGTCACGGTGATTTTTTAGGCTTCACACCTGCTATTTCACTGATTTCGGCCCGAGCCCCGGGGAACGCTTCCCGGGCTTTAGTAAGAAACTTCAGGGGCCGTGATCAACGCCCCCAGAAGTGAAGTAACAACCGACAACACGCCGACCGGACACACATTTTGCTCCCTTAACCACCCAAAAACAACAAAACCGCCGCCTCCCCAGGACACTAGAGATAGGCGACGGTAAACCTTACGGAATTACTTCTTAGGCGCCGGAACCGTATAGGTGGTGACCACCTTAGCTAGAATCGACTCGTCAACGGAAGAAATCACGCTGGTATCGGTGACGATCACGCTACGCCCTGCACGCACAATCGTAGACACCGCAATCGCGTCGCCTTCCTTCTTGTTCGAGACGACGTTCACCGAGCTGGCAACAGCTAACGGGAATACCCCGGGTTCCACCTGCTGCATCGCCAGCCACGTGCCGGAAATATCAGCAAGCCCAAACAACGCTGGAGCGGAGAACATTCCCGCTGGTTGGGATACCTCCTTTGACAACGGCATCCCGACCCGGACTTCCTCCTTAGACCCAGAGATCGGGTACAGCCCGAGCGTAATAGCTACGTCATCGACGCGGGAGTAAAAATCGTCCCACTGCTCTTTGAAATTCACTTGAGCTCCATTTCATCCATGTTCTTAGGCTGATTAACTACCCAATCCGGCTCTGCCACCATGAGAGATACATCATTGCCGTCGCGAAGCTGCACGTCCAAGACATAGCGCATACCGGCCTTTTCACACTGTGCGATGGCGCTGAGGTCCCCCTCAGGAACCGCAACAACCACGCGGCGGCAAGCCTTATTGGTGGTGAAAATCTCGCGGATTTCTGCGGTCATTTCATCGATGGATCCAAAAACCAGTTCCACGTCATCTTTCCCGTACGGGTAGGTATGGCGCAGTGGTGAATCTTGAATGAGAATATGGTTCATTACTGCTCCTCTTGCTCACGCACGAATTGACGCACGGCAATTTTGTCGATTTTACCTGCGGAGTTACGTGGAATTTCCTCAACCACGTAGAGCTGCTTCGGCAGCTTGTAGCGAGCCAGGTGGCGCTCGCAGTGGTTACGCACATCCTCGAGGTTCACTTCAGCGTCACGGTCCGGCTGGATAACCGCAACCACGATTTCACCCCACTTGTCGTCACGGCGTCCCACGACGGCGTTACCGCGAACACCATCCAGCTCTGCAATGACGCGCTCCACCTCAGCTGGGTACACATTTTCGCCACCCGTAATGATGAGGTCCTTGAGTCGATCCACAATGTAGTAGTAGCCATCCTCATCGCGGTGGCCAAGGTCACCCGAGTGGAACCAGCCGGCGGTGTACGCCTTCTGGGTTACTTCTGGGTTGTTCCAGTAGCCTGTCGCTACGTTTGGCCCACGCACCCACAGTTCACCGGTCCGGCCTGCTTCCTTCACTTCCTCACCGGTATCCGGATCCATGAGGCGAATCTCGGTGTACGGCATAGGGATGCCACAGGAGCCGATCTTCTTCTCTGTCATCTCTGGCGGCAAATAAGTAGCGAACGGAGCTGTCTCCGTCAGCCCCCATGCCTGCTGTACAGCAATCCCCTTCTCCAGGTAACGGCGAATGAGGATAGGCGGCACCGGCGCACCAGCACAGATAGTGGCGCGCATAGAGTCGAGCTTCGCGTCAGCAAAATTCGGATGCGCATAGAGTGCTTCAAGCTGAGCAGGAACCATGAATGTGGAACCCACCTGGTGGTTTTCAATATCGCTCAGTACCTGTGCCGGGTCGAAACCGCGGTGGATAAGAACCGTGTTTCCCCGAGACAGTGCCTTAATAGCGAAGGAGTTCAGTGCTCCCACGTGGAACAATGGGGCCGCCACCAGGGTGACGTCGCCAGGGCGGGAATCCACCATGGTGTCCACGTTGACGGAGTTCCACCACAGATTGCCGAAAGTGAGCTGTGCTCCCTTTGGCAGGCCGGTGGTGCCAGAAGTAAACAGCAGCAATGCCAGGTCAGTCATCACCATTGGGCGAGGTCGCACTGCCTGTTCTGGTGCTTCCGGCATGGTGGAGGTCTGATTCCAGTACAGTGGCACACGGCCGTCGGGTTCTGCTATGGGATCGTCGTCAACCACGATCACGTGGTGGCGCTCGATGCCGTAGATGTGCTTCGCCTGGTTCAGGTATGGCCCTTCCACCACCACGCTGTGCGGTGTTCCCTGCATCAATAGCTGCGAAACTTCTGGGGCGCTGAGGCGGAAGTTAAATGGCATGAAGGTGGCGCCCACTCGCCACGCCCCCAGCATGGCGAAAATGAAGGATTTCGAGTTCATGCCCAAGTAAGCGATGCGATCGCCCTGACGAACGCCAGACTCTTCAAAGTAGTGAGCCCATTTGCGCACGACCTTCTCAAGATCACCGTAGGTGAACTGCTCATCACCATAGATGATGGCCACACGGTCCGGCTGGTACGTAGCGTGGCGTACCAGCTGGGCGCATGGGTTGACGTCGATCGTTTCAGCACGATGCTCTACACCAGTGATAATCACAGGTCATCTCCTCCTGCTGCCTGGGCGAAGCCCCGGGCACTAATGCCACCATCGACGTTGATGATGGCGCCGGTGATGTTGCCGCCTTCTGCGTCGTCGGCAAGCATCAGATATGGTCCGGTGAAACTTGATGGATCTGTGGAAATGTCGTGCAGTGGGATGTACGGGTTTCTTCCCTCATCACGGCGACGTTCCAGAGTGTCCTTGAAGCTGCGGTTTTCCATTCCGATGGCGGCTGGGCCCCGCAGGTCCGTCTTCATACCACCAACGGCAACCCCGTTGACACGCACTTTTGGTGCGAGTTCATAGGCAAATTCCAACATGAGGCCACGGTCAGCGAACTTGCTGGCGGTGTAAATCGGGCCACCACCCGCGGCGTAGAACGCTGCGTTTGACAGTGTCATAATGATCGAGCCGCGTGTTTTCACCAGTTCGCGCCAGGTCGCCTCGACGGTAAGCAGGTATCCCTTGACGTTGATGGAGAAAATCTCGTCGAACATCTGGCCCAGCTCGTGGCCGTTATGACGCGTGACGGAACGGTTGTAGTCCCAGATACCGGCGTTCGGGATGACGGTATCTATTCCGCCAAACTTTTCCACCGTAGCCGCTACTGCTGCAGCGAGTGCATCTGAGTCACGGACATCCGCACCGACACCGAGGACGCGGTCAGCGTCGAAATCACTGATGGATTGCTGTGCGCGTGCTTCGTCGATGTCAACCGAGACTACATTCGCTCCGGCGTCGTAGAACCGACGTGCGAGTGCAGCCCCGAGGCCGGAACCGGCCCCGGTGATAAATACAGTTTTGTTCTGCAAGGACATCTGGTGACCGCCTTAGAAGAACGTGGAGATGTTCTTAGATGGCAGGACGTTGATGTCCAGCAGGATGCGTCGATCGAACACCTTGTAGCCTTCGTCGGTGACACGCAGCAGGTCAGTGCGGGTGCCAGCGAAGATATCGCGCTCGCGTTCCAAGCGGGTACGCCAGACGAGGAAGTTGGTACGCGCTTCAATCACCTCAGTGCCTTCGGGGTCAGTAGCGTGGTGCGCCTGCAGGTTGGTGATCAGGTGGCGGGTGCGGGACGGTGGGTCCTCAGCCCAAGCCATGCCGGAGTCGAAACGACGGATGCGCCACGCCAACGAGTCATAGGTCTCGTCATAGAACGCTGCTTCTTCAGGCCCAGCGATGCTGAGTGCCTGTTGACGGCGCAGCCGGTTGGTGCGGGTAGGAGCCCAGTAGTACAGGTCCTTATCAAACTTTTCCAGCCAGTCAACGTACCGGCCGTCGTCGAGCAGATCCGCTTCTTCAAAGTAGAAGCTTTGCAGGTCGTAGTACGTCTCAGCGCTGACCCGATCGCCTAGTGTGACGTCTTCACGTCGGAGAAAGTCAGTCATCTTCAATCATCCCTTATGTATGTCAGTGGTATGCGGCCTAACGAGCCAACTTCTTCAGATTCACCGCGGGATCAGCAAGCGCCTCGGGGTCCACCACAACCTTGCGATCAATCAGGCGTCGGGCTGCGCGTACCGCCATTCCCTTGTCGTACGCGGTGCAACCAACGATGGTGTTGTCCGGCGCAACGCGGAACACCACTTGTGGTTGTCCTTCTTCATCTGGACGAATCACGGTCTCGCCTTCGGCAGTCATTGAGCCGACGCCTTCCACGTGCACGCCATAGCGGTCTGTCCAGAACCAGGATGCGCCGTGCTCTGGTAGCTCTTGCCCGCAGATGTCAGCGGCAGCGGTTTGCGCGTCGAAGATTGCGGACTCCCAGTGCTCGTGGCGTCGTGCCAGGGTGCCGTCGGCATTGCGCACGCGAGCGCAGTCACCTACCGCCCAGATCCCGTCAGCGGTGGTGCGCTGAGCATGATCGACCAGAACGCCACCGTCGCATTCCAGTTCTGCGGACTTGGCCAGGTTTTCTTCTGGGATGATGCCCACTGCAACCAGGACTACGTCTGCAGTCACGGTGTTTTTGCCATCGATGTCGATGACGAAGGTGGCGCCTTCTCGACGGATGCCCGTCGTAAAGCCGGTCACCGTCTCAACACCGTGTGCAGCGTGCAGCGCATGCAGACGCTCGGCAATTTCCTTACCGACGGCTGGTACCAGCGCTACTGGAACAGGATCGATGAGGGTGACTTCAGCGCCCAACTCTCGGGCACTCGACGCAACTTCGGCACCAATCAGACCAGCGCCGATGATGGCCAAACGAGTGCCTTTGCCCAGGGCCTTCTTCAGACGCTGCGCATCTTCAGTGGTACGAAGCACGAATAGATCTGGGTCATCAAAGCCCGGAGCTGGCAGCGGCCGTGGTAGCCCACCGGTAGCCAGCACGAGTTTGTCAAAAGTGTGGGTCTCACCGCCGTCGAGAACGAGCTCACGCTCCTCGGGCTTGATCCGATCCACCTTTGCCTTGACCAGGGTGACCTTGTTTTCCTCATACCAGCTGCGCGGTGCGAGCAGGAGTTGTTCGGCGTTCTTGGAGCCCTGCAGGATTTCCTTTGACAGTGGCGGACGATCGTAGGGGTAACCGAGTGGATCGATGATGGTCACGGCGCCTTCGAAGCCACGGTTGCGCAGTTCCGAAGCCACGGTGTAACCGCCGATACCGCCACCTACGATGGTGACATTACTCATCGGTGGCCTCCGCCGGAGTGCCTGGGTAAAGCCACACTTCATCGTCACGAATCTCAACCTTGTGGGTGTTGGTGTCCTCGGATGCTGGCATGCACAGGACCTTGCCGGTCTTCAGGCAGAAACGACCGGAGTGCATCGGGCACTCAACTTCGTTTCCTTCGATCCAGCCGTCTGCCAGTGACGCATCTGCGTGGGTGCAGATGTCATCGAGCGCGTAGTATTCGTCTTCATCGGTGCGGAAGACTGCGATGCCTACTGGGTGGCCAGACGTCTCTGGAGAAACAACGATTGCTTCCTCCTGCTCGATGTCGTCGACCTGGGCTACTTTGACGGGATTGCTCATGGGTATGCTCCTATGTTCGGTGTCGGTTACTGATCGGTGTTTTCATGCCATGCTGGCGTGGACATCAGCTCACGCCACCTGCGGTAGAGGCCACGACCTGCTGCATCGGAGTACAGCTCGGAGGTGGTTCCTGGGTAGTCTTCGCGCTGTTGCTCAGTACCCATACCCATCTGGTAGTTGAGCGCGGTGTTGCCGACCATGAACGCGTGTGCGTTGGCCTGGCATTCAGACCAGTTTTCTCCGTCGTCCTGCTCGAAGATGCCGGACGGGCCAAAAGTGCGGAGGTTGTAGAGGCGCTGAGCGCGACGTACTTCCTCGGGCATGGACTTATCCAGGACGGTCCAGGACCACACTTCCATCTTGTTCGGGCCCTTTGGGTGCCAGACGCGGATGGAACCGTTCACCGGAAGGTAGGAGAAGTTAGGGAACACCGTGGCGTGACCGTTGGTCAGCGGTCCCATGACTTGCTCTGGAGACAGGCGCTCACGGAGGAAGTCGTAGTCGTAGTATTCGTGTACTGGTTGGGCGTCGAAGCGGTTCTTCGGGTGGACTGGGAAGCCAGCACCATTGCCGCGTTCGTCGGTGTATTGGCGTCCGGTACGCTGCGCGATTTCTTTCTTTGGTCCCTTGCCCGTTGGAGACATCACCATCAGCGCGGATGCATGGGACATGTTGACGTGGTACCAGTCGGTTGCGAACTGTTCAGCTGCGAGCTTCCAGTTGCCTTCCAAAACCCATTTGGTCACGCCCCCGACAACGGTGGTGCCTTCTGGATCACGGTCCATGAAGGCATCGATGTACCACTTCATCTCTCCGAGCGCGTCTTCCAGCGGTTCGGCGTCTTTGTCCCAGTTGGCAAAGATGAGGCCCTTGTAGCTTTCGACACGTGGTGCGGTCACCAGGCCCCAGTCCGCGAGATTGAAGTCGGACGAGTAGGACTCCTGCGCTGGTACGTTGACGAGGTTGCCATCGAGGTCGTAGGACCAACCGTGGTAGGTACAGGTGAAGTTTTTGGTGGATCCCATGTCTGCACGGCAGACGCGGGCGCCACGGTGACGGCAGTTGTTCAGCAGAACGCGGATTTCGCGCTTCTTGTTCATAGAAGCGATGACTGGGTCTTCGCCCATGTAGGTCTGGAAGAAGTCGCCTGGCTTCTTGAACTGATCCTCGTGCGCGATGAACAGCCAGCTGCGGGCGAAGATGCGACGCATTTCCTGGTTGTAGACCTTCTCGTCAGAGAAGATACGTCGATCGATTAGGCCACCTTCTGGGTTGACCATGCCGGTGACGTCAAGGTTCTCCTCCAAGCCTTCCGGCCTGGTGAGCCCTGCCCGAGGCATGGGGTTGTCAGGGGTGCACATAGTTCCTCCTTGATTACTACGGGGAATCCCATTTGAGATCCACCGACCATTCAGGACTTTTTGTAATCCGGTTCACAATTGGGTGATGGCATTACTTTGCTCCCGATGTGAGTCAAATTAAAACTGCCGTTCCGCCTAGCGGAACGATTGATATGAGCGCTTACCCCCGCTGGCGATAATGAAACACATCTCAGCTAGCCAGGTCCTCGGTTTTCCCAAGTGAATCAATGACTGCCACCCCCGGGGTTAGTCACAACGCTTGCGAACTTTTTGGGAATCGCCCACCGAGTACGATGTAAGAAAAAATGAAAAGAGGTTCCTCCCGTGGCTACCGCGCCAGACACCCGCAGCGCCGTCGACAAGGCGTTCAGTTTGCTGCGTTGCTTCAGCCCCAATGACGCGTCCGGCGTCGGCGTGAGTGAACTCGCTCGCCGTGCTGAGCTATCCAAATCCACTGCTCACCGGCTGCTCGCAATGCTCGTGGCCAATGGCGCGGTGGAACGAGCTGACGATGTGTACCGACTCGGCCCGCTTTGCTTCGAACTGACTCAGCAGTCGGTCAGCGAGTCCGCCGAAATGATCAGTGAAGTACTCACTCCTCACCTGGCCGCATTGTTTGAGCAGACTAGGCACACGGTGCAGTTGGGGTATTTGGAAGGCACTGAGGTGGTGTACGTGAACAAGCTGTTCTCGGCCCAGCGCGTATCCTCCCCTTCCCGCATCGGCGGGCGCGCCCCTGCGGTGTGCACGGGAATTGGTAAGGCCCTGCTCGCGTGGGACGAGACCCGACTCGAGTCCGCACTGCAACGTGGTCTTCCGAAATGGACGCCCTACACCATCACTGACCCTGAGGAACTGCGCCAGGAGCTGGAACAGGTTCGTCTCGAGGGCTTCGCATATGACAAGCAAGAAATCGCGCTCGGCCTGTCCTGCATCGCCGCTCCAATTTTCGGCCGAAATAACCAGGCAGTAGCAGCGATGTCCATTTCGGGGCACGCCGCGCAGTTTAAACCCGACGTTTTTGCCAATGCTTTACGACGCACCTGTGCCGCCGCAAGCAAGTCCCTCCTGAATTTCCAGCGCCAACAGGAACGAAAAAACCGCTAGCCAGCACGTAATCCACGCTGGCTAGCGGCCAAGCCAAGGCTTTAGGCGTTCTTCAGGGCCACAGCAACATCAATAATCATGTCTTCCTGACCGCCCACATAGCCACGGCGGCCAACTTCCCGCAAGATATCAGCGGTAGGTACGCCGTAGCGCTCCGACGCCCGCTCGGCGTGGAGCAGGAAGGAGTTGTAGACGCCCATCTGACCTTGGACGATCGAACCGCGGTCCATCGCTGGCAGGCGAGGCACCATAGGCTTGAGAACGTCTTCCGCCGCGGACAGAATCTTCGGGATATCCACGCCGGTCTCCACACCCAGACGGTCAAAAGCAGTCGCGAGCACTTCCGTCGGAGAGTTACCTGCACCGGCTCCCAGGCCTGCGAGGGAACCGTCGATCTGCTGTGCACCGGCACGGACCGCAAGAACAGAGTTGGCAACGCCGAAGGACAGGTTCTGGTGACCGTGATAACCAACCTGAGCTTCGTCGCCGATCTCGTCCAGGATAGCCTTCACGCGGTCGCTGGCCTCTTCCATGATGAGCGCACCAGCGGAGTCCACCACGTACACGCACTGGCAGCCAGCGTCCACCATGATCCTGGCCTGCTTAGCTAGGCCGGCAGGATCCAGGCGGTGGGACAACATGAGGAAACCACCGGTTTCCATGCCAAGGTCACGGGCAGCCTGGAAGTGCTTGATGGAGACATCTGCTTCCGTGCAGTGCGTCGCCACACGGACCATCCCAGCGCCACGCGCATGCGCTTCCTTCAGATCGGCCACAGTGCCGAGGCCCGGCAACAACAACACCGCAATCTTTGCCTGCTTCGCCTCATCCACGGCTGCGGACACCAGATCCAGCTCGTTGGTCTTGGAGAAACCGTAGTTGAAAGAAGAACCACCCAGGCCATCGCCGTGCGTGACTTCGATGAGTTGAATTCCGGCGTCGTCAAGCGCGCGTACGACGGCGCGCACCTGCTCCTCTGTGTACTGGTGACGCACTGCGTGGGAACCATCGCGGAGAGTGGTGTCATTGATACGAATCTTGGTCATGTTACTTTCCTTCCCCACGCAGCACATCAACCATGCGGTCGGCGGTCGCCACCGCAGCGGCGGTAATGATATCGAGGTTTCCGGCATAATCCGGCAGGTAATCGGCAGCTCCAGCGACCTCCAGCAAGACGGTCACCCGGCCCCACCCCTGCCAATCTTCGCGAGCCTCATCAAACTGCGGCTCGGCAGTAAGACGGTACCCAGGAACGTAAGCCTGCACCGTTTCCACCATGTGCTCGATGGATTGACGAATCTGATCCCGCAGCTCACCCGGGGCCGCGGCCTCCGGAGGCAACGCACAGTACACGGTGTTGCGCATCATCATCGGCGGCTCGACTGGATTCAGGATCAAGATCGCCTTGGCCTTCTTCGCACCGCCGACCTGTTCCAACGCTGCCGCAGTCGTCTGCATAAACTCATCAATGTTGGCACGCGTACCAGGACCGGCAGAACGAGACGAAATAGACGCCACGATCTCGGCGTACTCGACCGGAATGACGCGAGAGACTGCCGCAACAATCGGGGTGGTCGCCTGACCGCCACAAGTAATCATGTTGACGTTGTCCACGTCCTGCAGCTCATCCAGATTCACCGCTGGGCAGAAGTATGGGCCCACCGCTGCCGGGGTAAGATCGATCGCCCGAATGCCCGCCTCACGGTAGAGGGGCGCGTTAGCCTGGTGGGCATACGCGGAGGTCGCTTCGAACACCAGGTCAGGCTTAACATCCTGCTCCAGCATCCATTCCACGCCGCCTGCCGACGACTGGACACCCAAATCTTCAGCTCGCTTCAAACCATCCGACGTAGGATCTACACCGATCATGTAAATCGGCTCAACGTTCTTGGAATTCTTCTGCAGCTTCATCAGCAGGTCCGTACCAATATTTCCTGGCCCGACGATAGCTGCTTTAAGCTTTTCTGCCATCTTCTCCCCTTATTCTTTTTTAATTAGCTAAACGAAACGCTCAGTTGGCCATAACGACCAAAATCAACATCAACGGTGGAACCAGGAATCACTGGCGCAGCGGCACAGAAGCTTCCGGTGAGCACAATGTCGCCGGCCTTCAGTCCAACTCCCTGCTCCCCCAAGGTCTGGGCGAGCCACACGAGAGGCTCAACCGGGTGTCCCATTACAGCGGAACCTTCGCCCGTGCCCGCAGCCTCACCATCAATGGTCATGGTTGCCGTCACCGACGGCAGGTCATCAAAAGCAATCTCTTCAGCAACCTTGCCCAAGACGATCGCAGCGCAGGATGCGTTGTCGGCAACAGTATCCACAAGCTTGATGTCCCAATCGCGGACGCGAGAGTCAATGATTTCCACAGCCAGGAACGTTTCCCCGATCGCCTCACGCACCTCATCCATGGTGGCGGTGGCCGGCAGATCTCGGTTCAGGACAAAACCCAACTCAGGCTCAACTTTTGGAGAAATAAACTGGGAAGCGTCAATAACATCACCGGACCGGAATACCTGCTTCTCGGTAAAGAAACCAAAATCTGGCGAATCGACCCCCAGCTGCTGTTGCATCGCGAGGGACGTCAACCCAATTTTGCGGCCAGCGATCTTCTCGCCTGCAGCAACCAGCATTTCCTCCTGAATCTGCTGAATCCGGTACGCACCGGACAGATCCAAACCAGGCAGAGTCTCTCGAGGTGGAGTGATTGGCTGCTTGGTCGTGTACGCCTCAGCGAGTTCCTTCGCAACTGCCTCGTAGTTTACGTTCATCAAAAAGCTTCTTCCTTTAACTAGCGGTCATAATGCCGAAACCAGCGATGTATTCCTTGATCGGCTCATAGAACTGGTAATCCACCGCATACTCAGGATGTGCAGCAGCCAACGCAGAAAACGCCGCCACCCACGTGCGGACCTCGTGGGAGGAATGGCCAGCAAGCTTGTCCATCTCATCAGCCTGGTACTGGTCAAAGAGTGCTGGCGTACCTGACGCGCAGACCTTCATGAACTCCTTGTCCCACTCCGGATTCAGGTCCTGAATTTCAGCCTGACCAGCAGCGAACGCCTTAGCTGTGTTGATCACGCGTTCTTGGCGCGCGTTGCGGGCTTCCGGAGTTGGGTTCCGGCCGTCGAGAAGCAATGCCCGCTGTTCTTCGTTCGCGGTCACCCACTGCGGCACCGGCGGGTCGTGGCTCAGTCCACCGGAAGCAATAAGAAGAATCTTCTCATCGCGGTCTTTCAGGAACTCACCGATCGCCTCTCCCATCAAGCGGACGCGCTGCATCGGCACAAATGGACGGGCCAATCCGTTGACATACACCGGGACGGTCTTGCGGGCAGCAATGTCACCAAAGACAATTTCTGCAGGTTGAACCGCACCGTGATCGACTTCCATCTTGCGAGAAATTGCAATATCAATTCCCTTATCGATCACAAACTGGGCCATCTCTTCAGCGAGCTCGGTAGGAACATCGAGCTCACCTTCCTGAGAGTTGTAATCACCCACGCTGCGAGCTTTGTACCCAATGCAGTACGGCGGCATCAAATCATAGAAGAACCCGTTGTAATGATCCGGAGCGAACGTCACAATCAGATCAGGATCAAAATCACGCGCAAAATCCTTCGCGGATTTCAGCGCAGCGTGCAAACTCTGCTCAGCATCCTTCGGAAGCTCATTGATCCCAAGAAGCGGGCTGTGTGACATGGCCAGCAAAGCAATCGGCATGGTAAGTCAAGCTCCTTAAACTCTCGGTATTTGTGTATCGAAAGTCTAAAATGCCGCAAAACACAATCCACGTCACTGTTCCACTGTTCGGAACAGTCAGTCGGAGTAAACACCCTCAGCCCACCCCTCAACAGATGTGCCACAATAGAGAACATGTCTGAACCATTCCTCATCGTCGGCCTTGGCAACCCCGGAGCCAGATACGAAACCACCCGGCACAATGTGGGATTCATGGCCATCGATGAGATCGCCGAAGATCACATGGGCTCATTCAGCGTCCACAAAAAATCAAACGCGGACATCTTAGAAACCCGGATTGCCAACACCAAGGTGGTCCTCGCCAAGCCACGTACCTTCATGAACCTCTCCGGTGGCCCGATCCGAGCACTGTGCGACTTCTTTAAAATCCCACCCGCCCATGTCATCGTCATCCACGACGAACTAGACCTGGACTTCGGCACGGTGCGTCTCAAGCAAGGCGGTGGCGAAAACGGACACAACGGTCTGCGCTCCACTAGCCAAACACTTGGAACCAGGGATTACTACCGCATCCGCATCGGTATCGGCCGCCCGCCCGGACGACAAGATCCTGCTTCCTACGTGCTCAAACCATTCAGTGTGCAAGAGGCCGCTGACCTAGGAGCCATCTGCGCGGACGCGGCCGAGGGCGCCGAGTTGATCGTTACCCAGGGACTGGCCGCGGCGCAGAATCGTATTCACAGCAAATAAGCGCAATATCGGGTAAAGGCACACACTTTTCTTTACTTAACCCCACAAAACCCGGGAAGCATTCCCCGGGTTTCGGTGATTTTTTAAGCTTCACACCTGCTATTTCACTGCTTTCGGCCCAAGACCCTGGAAATGCTTCCCGGGTTTTAGCAAAAAACTTCGGGGCCGTGGCCGTAGACCCAGGGGTGGAGTAACAACATAAAAGCGCCCGGCCGGACACGCATTTTGCTGCTTAACCCTAAAAGCCCGCCAGACGGAAGGGGATCCGTGTGGCGGGCTTAGTTACGTGCTGAATTTCCAGCTCCATCTGGCCAAAACTTACCCCTGTTTTGGTCAAACAGAACCAGAAATTCAACCGATATTAAACCTCAGTCAGCTCGAGGCGGTGTGGGCGAACCTTTGGTCGTGCGCCGGCGATTTCTTCGACGATGCGGATGACCTGGTTGGAGTAGCCGAACTCGTTGTCGTACCAGACGTACAGCACGAGCTGCTTACCCTTGGCGATAGTGGCCAGGCCATCGACGATGCCGGCGTGGGTGGAGCCCACGAAGTCGGTGGAGACGACCTCTGGGGACTTAATGTAGTCGATCTGCTGACGCAGGACGGAGGTCAGGGATACCTGGCGGAGGTAGTCGTTGACTTCGTCGACGGTGACGTCGGACTTCATGTTCAGGTTGAGCACTGCCATGGAGACGTCTGGGGTCGGAACGCGGATGGCGTTACCGGTGAGCTTGCCTTCGAACTCTGGCAGAGCCTTGGATACGGCTTTGGCTGCACCGGTTTCGGTGAGGACCATGTTCAGGGTGGCTGCGCGACCACGGCGGGCGCCCTTGTGGAAGTTGTCGATCAGGTTCTGGTCATTGGTGAAGGAGTGGACAGTTTCCACGTGACCGAACTCGACGCCCCACTTGTCGTTGACCACCTTGAGTACTGGGGTGATGGCGTTGGTGGTGCAGGATGCGGCAGACAGGACGCGATCCTCTGGGGTGATGTCCTTCTGGTTGATGCCGTACACGATGTTCTTGATGTCGCCCTTGCCTGGTGCGGTGAGCAGTACCCTGGCAACACCCTTGGACTTCAGGTGCTGCTCGAGGCCTTCGCGGTCGCGCCAGCGGCCGGTGTTGTCGACGACGATGGCGTCGTTGATGCCGTATTCGGTGTAGTCGACGGTGGCCGGGTCGGAGGAGTAAATAACCTGGATCGGTGCGCCGTTTGCCCAGATGATGTTCTTGTCGTGGTCGACGGTGATGGAGCCTTCGAAAGCGCCGTGGACCGAGTCACGACGCAGCAGGGAGGCGCGCTTGACGAGGTCTTGGTCGCCGTTCTTGCGGACGACGATCGCGCGGAGGCGTGGGCCGTTGTACATTGCCTGGCGGGCCAGCAGGATGCGGGCGAGCAGGCGACCGATGCGTCCGAAGCCGTAGAGAACAACGTCGGTTTGTGGGGTTTCGTCGGCGTTTCCGATGACGTCGGCAAGCTCACGCTCGAGGAATGCGCGCAGGTCGCCGCCTTCTGCTTCGAACTTGGTAGCCAGTGCGCCGAGGTCGATGGAAGCGGTGCCGAGGTTCATGTCCACGAGCTGCTCCAGGATTGGCAGGGTCTGGGACAGTGGCAGTTCCTGCTCGGTGATGCGGCGAGCGTAGCGGTGAGACTTGATGATGTCGATCTCGGTCGCGGTAACCAGCAGACGGCCGAAGATCGAGACGACAACGTTGTGCTCACGACGCAGCTTGCCGATCAGCGGGATCATCTTCTCGGCGAGCTCCACGCGCTCGTTCCAGTCAGCTTGAGAAATCGGGGTCTGCTCCGACATGTGGTCCTCCACGGGTGATGGTTTAGTTGACATACATATTCGAATTTACCGGGTTTTGCTTTGGTTGTCTGGCAACCCCTCAGTCAGGGCGGAAACGATTTCCGCTACGGATCCCATAAAAGCATGTTTTACCTGCGTACCTGCCCATGCAGCGACGTAGTTTGTGTCCGAGGTAACGCTCCGAACGGGCTTCATTAAAGTGTTCACATGGGGGTAGATGGCGGGGGCATCGAGGTGGTCGCGCATGAATTGTGTTTCGATGCCACGCGCCCACCGGCCGGAGAATGCGCGCGTGAGGGCGGTTTTTCCGCCACGGGCGACCTTCTCGCGGTGGAGCTTTGCGGTGCCTGCTTCGTCAGCAAGCAGGAAGGCGGTGCCACACGCGGCAGCCACGGCGCCGGCGTCAAGTGCGGCCCGGACGGCGGTTGCGGTGGTCAGGCCGCCGGCAGCAAGCACGGGCTTATCGACGTCCACTGCCCCGAGCAACTCAAGCAGCGATCGCTGATCCGGTTCTTCAGCTACTGTGAGCGTCGAACGGTGTCCGCCGGCCTCAGGGCCTTGCAAAATCAGGGCATCGGCGCCTCGGGTTACCGCTTCCCTTGCGTCTTGCGGGTTTGTCACTGTCATCCATACTTCGATTCCGCGCTCGTGGAGCCGTTCTACTTCTGCCACGGTGAAGAGTCCAAAAGTGCAGCTGACCACGCTGGGGCGTAGTTCGCACACCACGTCCAGTTTCGCCGCAAACCCGTCGGTGGGGTCGGCTGCTGCGTAGTCCGGCACCTGTGCGTCATGCTCGGCAAACACCGGTGCAAGCGCGTCGGCGTAGCGGTCTACCGGGCTGAGGTCCGTCACTGGAGCCTGCGGATAAAACAGGTTTACCCCATAGCGATCGCAGGTCACAGCAGTCATCTTCTCCCGCAGCTTGTCCGGGGTGAGGTACCCGGCCGCAAGGAACCCGAATCCGCCTGCGGCGGCGATGGCGTCGACAAGCGCGGGCGTGGACGGTCCCCCAGCCATGGGAGCTGCAACGATGGGCACTGACAGTTGGGATAGGACAGTCATGCCCGCTATTCTTATACGTCATGAGCTCCATTGCCACCGAGGCGTCACGCCGCCGCACATTCGCCGTCATTGCCCACCCCGACGCTGGTAAGTCCACGCTGACGGAGGCGTTGGCGCTACACGCGCACGTCATTTCCGAGGCGGGCGCCGTGCACGGCAAGGCGGGCCGCAAGTCCACCGTTTCGGACTGGATGGACATGGAAAAAGAGCGTGGCATCTCCATTGGCTCCTCCGCCCTGCAGTTCGAATATGCGCCTGAGGGCCACGAGGGCGAACCATACATGATTAACCTGGTGGACACCCCGGGTCACGCGGACTTTTCCGAGGACACTTACCGCGTGCTCACCGCCGTCGACGCCGCAGTCATGCTTGTCGACGCCTCCAAAGGCCTGGAGCCCCAGACGCTGAAGCTGTTCAAGGTGTGTAAATCCCGTGGCCTGCCGATTGTGACCGTGATCAACAAGTGGGACCGCCCGGGCCGCTCCCCGCTCGAGCTCGTGGATGAGATCGTCAACGAGATCCAGCTGCAGCCCACCCCGATGTACTGGCCCGTAGGTGAGGCCGGTGACTTCCGTGGCCTCGCGCGGATCACCGAAGACGGCGAAGTGGACGAGTACATTCACTTCCTGCGCACCGCAGGTGGTTCGACCATCGCGCCGGAAGAACACTACACCCCGGACGAGGCCGCCACGCGTGAGGGCGATGCCTGGGATACCTGCGTGGAAGAGGTCGAACTGATGACGATGGACGGCGCTGTCCATGACCAGGAACTCTTCGAATCCTGCACCACTTCCCCAACGATCTTTGCCTCCGCGATGCTGAACTTTGGCGTGCACCAGATCCTAGACACGCTGTGTGCCCTAGCGCCATCTCCACGAGGCCGAGAGTCCGACCCGAAGGCTGTCGCTGCGGCGACCGGCACATTTGATACTGCGCGAGAAATTGACGATTCCTTCTCCGGCGTCGTATTCAAGGTGCAGGCCGGCATGGACAAGAACCACCGCGACTCCCTGGCATTCATGCGCATCGTCTCCGGCGAATTCGACCGTGGTATGCAAGTGACTCACGCCCAGTCGGGTCGCTCTTTCTCCACCAAGTACGCCCTCACAGTGTTCGGCCGCACCCGCTCCACCGTGGAGACGGCCTACCCTGGCGACATCGTCGGCCTGGTCAACGCCGGATCGCTTGCCCCTGGCGACACCATCTACGAGGGCAACAAGGTCCAATTCCCACCGATGCCACAGTTCGCGCCAGAGCACTTCCGCACCCTGCGCGCCAAGTCCCTGGGCAAGTACAAGCAGTTCCGTAAGGCCCTCGACCAGCTCGCCGCCGAAGGCGTGGTCCAGATCCTGCGTAACGACGCCCGTGGCGACGCAAACCCAGTCATGGCCGCCGTCGGCCCGATGCAGTTCGAAGTCATGCAAGCCCGCATGGAAAACGAATACAACGTCGAAACCGAAACCGACCCAATTCCGTACTCCGTCGCGCGTCGCACCGATGCCGAATCCGCCCCTGAGCTAGGCCGTCAGCGTGGCGTGGAAATCTTCACCCGCACCGACGGAGAGCTCATCGCCCTCTTCGGCGACAAGTGGAAGCTCGCATTCATTGAGAAGGAGCATCCGGAGCTCACCATGGAGCCATTGGTAGCTGATTAACCGCTGTCGAATTTCTGGTTCTGTTTGGCCACGACGGGGGTGTTTTCCTGCCAGATCGACCCAGAAATTCGACCTCCTAAGTTAAAGTATCTAGTTTTCACGAAGCTTCATTGATGGCATCACTGTATGCTTTTTTCCTAACCTAAAGGGCTATTTTCGGCGGGGAGTGCCACAATGAAGCGTTCGACCTGGTTCGTTGGAGCGAGTGCAGCAATCGCACTAGTGGTGGTAGCAGGGTTTGTCGATGTCAGCCTGCGACAATCGCCATTCGAAACCGCGATCTCGAAGTCCGATCACATCGTGCTGTCGGAGGTTTCCAAGAAGAAGATGGATAAGGCGTATGTCATCTGCCCGTACGCGGAACAGGAATCCTTCACCAAGGTCGGCTTCCGCGAGAAAGACATCTACTCGATCCGCAACAACTCCCAGGCCTGGGAGACCCACTCCGGGTTGGCGTTAAAATACGACAGTGGCGACACCGAAGTCATCTATTTCAATCCGACCGAAGTCGACGCGTGCCCAGGAAAACCAGCAGGTAACCCGCCGGAGGTCGATCCCAACGCGACCATCCGCGTCGATGAAGTAACCAAGAAATTCGCCAACCCAGACCGCGAAGCGACAGTGAAAGTGCTGCGCTATTAGGCAGGCCGAATTTCTGGCTCGATCTGACCAAAAATCACCTCCGCTGTGGCTAATCAGAACCACAAATTCGCCAGCAGCTAAAGATGCAGCAGACCCATAGCGACCAGGATCGCCGACACGAGATACCCGGCGATCGGGGTAAGCGTTTTGGTGTTGCTCCGCGCCCACTCAAATCCTCTACCAGCGGGGCTTTCGGGGAATGCCCGAACGAAGCCCACGAGGACTGCGGTGATAAAGGGCAGGCTCAGTGCCAGGGTGGCGTAGAAAACCAACGCGGTGTAACGGAATCCGAGGCTGAAGCCGCCTGCGCTGAGGTAGGCAAGGCCTGCGAAGAAGGGGACTGAGGTGGCGGATTGGATGACGCCGAGGGTGAATCCCATCCCAGCGGTGCGCCAGGACGGCGTTTGCAGGGGCCGCATGATGCGATTCACCAGGGCGGTGTTGTCGCCGCCGCGGAAGGTCATAATTGCCCCCAGCACGCCGACGGCGATCAGGATGGCACCAAACCACGGTGATTCCAGGGCGCCGCGGATTCCTTTGATCCGGTCGAAGACCGCCAGGGTCGGCACTGACAGCAGGAACACGCCCAGCCAATCGCCACCGACGAGGAGCGCCGCGATGCGTCGATAAGGCGCGCGCGGGGGCAGTAGCACACCGATCGTCACGATCACGCCGATGAGTAGGACGTTGATCGAGTCCATCAGCGCGAAGCTGACCGCATGCCACATGAAGCCTCCTAGGTTTTACAAAAACACTAGCAGCAGCGGCGCGAAGCTCACGAGCAGCACGGTGACGAGGTAGATTGTGCCGAGCGGGTGCGCGAAGTTGAAGGACACGCCCACGCCATCGCGCTTATCGACGATCCGTGCCGGGTCATCCTTATTCACATAAAACATCCCGGCCTTGTAATAGCTGTCTGAGCGGAAGGACCTGCTGTATTCCCGGGGATAGCGGGCGCGGGCTTTATCCATGGCATGCATGATATAGGCGATGAGGCCAATGGTGCCACCGATACTCCCCACCAGCGTCAGCGTGACGGCAACCCCCATGAGCCCTGACCAGTCGGGAATCACCATCGCCAGCTGCGCCAGGCTCAGACCCGCAGCTAATGCAAACTCGAACCATCCCAACGCCGTGGCCGAAGCCGAAACCGCTGCCCCCGTTGCGGCCATGCCTCCGGGGCTGGTGTCAGTTCGGGCGTAGATCGGCACAACCAGAAACGGTGCCATGCATCCCAAGAGCAACAGCCACACCACCAGGTTAAGAATGCTCATGGCAAACACGGAGCCCACCGATTTGTCGGACCACGCATCGGGTTGCATGGATCCGTCAAAGTGCGTTGCGAAGGTCGCTGGGATGTCGGGCCAACGTGTGGCGACGTAAGCGGTGGTGAGCAGGATGATCGCCAGGGCAAGCCAGTAGCCAAGGAGATTCACGGGCGGAACGGTGATGATGTTGTCGCCATCACCAGTGAGCGATCCGCTCAGGACTTCGCCTTCAATGCGATGTGCCTGGATGTGGCGTCGAGAAGCCAGCCAGCACCATCCTAAGACGGGGATCGCCGCCAGCCCGATGGGCACGGCGAAAGCAGGAAGCGCCACAGTCAGCACAAACATGAAAAGTGCAGCCAGGATGCAGCTGCGATTGAAACGACGAAACTCCGGAGCGCGGTCGAAGTCGAAGGGAACACGATATCCGAAGGCAGTTCCGTGGGGAGCAAGCCGGGTATAGAGCATCCCGGAACAACAAACGAGGGCGTTCGACAGAGCCAGCAGAATTGTCATCTCGCGTGCTCCTGTTCTAGTTGCGCAAGGCAGGACCGAATCTCTGCAGCGCTAAACCCCTGGTCGAGCAAAATCCCCAGCTGCTGCACAAGCAGGTCAATGCTGTTTACCGCGACGAAGGTGCCCAGGCGGCCACGCGTTACGACGATCCCCTGTTCCTGAAGCAGGTCGTAGGCTTGTTTAACTGTCGCAGGGTTAATCCCAAAATCAGCAGCCACCGAGCGGACAGAGCCTAACTTCGAGCCACGTTTCAGGCGCCCCGCGGTGATCTCGCACACTATCGAATCGCGAAGCTGCAGGTAAAGGGGCGCAGGATTCTCAGTATTGAGTGAAACCATCCCACATCCTTTCTGTATCAGATTATACGATACAGAAGTTAGTGTTAGATTTCTTGAGGTAAGTAGTCAATCGAATGGACACCATGTGCTGACGCATCGCGAGAAAAAGAAAGCTGCCACCAAAACAGCCCTAGCCACCGCTGCCGCAGAGATCGCACTCTCAGAAGGCATCGCCGCAGCTACCGTTGCGAAAATCTGCCAAACGGCTCATGTTTCGGTCCGCACCTTTCACAATTACTTCTCTTCCCGGGACGAGGCCCTGCACTTCTTCAGCACCGAAGCGATCGATGAGTTCTGCCAGATCATTGTAACCACTTCCCCGGGCGCTGACCTCCTCGCCACTATTGAGCAGGTCACGCTGCAGGTACTCCACCAGGATGCGCAAAGGTCCCAGAGCTTGCGAGGAATCATCGCCCTCACCGGACCAAACTTCTCCCCCACTGGAATTGACCTCAACCGGCTGAGTTCGAGCGTCGTCAGCAGCTACCACAGGTTGCACCCGGAGCTAACCACAAACACAATCGAGTGGGTGGTCATTGTCACCGCCCAAGCACTGGCGGGTAGCCTCGTCCGCTTCTTCCATGGCGGTGCCAATGACACAATTGGGCGCACCCCGGAAGAGTGTGTGACCAACTGCATGAGGGTGCTCCGCCACGGTTTCCAGCTACCAGAAAGCAAATCATGAATTTTCACGCCCCCACCACCGTTTCCGAGGTCGCTGCCGACGGACTCGTACGGCAACGCTGGGTCGATTCCCTGATTCCGCAGCTCATCGGCCCAGTGGTCGCCACCGAGGTGTCCCATACCTCCGACCACGATGCTGAGGTGCGTTTCGGGCGTCAGCACGGCCCGGACCTCACATTCCCTGCTACCCGCGTCGCGAATGTGACTGAGGATGGGTGGCAGTGGGCGTCGTTAAGCATGCAGGAAGCCGCCGAGCGGTTCAACCTGCCTGAGCTGTGGGGCAGCGTCGGCGAAGAACACCCTGACTTTATCGGTGCTGCCCGCACGCTCCACGGCGGCATGCCGATCCTGCGCGCCACCATGCCAGGTGGCGACACCGCCATCCTCGCCGTATGGCTCACCCTGCCGCCCCACGGCCCAGAGACACCACTGCTCACCGCAGCTGGCCTGAGTGGCCGCCCCGTCGACGCCTACCTCGCCACCAACCCCACCGGAGCTATCCTGCGTGACGGCGCCCTCTACGACCTGCCCGGCAGCATGCTTCTCGACGACATCCGCGCCGACGCCTGGCACCTCTCCGCCGAGCACCAGCTGCTTTACGACGCCCTTGTCCCCCACCCCGGCACGTACCTCGACCTAGCCACCGGGTGTGCTCATCTGACCACCACCCGCGGGCCGCTGTCCGCTAACGCAACCGTTGTCGCCACCGTCACCGACGACCAATGGACCTGGAGCTGGGCAGACCCCCACCTCGTCCGCACCCCACACGCTCATGCAGGGCAGCAACTCCTCGAGTTTGGGCAGCACCAGCTCCTCCCTGCCCTGTGCACCCCCACCCTCCCCGTGAAGTGCGCACAGCAGTGGAACCTGGACATCGTGGTCAAGCCCATCTTGCGCAGCTGGACCCACGCCTTCATCCCCATCACAGCCGACACCTACGCGGTGACGCTGCTGAGCCACCCCGAGCTGCAACTGCCACCGCTCACCCCAGAGGTACGCGCTGCCGTCCTCGCACAAAACGTGCCCGCCCCGCTATCTGCGGAACGAGCACAACAGTTCTACGACGCCGCCAGGAGCTAGCTGCTGTAGCTAGCTCCCATGGCTAGCTCAGCACCGAACGGAACTGGATCGGATCCACATCGCTCGGTTTATCCGGAACGAACGTCGGATTCCGATCTTTATCCACGAGCACAGCACGCACACCTTCCACAAAGTTTGGCTGGCGGCGCAGCACGGAACCGATCGCATACTCATTGTGCAGGCCCTTTTCTACTGAGTCTGCTTCTTCGTTCGCGGTGTACAGCTCCACGGTAGCGACCATAGAGGCCGGGTTACCTGCACTCAGCAGATCCCATACCAGGTCCACGAACTCCTTATCCGCCTTACCCAAAGCTTCTTCAATGTCAGCCCACGTATCGTGGCCAAAGCACTCTTCGATCACCGCGAGATTGGCCTTGAGGAAGGACTCCTCTTCCAGATCAGCGGCATACTTTTCTAGTGCCTCGTCCAGCGACTCCGCGATCAGCATTTCAGTGAACTGCTGCATGTCCTCGTGCGGCACATAATGCGTCGCCAGACCCGTGTACAGCATGTCCGCGGCTGTAAGGCGGTAGCCGGTCACACCGGCAAACTTCGCGACCTCCGGCAGCGGACGCCCCTCCTGGCTCTCCACATGGGTGCTCATCCACGAAACTCCCACGTCAGGGACAAAGCCAATGGCCACTTCCGGCATCGCAGCGAACGCCTTCTCAGAAATCACGCGGTGGCTGCCGTGAGCACTCACTCCCAAACCACCGCCCATCACCACACCATCGATAATCGCGACATACGGCTTAGGAAAGTTCGCGATCATCGCGTTCATGGTGTACTCAGCCTGCAGGAACTGATCCCCGAATTCGTGATTGCCTTCCACCGCCTTTTCCCGCACCACTTTGATGTCGCCGCCCGCGCAGAACCCTTTCTCCGAGTTCGAAGTGATGATGACGCGATGCACCTCCGGGTCATCGCGCCACTCCTCCAGCTGCTCAGTGATAATGCGGACCATCTCTGGATCCAGCGCATTCAAGGCCTTCGGACGATTAAGGGTCAAGACGCCGGTTGAGGCGCGGGTTTCAGTCAAAACTTCAGGTGTAGTCATACCCACGAGTGTGCCAGATTTTCGTGGTTCGAGTATCGGAAATCAACGTGTTTATTGCTGCTTCAACTTGCTGGCTGCGAACCAGCGACTACCCGATAGGGATTTGTTGTGCGTGGCAAATCCCTTCGCCTTCCTGACGCAAAAACCGAGGAGAATAGCTGGCCAAGGCGTAGGGATTAGGATCCGGAAAACAAATGGCTATCAGCACTCGCAGGTATGAAAAGCACGGAAGGCGTACCCCTACGCCTTCCGCGCTCTATCAGGACTTATTTGGACTTCTTCTTGTCCTTCTTAGCCACTTTCTTTACTTCCAGTTTTTCAGCGACATCGGGGACGTAGCGGAAATCGGAACGTGGCGGGCGCACGTAGTCATTGACGGACGCTGGGCGCTCTGGGATCTCCGGCATCGGGCGCTCGATCTTCTCGTAAGGGATGGTCGAGAGCAGGTGGCTGATGACGTTGATGCGGGAGCGCTTTTTGTCTTCGGATTCCACGGTGTACCACGGCGCGGACGGGATGTCGGTGTGAATGAACATCTCGTCCTTGGCGCGGGAGTATTCCTCCCACTTGGTGATGGACTGCAGGTCCATGGGGGAAAGCTTCCAGCGACGCAGCGGATCATTGCGGCGGGACTTGAAGCGCTTGACCTGCTCTTCATCGGAGACGGAGAACCAGTACTTGCGCAGTAGGATGCCGTCTTCCACCAGGAGGCGCTCGAAGATCGGCGCTTGGTGGAGGAAGCGACGGTATTCCTGGGAGGTGCAGAATCCCATGACGCGTTCGACGCCACCGCGGTTGTACCAGGAGCGGTCGAAGATAACGATTTCGCCCTTGGTTGGCAGCTTTTCCACATAGCGCTGGAAGTACCACTGGCCCTGTTCACGGGAGTTCGGTGCCGGCAGCGCTTCGATGCGGCAGGTGCGCGGGTTCAGGTACTGGGTGATGCGCTTGATAGCGGATCCCTTACCTGCGGCGTCGCGGCCTTCCATGATGATGACCACGCGGGCGCCGGTCTCGACGACCCATTGCTGCATATCGACGAGTTCAGCCTGGAGCCGCTTGAGCTCAGCTTCGTAGGCTTCTTTGGATAGCTTTGGTGGTTTGTTCTTTCCCATATCTATCAGCCTACTTCCCCAGTTGCTTTAACCCTTAATTAACCTTCTACTTTGAATTCCGCCATCTCGTCCCATTCAGTCTTGCCTGGGATGAGGGTGTTGATGATGGTTGGGGTTTCCACCAGCAGCTTCGGCATATCGACGCACGCCTGCTTGAAGTGCTCAGAAGAAACGTGCGCCTCGGCGGCATCATCATTGAAGCCTTCGACGAGGATGAACACGTCTGGCTCGTCAGTGGATTTGTACCACTCGAAGAACAGGCAGCCGTCCTCAGCGCGGGTTGCGTTGGTGAAGGCGGCGACTTCCTCACGGAACGTGTCGACGAACTCGGGGCGGACTTTGTATTTGACGTTGATGAGAATCATGGGAACCAGCCTAGTAAACCACCAACGCCTCGCGCAGGGGCTCCAGGTCACCCTCATATCCCGTGATAGCAGCGAGCCCATCGAGCACTTCCGAACCGTAGTTGTGGCCATAGTAGGTGGGCACGCTCACCGAGTTCGCCATGTCCAAGGTCACCTGCCAGAACGTCACCACTGGCTGCCAGCTCATGCTAGGGTGCCGGCCAATCCCCGGCGATTCCCGCAACCAGTCTGGCTGTTCAAACAGCAGATTTGGCGACCACCAGACGATCGGATCCGTGGCGTGCTGGATATAGAGGATACGCGGGCGATTCCAGGGGGCGGCGTCGTGAAGCATGCGCCCAATCTGCTGCGAGTTTTCCGCAAACCGCACCGTGGTACCGCCGCCATACTCCGGCGCGACTTCGCGGGTGCCGGGGTCGCGGCGCAGGCTTATCGACGCCCACAGCTCATTCGAGTTCGGTGGCCCTACCCACAACACGCCATCGAGCTGGCGGGTGATATCGCGCACCCCGTCGAAAGCTCCCTCCCCTTGGGTGGTTCCCAGCGATTCACCGAAGAGGTACAGCTCGGGGCGCTGCTCTGCTGGCAGGCTATCGCGCCAAGCAACCATCGCAGAGACCAGCGCCTTGCCGGATTCATGGACTTGAGTTTTGGAGGAAATGAACTGCACCGGGGATGGCAGGTTTGAATATTGCATGGCCACTACAGCGGTATCACCGCCATACAGCAGCTCGAAGGATTGCGCGGCCGTCGGATTTACCCAGCCGGTACCCGTGGTCCCCGCGATCAAAACGGCTTTCCGTTCGTGCGCGTGGGTCCGGCGCAGGTCAGCAAGCAGCCGGGTTGTCTGCTCCGAGGGATCCTCAGCTCCGCGCAACCCCGCATACATCCGAATTGGTTCCTTGGCAGGCTGACCGGTCACCCGCTCAATGTCGGCCTTGCTGGGCCCCATCGTGACAAAGCGAGAGCCCTGCGCGCCCAGGTCATCCCACCTATTGAAGGAATATTCGGAGCCGGACTTCAACGGGTCACTTGGGCGTTGTGCATCAGGGTCAGGAGAAGCATTCGTCACCGCAGCTCCCGACTCAAACACCCGAATGACGGTCCCGGGAATCACCGAGTCCACCAGCCACAGCCCGAGACTCAGGGCAACGAAACCGGCAATGATGGAATGGGCAGCTGCGGTCCAGTGGTCCGGGGCGATACGGGCTACAAAGCGCCCCAACTGCAACAACGCGTGGACAATGAGCAAGACGAGCGCCCACAGTCCTAACCCAATGGGAACGATTCCGAGGGCTTTCCACCCCAACTGCTGGGGCATGCCCATATATTCGTGTAGTTCACGTTGCCAGCGAATCGCTGACACAGAGATGTAGCTCGCCCACACCAAAACTAGGGCGAGCAGGACCAGTTCCAACCGAACCCTAGCTTTTTCAGAAAGAGCTGCCCATTCTTTGAATGCCGC
The DNA here is from genome assembly GCF_055583565.1 of Corynebacterium sp. NPDC104732. Classification (NCBI taxonomy): domain Bacteria; kingdom Bacillati; phylum Actinomycetota; class Actinomycetes; order Mycobacteriales; family Corynebacteriaceae; genus Corynebacterium; species Corynebacterium sp. NPDC104732. Next base: position 175,665 of record NZ_JBVJNS010000002.1, read on the forward strand.
CCATTCCTCCTCTAGGGCGAATGCTTTGAGGAATTTATGGCCGAACACCGCAGCTACTTCCCTACCCCAGTTCCGCCAGTTCCAGCGCAAAAACACCCCGAGCCCGTAGCCCGATGCAGCTGAAAAACCGCTGGCCACTGCTTGGAACAGCCAGCTTCGTGGCAGCAGCGATGGGGTCGCAGCCACGGCGAACATGATGCCACCGAGGATCAAACCCCAGGAGTTGAGGCGTCCAGGTTTGAAAAAACCACCCATGGCTCCCCAGTGTAATCCGGCTGCAACTTCAGCAAATTGGAACAGGTGTTCTCTTTTCCCGCAGTTATGTCCGGCAGCCCAGCTAACGTTCACTTTATTCACAGCATTAGCAGTTCCACTGCACAGATTTCTAAGGAGCTTTCCATGACTTACCCATCCCCTCAGCAGCAACCGGTTCGCAAGAAGGCCGGTTGCCTCACCTGGGGAGCAATCGTGGCTGGAGTCGTCATTTTTGTTGGTTCTTGCTCCGCGCTGATGAGCAGTACCAATGACTTTTCGAGCACGGCGCCTGCTTCACATTCGGTCGCGTCTCAGCCAGCGCCACTACTGCTTGAGGCATCGGACATGCCACAGGTCACCAAGGAACAAAAATCCGCGCTGCGCAAAGCCGAAACCTATTCAACGATGATGCACATGTCCAAGCAGGGAATCTATGACCAGATCACCAGCCAGTACGGTGAAAAGTTCTCACCGGAAGCCGCCCAGTATGCGATAGAGAACCTACAGGCCGACTACTACAGCAACGCGTTGGAGAAAGCGAAGTCCTATCAAGACAGGATGGCCATGTCACCGGACGCGATCTATGACCAGCTGGTCTCCGAGTACGGTGAGCAATTCACGCCCGAGGAGGCCCAATACGCGGTGGACAACTTGGAGCCTTAGCCGGCTATTCCAGCTCTTCGCCGAGCTCCATCCACTGCATTTCCAGCTCCTCCAGCTGGGAGTTCAACTCTGTGAACTCAGTGTTGAGCTTGACCAGAGCTTCGGTATCCACGGCTTCCGCAGCTGCTGCCATCTTGTCATTTACGGTGGCTACGGACGCACGAAGTTTATCCATCTTGCGTTCCAGGGCGTTCATCTCTTTGACGATGCGCCGGTGCGTCGCCGCGTCTACCTTGGGTTCTTCGCGAACCGTATCAGTCTTCTCCCCCAGGTCAATCACCCCGCCTTGGGATGCTGCCAGGGCGGATCGGCGCGATAGGTACTCTTCGATGCCACCGGGCAGGTTGGTGAGTTTCCCGTCGCCAAACAACGCCCAGGTGGAATCACAAATACGCTCGATCAGGTAACGATCGTGAGAAATGACCACCAGGGTGCCGGGCCAGGAGTCCAGCAGGGACTCCAGCTCTTGCAGCGTATCGATGTCTAGGTCATTGGTGGGCTCGTCCAGCAGCAGCACATTCGGCTCAGCCATAAGCACGCGGGTGAGCTGCAGGCGGCGGCGCTCGCCACCGGAGAGGTCTCCCACTGGGGTGCGCTGGCGCTTCGCGGAGAACCCGAGTCGTTCTGCCAGCTGGGAGGCAGACAGTTCCTTCTTGCCGAATTGCACGTACGTGGCTACCTGCTCGACGGCGTCGATAAGCCGCAACGTTGGATCCAAGTCATCGAGTTCCTGACGTAGCCACCCCAGTGCGACGGTCTTGCCCTCAATGCGACGTCCGGCAGTGAGCGGGTGCTCGCCCGCCAGCGTGCGCAGCAGGGTGGTTTTGCCGGACCCGTTGACGCCGACGAGGCCGATGCGTTCGCCCGGCGCGAGTCGCCACGTAAGGTCTTCCACCAGCACGCGGCCGTCCGGGGTGGATACTGTGGCGTCCTCTAGCTCGATGACGACCTTGCCCTGGCGTTTCTTGGAAAAGGCCATCAGCTCAACACTGTCGCGTGGAGACGGCACGTCTGCGATGAGGGCTTCGGCTGCTTCGATGCGGTAGCGCGGTTTGGAGGTGCGGGCGGGTGCGCCGCGGCGCAGCCACGCCAGTTCCTTGCGGGCCAGGTTTTGGCGACGCTGCTCGATGGCGTCGGCTTGACGAGCGCGTTCGGCGCGGGCGAAGGTCCAATCGTTGTAGCCACCTTCGTAGGTGTCGACAACGCCGTCGTGGACTTCCCACGTGCGAGTGGCGACAGTGTCAAGGAACCAGCGGTCGTGGGTAACCACCACGATGGCCATCTTGGTCTTGAGCAAGTAGGAGGCGAGCCATTGGACGCCTTCCACGTCGAGGTGGTTGGTGGGCTCGTCGAGCACGATCAGGTCAAGATCCTGCACCAGCGCAGCCGCCAGATTCGTGCGACGGCGCTCCCCACCCGAGAGCTCCCCTACCGGCGTATCGAGCCCCAGGTCAGCAATCCCCAGGCCCCCCAGCACCTCACGCACCTTCGGGTTCGACGCCCACTCGAAGGTCTGCAGACCGAGGAGCTGCAGGACCACCTGCCCTACCGTCGCTGCCGGGTCGAGCTCTGCACGCTGCGTAACGACGGCCATCCTCAGTTGCGAATTGTGCGACACGCGCCCCTCATCCGGCGGTTCAATCCCGGTGAGGACTTCTAGCAGTGTCGTTTTGCCGCCACCGTTGAGGCCCACAACGCCGATGCGGTCCCCGGTCTGGATCCCGAGCGAGACGCCATCGAGGAGGGTTTTCAGTCCGAAGGACTTGGTGACATTTTCAAGATTGATCAGGTTTGCCATGGTAAGAGGTCATTCTAGTCCACGTGTGCACCGGCAGCGGGCCCCTGGGCCACTGTGGTCGCGGTAGCGACCCCAGCATCCAGCACATAGTCCGCTACTTCGGCGGCGTGTTCCGCGGACTCGCACAAGAAAGCCACAGTGGGCCCAGAGCCTGACACGATTCCGCGCAGAGCTCCGGCCTGTTCACCTGCATGAATAGTCTTGCGTAGCGCAGGCATGAGTGACAGCGCCGGCGCCTGCAGATCGTTAGCCAGGTGGGGTGCTACCTGCTTTGGGTCGCCCGTGAGCAGTGCCGCGGCCAACTCATTACTGCCGGTAGCTCGGGGCATGTCGGGTTTCGCATCCCGCATGGCGTCCAGGGTGTGAAACACCTTCGGCGTCGATAAGCCAGCGCTATTGAAGGCGAGCGCCCAATGGTAGCTACCCCGTGAGAGCACCGGCACCAGGTTTTCCCCGCGGCCCGTCCCTAGCATCGTGCCGCCGAGCAAGGTGAAGGGAACGTCGGAGCCGAGCTGTGCAGCGATGTCCAGCAGTTCGGGCTCATCAAGGCCCGCGTATGTGTTCATTGCGCGCAGGGCCGCCGCCGCGTCCGCCGATCCACCAGCCATCCCACCGGCAGTAGGGATCCCCTTGTGCAGGCGCACGTCGACGGCCGGGAGCGAAGCGCGATTCGCCATCAGGTCGATAGCCCGCCACACCAAATTCTCCGCTGTGGTTGGCACCGACGCCGCCCCCAGCCCAGTGACGTTGAACGACTGCACGGTGCCTGGATCCCCAGCCACCGGGGTGATCTCCAGGCGGTCCTTGAGCGACAGCGACTGAAACACCGTTTCCAGCTCGTGGTACCCGTCCTCGCGGGCATCGCCGACACCTAAGTACAGGTTGACTTTCGAGTGTGCGTAGGCGGTGATCATTGGGTGACTCCGGCAAGCCGAACGAAGTCCGCGACGCCTAGTTTCTCGCCGCGTTCGCTGGGAGCGATACCCGCCGCGACCAGCGCTGCCTCGGCCTGCGCACCACCTCCGAAGTGACCGCTCAGCGCCGCCCGGAGGGTCTTGCGGCGTTGCGCAAACGCGGCGTCGATCAGCGGAAACACTTTCGCGCGAGTCTCATCATTGAGGGGCCACGGCTCATCGCCCGCTGCGAAACGATCGATGCGCACCAAACCGGACTCGATCTTCGGCGCAGGCCAGAATACATTTCTACCGATGGATCCTGCGCGGCGAACCTCACCGTAGAACGCGGCCTTCACACTCGGCACACCGTAAATCTTTGATCCAGGGGTCGCAGCTAACCTGTCCGCCACCTCGGCCTGCACCATCACCAACACGCGGGTGATGGACGGAAATTCGGCGAGCAGGTGCAGTAGCACGGGAACAGAAACGTTGTAGGGCAGGTTTGCGACCAGCGCCGTCGGCATCGGTGCACCCGCAGCCTCGAAATCTCCAGTACTGACCTGGAGCGCATCTTTCAGAATGATCCGCAGGTTGTCCGCATAATCGGGGGCTCGCCACGCCACGGTGTGCGGCAGCTCCCCGGCCAGGCGTGGATCGATCTCCACCGCGGTCACATCTTTGACGGTGTCAAGGAGTGCGAGAGTGAGCGAGCCCAAGCCCGGGCCTACCTCCACCACGTGGTCGTGCTCGCTGACATCCGCAGCGGCGACAATCATCCGAACCGTGTTGGGATCGTGCACAAAATTCTGGCCCAGCTTCTTAGTCGGGGTGACATCCAGTTTTTCAGCAAGTTGCCGAATTTCCACCGGACCTAACAGCTGAGCCAAAGCGCGTGATTCCATGCTTTAAGAATCTACCGCAGGTGCTATCGAAGTCCCAGCTTCGCGGTACATGCCGGCCAAGCGCCCCAGCCTTGGGCTGCCTGAACCTTTTGAGCCACAGCAATTTGCTGCTCTCGGGTAGCCAGGTATGCGGCCGGCGCGTATTCGCCACCGCCGAACCCGAGCCAGGTGGAAGGGGTGAACTGCAAACCGCCGGAGAAGCCGTTACCAGTGTTGATCGACCAGTTACCGGTGGCTTCACATTGTGCGAGTGCGTCCCAAACAGATCCTTCAGCCACAGCAGGGACGGCTGGTTTTTCCTTGGTGCCTCGCTTGATGGTGGCAGGGGTGGCTGGCGCGAGCTCCTTCTCCTTCACCACGGTCTCGCCCACCACGGCACCGTTTTCCTTGCGGATCTGCTTAGTCACATCCCGCTTACCTGGCACAGCTGGGGTGAGCTCTTCTTCCTTACCCTGCTCCAACTCGGGGTCATCAACGTAGGTAGGTTCTGCTTCGAACTCCTCCACCGCGGAGACCTCATCGAGGTCAACCTTAGTCACGCTGATCTCAGTGTCGTTGGTGACACGGGTGTCCAGAGCTGGGAATACTTTGTCATCGCCATCGACTGCGATGCCCTGCGCCTTGAGGACGTCGGCGATGGTGTCCGCAGCGATCTGCGTGTAGGTGACTTTACCGGCGTTGTCCAGCTTCACAATCTTTGGCGTCACCACGTCCACGGTGAATCCGTCGAGCGGGATCTTCTGATCTGCGGGGACAGAGATTTTGTCCGCTGCCTTGACCCCACCGACTTCGGCCATGAGCTCTTCGACGGTCAGCGCGGTGGAAGTCACCTTCACCGGCTTCCCGTCGATCACCACGGCCACCTGCTTAGCGGAGCGGACGGTAATCCGCTCGCCATCGTTCAACATTGTGGTCGGGCTGGGCGCTACCACATCCTGGGCTTGCACGCTGACGCCAGCCTGCTCCAGAGCCCCAGCGACGTCGTTAGAGAAGGTCGTGAGAGTGATTTCCTCGCCATTGACATCCAAAACGATGTCCTTTTTCATCCCCACGGCTGAGACACCACCGACGAGCAGGGTCGCCAGCATGCCGCCGGTCGCGATACGCAGCGGGACAGAATGAGCCGAGTTCAGGCGGTTGATCCGGGACTTTTGATGTACACCCACGGTGTCAATCACTCACATTCGCTTGAAGGACTTACAGTGCGCGACCGGACGAAGAATAACAATCCGGCCCCATTCTTCGTCACGGTACGGTAACAACCCGCTGAAGTCCAGCACTTTTTCGTTGCTTCTTAAATCACGCGAGTGTTAGTTCAGCTCGAAATATAACAATTCACAACTCAATTAACACGCGACCTTGCGATTTAAAAACCTGTGATGTTGCTAATAATCCAGCCCGTAGACCCGATCAAAGGTCGCATTAACCGCAGCTACCACATCGCGCGGATCCTCCCCGCGAGCCTCAGCAAGGCACAACGCGGTGTGGCCGACGAACGCTGGCTCATTGCGGCCACCACGGTACGGCTCCGGAGTCATATAAGGAGCGTCAGTTTCTATGAGGAACTGCCCCTGCGGTGCCAGTCGCGCAACCTCACGCAGTTCGTCGTTGCGCTTAAAAGTGAGGTTTCCGGCGAAACTCAACACGTACCCGCGCTCCAGCGCCTCTTTCGCAACGTCAAGTGGCGAGGAAAAACAATGCAGGATGGTCTCTTTTGGTGCGGGTGCATCCTCTAGCACGCGAAGCAACTCCTGATCAGCCTCACGGTTGTGGATCATCAGCGCCTTTCCTGAAGACACAGCAAGGTCAATGTGCCAGCGCAGCGCTTCCTCTTGCGCATCGAGCGGCGCGCAGGTATCGGATTTATCGATCCAGTAGGTGTCCAGGCCGGTCTCGCCAATCGCGACGCACCGCGGGTCAGCAGCCATGTCGGTGAGCTGCTGCTTGACGACGTCATTCAGCTCTAACGCACGGGTCGGATGGATCGCACAGGCCGCATACACCCGTTCATGGTTCCGGGCCGCCTCCAGGGCGAGCTCGGCTTCTTTGATGCCATCTCCAACGGTGCAGATTTTATCGACACCGGCAGCAACAGCGCGGTCAACAAGCTCCCTCACTTCCTCTTCGGTGGTGGCGCCACACGACGCGAGGTGTGTGTGCGCATCCACTAGGCCAGGGAGAAAGTCGGCAGGTTCAGGCTTCGGTCGAGGTTTCTTCTTAGACACGGCTCCCCATCCTAGCCATACTTTCCATCGCCCACGGTCTGCTGCTCTCGTCCCTATAACGCGAAAACCCGGGAAGCATTTCCCGGGTTTCGGCCAGTTTAGTGGCTTCAGATATGCTTTTTCTCTGTTTTTCCTCCGAGATCCGGGAAATGCTTCCCGGGTTTTATGCCTCGGAGCCAGTGGAGCTGGTAAAAGCTGCTACTGCACCACTGGCGCCCACTCGGGGCCGGTCTCCCCTAGCTCAGGATCCAGCTTCGCAATCAGTGGCTTGGGCTTCGCCAGCGCCGTGCCCGGCTCGACGGGTACGCGCTGCCACACAGCCTGTTGATTACCGTAATCACCCATGATGACCGGGTAAGTCTTCCCCTCGGCCGGCAGATTCACACCAACTGGGTTTACCGGCATATCATCCTGAACTTCGACAATCGATGGCGTCGCCGCCCACACCCCTTCGCGTCCAAGGGTTTCGTGTACTGCCTGCGCAATGTGTGGCAGGTACGGGGTGAGCAGCGTGTTGCAATCGGACACGACCTGCAGGGCGGTGTGCAACACCGTGGCCAGGCGCTCCCGCTGGGATTCGTCCTTCGCCAGCTTCCACGGCTCCATTTCCGCGATGTAAGCGTTGGCCTCACCCACCACGTGCATAGCGTGGGTGATACCTACCTTGAACTTGTTCTTCTCCAAGGCCTCCCCGACGACGTCAAAGGCGTTCGCGGCGAGATCAAGGATTCGCTGGTCAGCGTCGGTAAGCGAGCCTGGCGTTGGCACTTCACCGAAGTTCTTGTGTGCCATGGAGACGGTGCGGTTGACCAGGTTGCCCCAGCCGTTTGCGAGCTCGTTGTTCACGCGGCGGACGAACTCGTCCCAGGTGAAGTCGGTGTCGTTGTTTTCTGGGCCGGCAACAGCGATGAAGTAGCGCAGCGGATCCGGACCAAATTCGCGAAGGAAGTCCTTGACGTAAATGACCACGCCTTTGGAAGAGGAGAACTTGGAGCCGGACATGGTGAGGTACTCGGAGGAGACGACCTCGGTGGGAAGCTGCAGCTCACCAAGGGAGCCTGCGGTGCCTTCACGGGTGCCCAGGCCTCGGTAGCCGAGCAACTCGGCTGGCCAGATCTGGGAGTGGAACGTGATGTTGTCCTTGCCCATGAAGTAGTAGGACTGTGCGCTTTCAGAGGTCCACCAGTCGCGCCACGCCTCGGGACGGCCCACGCGGTGTGCCCATTCGATGGAGGCAGACAGGTAGCCGACGACAGCGTCGAACCACACGTACAGCTTCTTGGCGTTGTTGTCCTGCCAGCCGTCCAGTGGGATCGGCACGCCCCAGTCGATGTCGCGGGACATGGCGCGCGGACGCAGGTCTTCCAACAAGTTCAGGGAGAACTTGAGCACATTCGGGCGCCAGTCCTTGCGCCCCTTCAACCACTTCTCCAGTGCGCCAGCCAGCGCAGGGAGGTCGAGCAGGAAGTGTTCGGTCTCCACAAACTGCGGGGTTTCGCCGTTGATTTTGGATACCGGATCGATAAGGTCGGCTGGATCCAGCTGGTTGCCGCAGTTATCGCACTGGTCGCCACGGGCACCACTCGCGCCACAGATCGGGCAGGTGCCCTCGATGTAGCGGTCCGGCAGGGTGCGCCCGGTGGAAGGACTGATGGCGCCCATCGTGACCTGCTTAATCATGTAGCCGTTATCGTGCAGGCCCCGGAATAGCTCCTGTACGACGGCGTAGTGGTTGCGGGTGGTGGTACGCGTAAAAAGGTCGTAGGTCAGTCCGAGCCCCGCCAGGTCCTCCACGATCTGCCGGTTGTAGCGGTCCGCGAGCTCTTGGACAGTCACGCCTTCCTTTTCTGCTTGCACTAGCAGCGGAGTGCCGTGTTCGTCCGTGCCTGAGATCATCAGCACGTCTGCGCCACGCATTCGCTGGAAGCGGGCGAAAACGTCAGAAGGAACACCGAAACCCGCCACATGTCCGATGTGACGGGGTCCGTTGGCATACGGCCAGGCAACAGCTACGAGCACAGACTTTGTCATGCTCACTACCTTACTAAGCTCCTGGCGGAATGCTGTATTTAGGGGCGCACAGCCTTAACGACGTCCTTTGATTGCCTTCTTGTTTTGCAGGCGTTGCCGTTTGCGTCGTTCCATCTTGGCGTGGATCCGGTGCTCGCGGGCAAGGCGTCGCTGGAACTTGGCGTGTGCCTTCGCCTCGAGGTACAGCGGATCCTCGGATAGGCCTTTCACCACCGCGAACATCAAAGCGACGAGAACAATGAGGAATGGGCTAGCGACCACGATAGTGATGCTCTGCAGGTTGCTGAGCGAGTCTTCGCCACCTGCCAGCAGCATGGTCAGGCCGATGACTGCAGTCAACACGCCCCACACGCCAGTGATCCATGGTCGTGCCTCCAGGCGGCCGTTCTGGCTCATTGAGCCCATCACGGTAGATGCAGAGTCAGCGGAGGTGATGAAGAACACTGCCAGCAAAATCATTGCCACAGCGCCTGCGATTTGACCGCCTGGCAGCTGGTGCAGCAGATCGAAGAGCTGACGCTTCGAGTCGCCTTCGCCCCACACCGATTGGCCCGCACGCTCGAAGGTCACGGCTGCGCCACCGAAGATTGCGAACCACACGACGGTGACGGCGGATGGGATGAGCAGCACACCAATCACGAACTCGCGGATAGTGCGTCCGCGGGAGATACGTGCGATGAACATGCCCACGAATGGGCTCCAGGACATCCACCACACCCAGTAGAAGATTGTCCAGCTACTGAGCCATTTCCCTGCGGTACCATCAGCGGTTTCACCAGTGCGCGCCGCCATCTCAAAGAAGCTAGACAGGTAGTTGCCAATGCTGCCCGGGATGAGGTTGAGAATGGCTACCGTTGGGCCGAACACGAAGACAAAGATCGCGAGCAAAACGGCCAACACCATGTTCGTATTGGACAGATATTGAATTCCGCGGCCGACGCCAGACATGGCAGAAATCAGGAAGGCCAGGGTCAGGATGAGGACGATGGTGACCGCCGTTTTATCGCTCGGGTCTTTCACGAACCCGCTGGCGGACAGCCCTGCAGCGATCTGAGTAGCACCGATACCGAGGGAACATGCGGTACCAAACAAGGTGGCAATAATGGCCAAGATGTCGATGATCTTACCGATGGGCCCCTCAGCACCATGCTTGCCAATCAGTGGAATGAACGCGGAGCTCAGCAGCTGCTTGTGCCCCATCCGGAAGGTGGCGTACGCCAGAGACAGCCCCACGACGGCGTAAAGCGCCCACGGGTGCAACGTCCAGTGGAAGAGCGTAGTGGCAAAAGCGGTGCCCACTTCATGCTTCTCGTGTCCCGGCACGCCGTTGCGGTAGAAGGTCAATGGCTCGGTCACACCGAAGAACATCAGGCCGATACCCATACCTGCGGCGAACATCATCGCAATCCAGGACGGGGTGGAGAATTCGGGAGCTTCGTCGTCTCTACCGAGTTTGATATTGCCGAACTTCGACAGCGCGATGGCGACAACGAATGCGACAAAAATCGTTCCGAACAGAACAAACGCCCAGCCAAAGTTGGTCACCACAAAGCTCAGGCCCGTGGAAGCAAACTCAGCAAGGTTGTCTGGGAACAGCAAGCCCCAAGCGATGGCAAGGACAGCAAAGACAGCCGCCACGATGGTCACTGGCCAGTTAATGCCTGCAGATTCATCCTCAAAGGCGTAGTCAATGTTGCGATCCAACACGGACTCGTCATAGTTATCGCCACGGTCAATCATCTCCGCGAGAACGGCCGTGGCTGAGGCTTCCTGTGCGACAGGCTCAGAATGTTCGACGACTTTAACGTCTTCATTTTCGTCAAGGGTCATGACCTCCAGCTTCAGCGTGTCACTGGGGCAATCTCAAGCTGATACGCCACCAAAACACAGGAAGCGACCCCGCCTACACCGCATTGTTACCCTTTCGTGACATGCAATGCCACTGGTCAAAGCGGATAAGCACGGGGTAATTATTACATAACTACAACAATTAGCTAACAGCGTTAACTTTTTCCGGTTTTCTGCGACACTACTGCGTCGTAGATCTCTTTCTTCGACACGCCATAGCTAGCGGCTAAATCGGCAGCCACCGCCTTCACTCGCTCCCCCGCGTGTACCCGTTCGATAGCCACAGCAACCACAGCTTCCAAATCCACCACGACGTCGGAAGCGCCCTCAATAACGACCGAAATCTCCCCTTTCACACCATCGGCAGCCCACTTCGCAAGCTCTGGAAGTGTCCCGCGGCGCACTTCTTCAAACATCTTCGTCAGCTCCCGGCACACCGCCGCCCGACGCGAGCCACCGAGCACCTCCGCGGCGTCGGCAAGCGTGTCAGCGATGCGATGCGGGGATTCGAAAAAGCACACGGCGCGCTGCTCTGCTTTGAGGGATTCGAGCCAGGCGCGGCGCGCGCCCTGTTTACGTGGGGCGAAGCCGTCGAAGGCGAACTGTCCGACGGGTAGGCCTGATAACGCCAATGCGGTGGGGACAGCGGAGGGGCCGGGGAAGCAGGTCACGGAGATGCCGGCATCGTGGGCCGCTTCGACCAGCGGGAAACCGGGATCGGAGACGGAGGGCATGCCCGCGTCGGTGACCACGAGCACGGATCCGTGGCGAGCGGCGTCGATGAGCTGCGTGACTCGACCTTGCTCGTTGTGGTCAAAGTTGGACACTACTTGGCCACAGATCTCCACCCCGAGGGCCGCGGCGAGGTTCCGGGTGCGCCGGGTGTCCTCCGCAGCGATCACATCAGCGTGCTCGAGGGCATGTCGCAGTCGAGGCGAGGCGTCATACGGATTTCCTAAGGGCGTGGCTGCGATGATGATGCCGCGGGGCAGGTCTCCAAGTGGTTCCATAACTGTTAAGCATTGCACAAACTTCGTGACTATTACTTAATATGAATCCGTGACCCACATCGCTGCTACACCTAACATCGCTGGCCCCCCGCCGAAGTTGCCGGTTGCGGAGCCGAGACGCATTCAGCTGTCCACCGTGGACGCTGTGGTCTTTGGTGTCATTGGCGTGCTCGCTGCGATTTCTCGATTCATTGGGCTGTCGGGGGCCACTGACCAGGGCACACCGGTGTTCGATGAGAAGCACTATGTGCCCCAAGCCTGGGATATTGTCACTTCCTCCACTAATCCGATCCTCGGGGGCATCGAGTCAAACCCCGCCTACGGTTTGGTGGTACACCCGCCACTGGCAAAGCAGATCATCGCCATTGGCGAGCAGCTCTTTGGGTACACCCCGCTCGGCTGGCGGGTGATGACGGCACTGTTTTCCACCCTGACGGTACTGCTCATCGTCGCGATCGCGCGTCGCTTAAGCCACTCGCCGACAGTCGCCGCCTGGGCGGGCCTTCTCGCCCTGAGCGATGGTGTGCTTCTGGTGGCAGGGCGCTTCGGGATGCTCGATATTTTCCTCACCCTATTCGTGGTGCTGGCGGCCTACTGCTTGATTCGCGACCACCAGCAGCTACGGGAACGCTTTTATCGCGCGTACCTAGCCGGTCTGGTTCACCAGAGCGATCTGGGCCCTCGGTGCGGGTTCCGCTGGTGGCGCTTCGCCGCAGGAGTATCCCTAGGGCTGGCGTTATCCGTCAAGTGGTCGGGCCTGTATTACATGGCATTTTTTGGTGTCATGACGGTGCTGCTGGATTACTGGGTGCGGCACCAATACCGCATCAAACGGCCATTTCTCGGGGCTGTGTGGCGCGATAGCATTCCTTCCTTCGCTAGCATTGTCCTGCTTCCGATAGCGCTCTATGCGTGGTCCTGGCGCGCGTGGTTTGCCAACGAGACTTCCGTGTACCGGCATGCAAAAGAAATCGGGACGTTTTCAGAGGACAAATGGTATTTCAACCTGCCCGACGCACTGGCTAACTGGTGCTACTACCACGACACAGTGTTGAAGTTTCACGCCTCACTGACCAGCTCTGGCGGTCATTCCCATCCGTGGGATTCTAAGCCGTGGTCGTGGCTGGTGGCGGCGCGCCCCGTGCTGTACTACTCCCAAACCGGCCTGACGTGCTCGGGCGATGCAGCTTGCCGACGCATGATCTACCTCTTCGGCATCCCGACGATTTGGTGGCTTACTGTCCCAGTGGTGCTGTGGGCGATTTGGTGCTTGATCGTGAGGAAGGATCGCCGGTTCGTGGTGCCACTGGTCGGGTTCGCGGCCGGGTTCATTCCCTGGATCCTGGCGTATGACCGCCAGATGTACTTCTTCTACGCCATCCCATTGGTGCCGTTTACCATCGTGATGATCGCGCTTACCCTGGGGCTCATTGCCAACTCCACCACCCTGGTGCAGGTTCCCGGACGGCACACCCCACTACAGCTCGGCAAAGCCGTCGTGCTTGGTTATCTGGCTCTCGTCGTCATATCCTTCGTATACTTCAGCCCCATTTTCTATGGCATTCAGATCACTGATGATCACTTCCATTCCATGATGTGGCTGCGCAGCTGGAAGTAATACTTCTTACAGATCAGTTTGCGGTGTGGCCGTGACGGATCGGACCATCCGGTCCACTGTCCCTGTCCGCAGCGTTGTCAGCCACGCGAGCAGCACCAGCACCGCTGTGGCAAACAGCAACGCAATCCCCCACACATCACCAGCCGTGGCGAACCCCAGAACGAGGTCGCGCACCCCGAAGCCCAAGGAGAAGGTGAAGAGCGCCCCGAAGACCGGGAACAACCCCGCGGCGGATTGCAGCCGCCACGCGGCGAAAAAGAGACCAAAAGCCATGGCCATGCGGAAGGCGGCAGCGTCGAAAAGCAGCCCGGCTAGGAGCGGGTCATCCGTCGCGATCAGCGTGCCGGCGGGAAGCCCACTGACGGGCAGCGCCGCGACGTTGGTGAGCAGCATGACGGCCCAAGCCACGTAGATGAGTCCGAACACCACCAGCAGTACCCGAGCTATGGCCTCGGCAAGCGCGAATCGGGTGGCTTGCTTGCGCCGCACTGGTTCCACACCGGCCAGGATCATTGCCGTGAGATCTGGCGGGGTTTCTGTCTCTATGTCGGATGCATCTTGGAACGCCATCATGCGGTTCAGCGCTGTGATGCGTTCGTAATATGCTTGGCAATCCGGGCAACCGGACAGGTGAGCGTCGACAATGTCGTCATCGAAGGGGCTGTCCTCGCCATCAACGCGCGCGGAGAGCGCAGCCCGCACCTGGTCGCACGTTAACATCAGGACAACGCCCCATCGATGCTCGCACGGCCAGAACCAAACACGACAATAACCAGCAATGCCACCACCAACACCGCTGTGTACTCAATACCGTTGCTGCTCACAAAAATTCCATTTTCAAGGTGCACGAAATACAGCGCCGCAGCAACCAGCAACGCCAAGGCGCCGGCAACGAGGGTAGTCAATAGGCCGATCACCAGCAGCGCTCCCCCGACTAACTCCACACTCCCCACCAGATATGCGGACAGCTTCGGCTGGGGAATCCCGAAGGCGCTGAACTGGCCTGTGGTTTCCACCATGCCGGTAATGAAGAATTTATCCCACCCATGGGCAATAAACACAAACCCTAACACTGCGCGCAACAGCAACAGGGTGAGATCACGAACTACCGGCTTATCCATGGTCAATAGATTACTGCGAAGGGTGCGCTGGGATTAGCTCACCCGGCGTGGCTCAGGGGTAGAATCGTGATCCTGCTCTGGCGCGAAATGCGCGGTGGTTTCTGGAAGGTAGGCGAAATCTGGGCTTTCATCATCCAGTTCCAGCACTACTGCACCCGGGCGACGCAACCGAGGCGGAAGCCCCAGTTCCACGCCTTCCGCGGAGCGAACCCCCAGGCGAGCCCGGCGCATATGCCGAATCCGGCGGGCGCGCAGCTGATGTTCCTGCTGCACCTGTTGCCGCAGCACATAGAGGTAAAACGCGGTGAGCGCCAGGACGACGGCCGGAGCGATCCAGACCCAGCCACCGACGACAGCCGACACGATGACGCTGAGCACCAACACGCTGACCAGACCAATGAGGGTCCGCTGCCGACGCTGGAAGCGGTTGGCGGTGGCCAGGGCGTCTGCTTCTGGATCGTATCCGCCACGGCCGCGTCGTTTAGCTGCGAATTCCAGGTCGGCTTCGCTCAGTTCCTCGTCGTTGCCACCGTCTTCTGCGTCGTAGTTCGCAGACTCCAGCTCATCGACGGGCTCGTAGGTGGCATCGTCGTGCAGGTAATCCGCTGGGGAGAGGTAGGCCTCGTCATAGTCGTAGTACTCGCCCTCGTCATCGAGGTAGTCCTCATCGTAGCTGTCCTCTTCCAGCTCAGATTCTGCAGGCTCTGGGGCTGGCAGCTCGGCCACGACGGAGCCCTCAACAACGTCCATGTTGTCCACACGTTCGGCGGTTTTGTTTCGGCCGAAACGTCCGAAGGCCTGGCCGATGCGATCGCTGAGGTGACCGGTTCGTTCATCCTCGTCATCGATGAGCACGTCATCAACCTCAACCAGCTCCATGTCTTCGTCGTCCAGGTCGGACGCATGGACATCTTTCGAGGACAAGCGCGGTTTCCGGCGCTGCAGGGAGACCTCGTCGCCACCTGAGTGAATGACGCGGGTTTCTTCGAACGCCTCATTAGTGTGGCGAATCGGCTTCCGGCCACGCAAGGCAATCGGGGCCAGCACAAACAGCCATACCACCACGATCAGAACGATGGGAAGAGTTCCGGACACGCGGGAGCACCTTTGCCTTTCACTAGGGGTCAACTTGTCGAGCTATACCCCAAAACGTTATCCATCCCAGGCACGCCGCTCCGAGTGCCACGCCGCGCCGCCGGATAAAAAGTAGCTAACGAAGCACTCCAACGCCACGCAGCCTATCGACGGCATTTTTCTCATAATCATCTGCCACTAGCGCCATCAGGATGTGATCTTGCCATGCGCCGTTGACGTGCAGGTTGCGTCGTAGCACCCCTTCTTCTCGGTACCCGTTATCGGCGAGCACTTTTCCCGACGCCGGATTGCTCGGCAAATACGTTGCGGTGACGCGGTGCAGGCCCACCCGGGTAAAAGCGAGATCGGTTCCCAGCGCCACAGCGGTTTTGGCTACGCCGCGCCCCGTCACTGCAGCATCGACCCAGTATCCAATCCAGCAGTCGGAAACGATCCCATGTTGGATGTTGCCCAAGGTGAGCTGCCCTGCGAACATGCCGTCGAGTTCGATCACGAGCGGAATGATCGTCCCGCTGGAAGCCGCTAACCGCAGGTGGTCAAACATTGCTGACCAGGCCGCGGGGCCGTGCGCTTCTTCCCAAGTTCCGACCACGGTCGGCTCTACCGGCTCCAGAAATTCTTGGTTGGCTACGCGCAGCTCACGCCACCGATTCTGGTCTTTCTTAACCAAGGGGCGAAGCTGAACCCGCGCGCCATCGGCTAGGTGCACCGCTTCGGTGAGTTCTGGCCAACCGGGGTGGATACGGTGCCGCGGAGCCTGCGGCCCCCACTGCTTTATGCGTGGTAAACCAAAAACTTGCGCGACCATCAGCTACCTTGGCCGAGGAAAAGCACGTCTACGACATCGCCCGGGCGGACTTCGCCCACTGGTTCCGGAATCCTAATCAACGCATTAGCTTCGGACATGCCTGCGAGCAGGTGCGCAGGGGCGCCGGTAGCGCCACTGAGCCCTTCGACCAGGTAGTCCTGGGTGTCCGCATCGCGCATCAACCGGGCGCGCACATAGCCACGACGGCCTTCCTTGGACGCGATGGGGCCAAGTGCGCGGGCACGCACGTGACGACGTCGCGTGGAATTCTTCCCCAATGCCGCCCGGATACTCGGACGAACAAAAATCTCGAAGCTCACCAGCGCAGACACTGGGTTGCTGGGGAGCAGGAATGTGGGGATACGAGCATCGCCGAGTAGTCCGAATCCTTGCACAGAACCTGGGTGCATCGCCACGCGGCTAATGTCCACCTCTCCCAGTTCTTTCAGCAGGTCGCGGGCCCGTTTGGAGGCCGCCCCGCCAACAGCACCGGAGATGACGAGCATCTCGCTGCGCATCAGCTGTCCCTCGATGATCTCGCGGAGGCGGCGGGGCTCCCCCGCCGCGACACCCACACGGTGCACTTCTGCGCCAGCCTCCCGAGCAGCAGCTGCCAGTGCGTAGGAGTTCACATCGTAGACCTGGCCGAGCCCCGGATCGCGGTCAATATCGACGAGTTCGGCACCGATGGAAAGAATCGAAACTCGTGGTCGCGGATACACCAGCACCTTGTTACGCCCCACAGCTGCCAGCAGGCCGATGTGTGCCGCCCCGAGGATGGAGCCCGGGGTGACAGCGACGTCACCCGGCTGAATATCATCGCCGACGCGACGGACGAACTCACCAGACTTGACGGGGCGGTGTGCGATTACGCGTTTGGTGCCCCGGTCGGACCATTCGAGAGGAAGGACGGCGTCGGCAAGCGTCGGCAATGGTGCACCGGTGTGCACCCGGACGGCTTGCTTCGGCTGCAAACGTAACGGGCGCTGGGACCCAGCGGCTACCTCGCCGACGACGGGCAGCGATTTCTCATTGACTGCCACGGGCTGTGGCTGGTCACCGTCAACAACGCGTCCTTTCAGGGCCCTGGCCCCTCCCACGTCCACGGCGCGAACAGCGTAGCCATCGATCGCAGCCTGCGGGAAACCGGGCAACGCGCGGGTAGCTTGCACCTCTTCCGCGCACATAAGCCCCAAGGCTTCTGCGATAGCGATGCGGACAGGGCTAGGTGTGATCACCGAGTCGGTGACCATGGCCAATTGCTGTTCTACTGAGCGCACGCGCGTGGGTTCCTTTCGGACGAAAGAGGCTAACTCTCTTGGAGAAGTTCCGTAATGTAGCGCTTCAACCCCTTGCCGTAGACCGGATGCTTCAGTCCGAAATCTACGCAAGCACGGATGTAGCCACCTGGGTTGCCTAGGTCATGGCGGGTGCCCTGGTGTACCAAAATGTGCACGGGGTGGCCGGCCTCGATGAGGAGCTCGATGGCGTCGGTAAGCTGCAGTTCACCGCCCTTGCCTGGGGTGATCTTGCGGAGTGCGTCGAAAATTGCGCGATCCAGCAGGTAGCGTCCCGTGGCAACGAAGTTCGACGGCGCGTCATCGGCGTCCGGCTTCTCCACCATCCCGCGCACCTTTTTCACGCAGTCGGTGTCGGACTCCTCGATATCAAACACGCCGTAGTTGGAGACCTCTTCGCGGGGAACTTCCACCGCGCACAGCACGCTGCCACCGAACTTGGCACGCACCTCGGCCATTTTTTCCATCGCACCCATGGGCAGCACCAGGTCGTCGGGAAGCATGACGGCGACGACGTCTTCATCGTCATCCAGCACAGACTCGGCCAGGCCCACAGCATGGCCCAAGCCCAGCGGACGCTCCTGTTCTACAGCAACGGCGTTGATCAGCTCCGGCGCGCGACGCACCTTTGCCAACTGTTCTTCCTTCCCGCGCTCGCTGAGGGTTTCCTCGAGCTCAGGATATGGATCGAAATGAGCGAGCACTCCCTGTTTCTTCGGGGCGGTAATGATCGCGAGCTTCGAAGCACCCAGGTTTGCGGCTTCCTCCGCAATCATCTCGATGCCCGGAGTATCCACCACTGGCAGCAGCTCTTTAGGGACGGTTTTGGTGGCAGGAAGGAAACGGGTGCCCATACCCGCTGCAGGGACAATCACCGTCTTTACTGCATGCTTGTGCTCATGGATCGGATGGTTCATAACCCCAAAGGATACCTGGCACCGCACTGTTATCCGGGAGCAACCCGGCCAAACATTCCGCTAGTGTGGCGGGTATGACAATCGCCACGGAAAAAACCGAGCTACGGCGCAGGCTTTTCGACGTCCGTCGCTCGCTCACCCCGGACTCCCTGGCATCCTTTAATGCTGCCCTCCACTCCCGCATAGCAGAGTTTCTCACCCAGCACGGCTACACGTCAGTCGCAGCATACATGCCGACTCGGACAGAACCGGGCGGGGAAGATTTGGTTTCGTTTCTGTTGTCGATTGGGGTGTCTGTGATTATCCCAGTGGCGCATGAGGACTTTTCCATGTCGTGGCATGAAGTCACCCCGCATACTACGTTCCGAAAAGGTGCCTTTGGTATCTCCGAACCCGTCGGCACCCCACTCCCAGGTTCACCATTGAAGCAGATAGACGTAATTTTTGTACCCGCCTTAGCGATCGACTCTGCCGGATATCGCCTCGGGAAAGGCGGCGGGTACTACGACCGAGCATTAGACGTCGTGGCACAACCAGTGACCGCAGCCCTGGTGTTTTCCCACGAGCTGCTGCCCCATGTGCCGCGGGAGCCACACGACGCCCCCACCGACGTCATCATCACCCCCGAAAAAACTTTGGTCACCGACGGAACCTTTTAGCCAGGTTGGCGAGTCTAACTTAATATGGACTCTTTTATTTCCCGCATCCCGTTATCGCTGCGTCACCCGAGTTGGCGGCGCTCCATGTTTATCAGACGTCTCCTTGCCGCCGTTTTGCTTATGTTTGGGTTGGTTTTGGCGATCTCCGAACAGCTACGAGACTCGCACCAGTATGTAGTTGCTAACTCAACACTCACCCCAGGTGCGATCATCACCGAAGCTGACCTCACGGTTCGTACCTTCCAGCAGCCTCTAGGGCTTACTTCCCCGGTACTCTCCCCCGCTGACGCGGTAGGGAAAGTCATAGCCAGACCGCTACAGCCGGGGGATTTCCTGCAGGAAAAGGACATGCTCGGCCCTGAACTGGCCACAGCTCTAGGCTCCACTGCCTCCGCGATGGTTCCTATTACGCTCGCCGATCCCGCCGCGGCTCAACTTGCAGTTCCTGGCGCACGGGTATCGGTGGTTAGTGCTGGGCAAGAACAAAGTTCTCCTATGGTCATCGCCGAGGGTGCCACAGTAGTGTTCGGCACCGCGAAAGCAACAGACAGTACCGATCCGGGCACCGTACTCCTCGCTTTGAACACGGAGGAAGCACAACATGTTGCAGCGGCATCGCTCCGCCTACCGATAACAATTGTCTTAAAACCGTAACTTAGCTCACCAAGCATGTCGTTTTAACGACAATCTAACATTACTTTGTGTGGCTTTTGCTGACATAAACATAGAACTGTTCGCTAAGGTGTTGTCCGAGAAGTTAACTCCACTCCACCTAACAAAAACTAGGAGCACATTTCATGCTTAAGGGCTTCAAAGACTTTCTGATGCGCGGCAACGTCGTCGACCTCGCGGTCGCCGTCGTTATCGGTAGCGCCTTCACCGCAATTGTAACCGCTTTCACCAACAACCTCATCAACCCACTGATCGCAGCCGTCGGTGGCGCTGAGGTTGGCGGCCTCGGCTTCCACGTCATCGCTGGCAACCCAGCCACCTTCGTTGACTTCGGTGCCGTCATCACCGCAGCCCTGAACTTCCTGATCATCGCAGCCGTTGTCTACTTCATCCTGGTTGCTCCAATGAACAAGCTCAAGGAAATCCAGGCAGCACGCAAGGGGGTTAAGGAGGACGAAGAAACCCCAGCTTCCGTCGAAGCGGAGCTGCTCGAGGAAATCCGCGACCTGCTCAAGGCCCGCAACGTTTAACCCACGGGATTTAGCGTACGGATGGGATGTGTACAGCGCGAAAGATCCCATCCGTACGCTAGATTTCACTTCTGAACCGACGAAAGACCCCTGCGAAGGGGTCTTTTGCTATGTCAGAAGTGGGGCGGGCGCTGTTCCTTCCAGAAGTCCTCATCGAATTCCCCGGATTCAGACTCTTCGTCATAGTTGTCATCCAAGATGACTACAAAGTCATCGCTGTGGCGCGGGTCTGTGACGTCCGCGGGTTCCTGGAACATCGCGCTTCCAGCGGGGCTGTCCCAAGAGCGGTCTATTTCGGGTGCATCCGAAGGGCGTACGGCTCGTCGCCTCTGGCGTGGTCGGTCACTCATGTTACTCAACGGACGCCGTCTGCAGCTGGTCGATCACAAAGTGGACGAGTGGCCCCAGGGTCGCCATACCGTCTCGGACTGCGGCGCGAGATGCCGCCAAATTCACTACCACCGTGGAACCGGAGACACCCGCGATTCCGCGGGACGTTCCCGCATCAATGGCGCCACATGCCAGGCCGGAGTCGCGCAGTGCCTGCGAAATTCCCGGAAGCAGCTGGTCTAATACCGCGCGAGTGGCGTCGGGTGTCTTATCGCGTGGCCCTACTCCCACACCGCCGACAGTGAGGACCAAGTCCACTCCCCCGACGACCGCGGTTTCGATGGCTTTGCGAATCGCAGATTTTTTCGCCTTGACCCCAACCACGGCATCGACGGTGAAGCCGTCTTCGGCAAGCAGCTCCGTGATGAGGCGGTCAGCATCCGACCCCGTCGATAGGGTGTGATCTGACACGAGGACCACCAGAGCACGCCTCGTTGCACGGGCCCGCAGTTCCTCGTTTTCAGTCGCGATGAGGAATTCTGGGTCGGGCTCAGCAAGGCCATCGAGCAGAGCCGAATCTCGCCCTGACTCGAGGATCATGTCGCGCTCGCGCAGGTCATCGTGGAACTCGCTGGAAGGTATCGAGCTTGGCATTTTCTCCATGTCTTTCAAAAGGTGTGAGCTACTTCTTACTAGGAAGAATAAACCTAGTGCAGCGGAAAAGATACCGGTATGGCGAAAACCGTTACTCCTGTGGCAGCGTCAGCTTGACTTCGCGGGTCTGCCGCGAATCCGGTTCGGACACCTGCAGAGTGATCGTCTCGCCAAATTCACGCGAACGAACTGCAGCGATCAGTGCATCGGCAGTATCGATCGTTCGATCGTTCACCTTAGTGATGAGGTCGCCTTGCACAATGCCCGACTTAGCGGCCGGACCATCTGGTTCAACACCAGCGACCAGTGCACCGCGGTACTTCGAGTTTTGCGACACCTTGACACCAATCATCGGTTGCTTGACTTCACCGGTCTTCACCAGCTGATCAGCAATCCGCTTGGCTTGGTTTGCTGGGATAGCGAATCCAAGGCCAATCGAACCTGACTTAGCGCCCGGCCCTTCACTCAAGGTTGCGATCACCGAGTTCATCCCCACCAGGTTTCCTTGCATGTCGACGAGTGGGCCACCGGAGTTACCGGGGTTGATCGCGGCGTCGGTCTGAATGGCGTCGATAAGCGAGCTTTCTCCTCCGTTGCCACCTGACGCACGCACCGGCCGGTTGAGCGCGGAGACAATTCCCGACGTCACGGTAGCCGACAGCCCCAACGGTGACCCGACAGCCACCACCTCTTGGCCGACGGCAACATGGTTGGAATTACCAAATTTCAATGTCGGAAGCCCGCTAACGTCGCGAATCTTGATCACAGCGATGTCGGTACTGCCGTCACGAGCAATGAGATCGGCGGGGTGGACGGAGCCGTCGTTGAGAGAAACCTCGATGAGACCTCCTGAAGAAGCGTCCTCAACCACGTGGTTGTTCGTCAGCACCAACCCATCGGACGAAATGATCGACCCAGAGCCCTCGCCAGACCCATTGCGTGCTGAAACCTGAATCGAGACCACAGCAGGAAGCACACGGTTCGCAACCTCTTCCACGGAACCCGGCTGCGCGGCCCCTTCACGCTTCGCTGGAGCTTGTTCCAGTGAGTTGTAAACCGTGCCCGTCGAGCCCGTCTCATTGAGAGCCACTGCGGTCACAACGCCAGTGCCTACCGACGCCACAAGCATCAACGCAAGGGCAGCTCCAAGCCCCACCTTCCGCTTTTCTTTAGGAGCAGGAGCGATCGTCGATGGAATTGGCTCCACCCGGCCTGCGTCCTGTTCCCACTGACTGTAGGTGGGAGCAGAGACCGGTTGCTGAGGATGCTGGGCACCGAGTCCTGCGTAAGGATTATTCGAAGAAGATGGGGTGTTCGCGCTGGAACCGAACCCGGAGTTTTCGTTCATGTGAGTTATTCAACCCCTCTGCTCTGACGATGCTCTGTGTCCAGGACAGGCAGTCCCTGAACACTTCCTGTACGTTCTCTGAATGACTTTACCGCCTGTTAAATGCCATGACAGGGCGAAATGTTCCCGGAGAAAAGTAACAAGTACGGCAAGGTTTCCCATACCGGACGCTTTCGCCTGTTACGGCTTGATGGTGTCATTCGCTTTGCCTTGCTCCGGGGTTCGGCCGCCAGGCAAGGTAATCTGCATCAAGGTACCGCCGTCATCAGAATCCAGCACCTCAATAGTGCCATGATGGCGCTCAATAACCTGTTTCACGATCGCTAGCCCCAAGCCCGAGCCGGGCATGGAACGGGCTTGAACGGAACGGTAGAAGCGCTCGAAGACTTTTTCCCGCTCATCCTTAGGAATACCGGGACCGGAGTCCGCGATGGAAATATGGATCGCATGATCACTGATCGGCTTCATTGACAGCCGTACCACGCCGTTTGGAGGCGACCATTTCGCAGCATTGTCCATGAGGTTCACGGTGGCCCGGCCGAGGGCGAAGGAGTCGCCGTTGAGGTACCACTCCTCCTGATCAAATGTGAATTCCACGTCTGGGCGGCGACGACGCACACGTTCCAGCGAGTTCATCATGGTCTCTTCCAGATCCACAAGCTCCAGCTCCCCTTGCTTAGCATCTTCTCGTGCCAGGTCAACCAGGTCACCGATCAATGTGGACAGTTCATCGATCTGCGCCACCACATCATTTTCTAGATCTTCGAGATCACTCGGAGAGAAGTTGGAGGTTGGCGACTTGCTCACCATCATGAGCAGCTCAATGTTGGTACGCAAGGACGTCAGCGGGGTTTTTAGCTCATGGCCAGCGTCCGCGACGAGCTCTGTTTGTCGGCGCCTGGAAGCTTCCAGAGATGCCAACATTTCATTGAAGCTGCGCGTGAGCTGCGCCAGCTCATCGCGCCCATTAACCTCGATCGGTTCGAGGGAATCGGTGGCGGTCACACGTTCAACGGCGCGTTGTAGACGGGCCACAGGCCGAAGTCCGGTGGTGGACACCACCATGCCGGCTGCGATGGCGAGCAAAGTACCGAGCCCAGCGATAATCAGCAGCACCATCCCCAGCGAGCTCACCAACATGTAAGTGGGACCCAGGTTTTGGGCAATCATCACGCTAGCCCCATCGGGGTTATTCATGGCTAGGACACGTTCGTCGCCCTGGTTGCGCAGCGACTGTGGTACTTCGCCACGAATGACGTCGCCTTCAACGACCAGCGGAATGTCATCACCGATCCCCCGGGCTGCTCCCTTAGGGAAGAACTGAATCTGAATGTCAGGGTTGTAGGCCTTAAAGATCGCGATTTCTTGCTCAATATGGCTATTGAACGATGGGTCTTCGGAGCGATCCAAAACCGATTGGGCTACTTTGGTCAGCTCTTCGTCAACTGCACGGTTCAGTGACGTTGACACGCTCCAATACGCCACAATCGTCATTACAGAAACGGCAGCTGCCACCATCACCGCCGTGACAATGGCGAGTTGCCAGCGCAGCGGGGCTTTGCTCCAAGAACTACTCTGCCAGTTATTATCACCGGCCTGCGGGACATCCTCGGAGGTTGGGTTTTTCAAAATCACAGGTTTGTCTTGTCTACTGCGCGTTCTCACGGAGTACGTAGCCAACGCCCCGTGCGGTGTGGATCAGGCGTGGCTCGCCGTCCGCTTCGGTCTTACGGCGCAGGTATCCGATGTACACCTCGAGGGCGTTGCCGGACGTCGGGAAGTCATAGCCCCACACTTCCTCTAGGATGATCGCGCGGCTGAGCACGCGTCGTGGGTTAGCAAGCAGTAGCTCCAGGAGTGCGAATTCCGTGCGGGTCAGGCTGATCTGGCGTTCCCCTCGGTACACCTCGCGGGTTTCGGTGTTGAGGCGAAGGTCCTCAAAGACCAGTTCCGCCTTTTCTTCTTGGACGTTCTTGGCCTCGTTGTAGGAACGACGAAGAAGGGAGCGTACGCGGGCCAGCAGCTCTTCCAGGGCAAACGGCTTGGGGAGGTAATCGTCGGCACCAGCGTCAAGGCCTGCCACGCGGTCGGACACGCCGTCACGGGCGGTAAGAACCAAGATTGGTCGATTGTCGCCACCGCTACGCAGCTTGCGGCACACTTCCAAGCCGTCCAGAATCGGCATCATTACGTCCAGGATGACCAGGTCTGGCTGTTCCTTATGGATCAGTTCCAGCGCTGCGGCACCGTTGTCGGCCAGCAAGACCTCATACCCATTGAAGGTGAGGGACCTACGAAGCGATTCGCGGACGGCCTGCTCGTCATCAACAACAAGAAGTTTCATTCTTTACTCTTACGCCTGACTACAAGGGTTGCGATTCCACAACCAGGATGAGCACCGACTTCTCCCTTAAGGAAGTCACCGGGGTTTCTAAATGATTCTATTGTATAGGTATAAGTGAAAGCCGATCCAATCCTGATATCAACATCAGAATTGGACCGGCTTAATGGGTCTAGGCGCAGTAAGTGCTTAGAACTGCTCGACGTCTACGAGACCGAGCTGAGCTGCCTTGACCAGGCGGCGAGGAATCTGTACCTCGCGGCCGTCGATCTTGACGGTCTGGAGGGCGACATTGTCAGCCTTCCACTGGGAACGACGTGCGTGGGTGTTAGCACGCGACATACGACGCTTTGGAACTGCCATGTTGTTTTCCCTCCTTCTTTACTTGTTCTTCTTACGGCGAGCGAGTGCGCCGTAACGCTGGTTGAACTTCTCGACACGGCCGGCGGTGTCCATGACACGCTGTGCGCCGGTCCAGAATGGGTGGGACTCAGAGGTAACGTCAACCACGATCAGTGGGTACTCGTTGCCGTCTTCCCATTCGACGGTGCGGTCGGACTTAGCGGTGGACTTGGTCAGGAACTTGAAACCAGTACCTGCGTCCTGGAACACCACTGGGTGGTAATCCGGGTGGATATCCTTCTTCATATAGTTTCCCTCAGGATTGAACTTCAGGTCGCTTCTGCACGCTCTATGCGCCGATCGTGCCTGAGTTGGGATTGACAAGATAACGCTGACTGCATAGCCAGCACCGCAAAAACTATACACGCCCGGACGGCGCAGAAGAAATCGCCATGGCTTATCGACGGCCATCCCACCCAATCCCCTAACGCTAACGCGAACCCGGCTCCGCGACAGTAGATAGGTATTGTGAAGGATGTGACGTCGTGAAGCATGCCCCACTAGGCGATTAGGTTTTTCGGCCTGCAACCGGTAAGGTTTTCCCTTGCTGTTGTCGAAATATTCGTTTTCGCCCTCCTCAGCTGACATCGATGTGCCCCTGACCAGTAGGTTAGGCGCGGCACCTTTCGTCTAGTTAGAGCGTGGGCGGCTAGGAGAAAGAAAGTTATGTCGGCTATTTGCCAGGTAACGGGACGGAAGCCAGGTTTTGGCAAGTCCGTGTCCCACTCGCACCGACGCACCTCTCGCCGTTGGAACCCTAACGTGCAGCGTCGTAAGTTCTTTGTGCCTTCTTTGGGCCGCACCATCACCCTGACCGTGTCCACCAAGGGTCTGAAGGTCATCGACCGCGACGGCATCGAGTCCGTCGTTGCTCAGATCCGCGCACGTGGGGAGAAGATCTAACCCATGGCACGTAACGATATCCGTCCAATCATCAAGCTGAAGTCTACGGCTGGCACCGGTTACACCTACGTCACCCGTAAGAACAAGCGCAACAACCCGGACCGTATGACCATGAAGAAGTACGATCCGATCGTCCGCAAGCACGTCGAATTCCGCGAGGAGCGATAATCTATGGCTAAGAAGTCTAAGATCGCCAAGAACGAGCAGCGCAAGGAAATCGTCGCCCGCTACGCGGAGCGTCGCGCTGAGCTCAAGGCTATTATCAAGAACCCTAACTCCACTGACGAAGAGCGTCTCGACGCTCAGTTCGAACTGAACCGTCAGCCACGTAACGCCTCCCCAGTTCGCGTCCGCAACCGCGACGCTGCTGACGGCCGTCCACGCGGCTTCCTTCGTAAGTTCGGCCTGTCCCGTGTTCGCGTTCGCGAAATGGCTCACCGCGGTGAGCTGCCGGGCGTCCGTAAGTCCAGCTGGTAATAGGGAGATTTGCTTAAAATGAAGCGCACCAACATGAAGAAGGCGCGGATCGAGCAGTCCCGCCGCCCAAAGAAGAACCCACTCAAGGCTGCAGGCGTTGAGAAGGTCGATTACAAGGACATCAACACCCTTCGCCTTTTCATCTCTGACCGCCACAAGATCCGCTCTCGTCGCGTCACGGGCCTGACCCCACAGCAGCAGCGCCAGGTTGCTACCGCCGTGAAGAACGCACGCGAGATGGCTCTCCTGCCGTTCACCAGCCGTTAAGTCGACTGAGTTTACGCAAAAAACGCTCTGCCGCAGGTTACGGCCCGCGGCTAATCGATAACACAGCGAGCTTGTGCCGCTGACAATCGTGACACGGCACAGGTTCCAAAAACCCTCACCTTCGGGTGAGGGTTTTTGGTTTCCAACGGAATTTAGCGTACCGATGGGATTTTTCGGGCAAAAATCATCCCATCCGTACGCTCGATTTTCTCCACAACAAGGCACCCCTGCTGCCTTGCCCCTTGAGTGCGAGTCCTGGAATTCGAGACTCGGAGTAAAAGTGCCCTAGATTCACCGAAATGACGGTTTTCATCCCCCACTCTCGAAAAACAGGTCTCGAATTTCTACGCGACCCCCGCCAGAACCACGCCACCCGACTCCACTAATTCCCGCAAAACGTTGCCTAGATCACATAAAATGCACTAAGTTAGTTAATGACCGTTAACTGAAATCTCCCGCATGGTCCCTTACCGGCGGAAAGGATGCATTATGCGAATCGCAGTCTTGGCGAAAGAAGTCCCGGATACCTACGGTGACCGCAACATCACGCTCGAAACTGGCCTCGTTGACCGTGACGGCGCTGAGAATGTCCTCGATGAGATCTGCGAGCGCGCCGTCGAGGCCGCCCTTGCCCTCAAAGGTGACGGTGACGAGGTACACCTCCTTGCGATGGCGCCTGCCACGGCTGAAAAGAGCATCCGCAAAGGCCTTGCTATGGGAGCTGACGAGGCCGTCCTCATCACCGACGAAGAACTGAGGGGCGCGGATCTATCTCTCACCTCGGAGGTGCTGGCTAGGGCCGTCGAGAAGCAAGGCTATGACCTCGTTATTGCTGGCAATCTGTCCACCGACGGCAACGCTGGTGTGCTCCCCACGATGATTTCTGAGCACCTTAATTGGCCGCACCTCACGCAGCTCACGCAACTGCAGGTTGACGGAAAGGTGCAAGGCACTCGCTCGGCGGAGGAGGGGGACTTCCAAATGGAAGCTGATTTGCCGGCGGTGGTGTCTATCACGGAGTCTTTCCCGGACCCCCGGTACCCGAACTTCAAGGGGATCATGGCAGCGAAGAAAAAGCAGATTACTAAGCTCACCTGCGCTGATATTGGGGTGGATCCACTTGATTTCTCCCATCCGCGGTTGATTATGACGGAGGCGTCACAGCGTCCTCCTCGCAAGGCAGGTGTCAAAATCACCGACGACGGTACCGCTGCCGCGCAGATCGCCGATTTCCTGGCCGCCAACTCCCTCATCAAATAAGGAGCCACCATGTCTACTCTCGCCATCATCGATACCGACTTGGGTGGCGCCATCGCCCCCACCGCTGCGGAACTCCTGGGGGCGGCCGCGCAGCTCAGCGAACCAATCGCGCTCGTGGCCGGCGACCCCGGAAACCTCGCTGAACTCGGCGCCGACCGTATCGCCACCACCACCGCTGAGCAGCTTATCGACGCCGCAGTGCACATCTACAAAGAGCACTCACCGGAAGCCATCCTGGTGTCTCACTCAGTAGCTGGCCGAGATATTGCCGCTCGCCTGGCGGTTCGGTTGAAGCTTGCGCTGGCAACGGACGCCATTGACATCTCCCGCGATGAAGAAGGCATCATCATGCAGCACTCCGTTTTCGGTGGCGGATTCACCGTGACTTCCGCCCCAACATTTGGCTGCCCGGTGGTGACGCTCCGCAAGGGGGCTGTCGCAGAGCGATCAGCCAAAGGCGCAGGCTCCCCACTCGAGGTGACTCCTGAACAAAGCGAGCGACGCCTAGCCACCGTCGTGAGCAGCTCCCCGGCTGAGGTGAACACCGGTCGGCCGGCGTTGGTGGGTGCCAAGCGGGTGGTCTCCGGTGGGCGCGGATTCGGTTCCAAGGAAGGTTTCGAACTCGCCGGCCAACTGGCCGACTCCCTGGGGGCTGCTCTGGGAGCCTCCCGCGCAGCCGTCGACGCAGGCTACATCGAGCACAGCGCCCAGGTGGGACAAACCGGCGTGTCCATCTCCCCGGACCTGTACATCGCCCTCGGTATTTCCGGGGCAATCCAGCACCTGGCGGGTATGCAAACCTCCAAGAATATCGTGGCGATCAACAAGGATCCCGAGGCTCCGATCTTCGAGATCGCGGACTTCGGCATCGTCGGTGACGTCTTCGAGATCGTCCCGAAGCTCATCGAAGAAATCGAGGCCCGCAAATGAGTGCCCCCACTTTAAGAAGGGGCTTGCCCCGTATTCCGGGCGGCGACCCCTGGCCTCCTGAGGGCATGCACACTCCCCCGGCCCCGCCAAAACCAGCTGCACCAGCCCCAGAGCTCCCCACTAAGCAGCAGGCGTTACGACGCGGTCTTCCCCGCATTCATGGTGGTGAGCAGTGGCCAGAAATCGAGTTCGCTGACCTGGCGATAGCCGAGGAACCAGCCACCGCCGCTCCGGAACCCCTGGCAGTAGCTGCAGCGCGCGTTCACTACACCGAGATCACGCTACGCCGTGGCCTCCCACGCATCCCAGGTGGGGCGCCGTGGCCAGAAGTGGCAACAGCGCAAGTCGAATCGGCTCCAGGGCCGGAGGATTTTCCGGTGGTGGAGGCGCCAAGCCCGGTCGTCGAAAAGCCAGCGGCAGAAAAGCCAGCGGAAGAAAAGCCTGCGGAGCCTCGTCGGGAGCGCCCGGCGTGGTTCGCTAAGGCTATCGGCGCCGGAGTGGGGCTGATGGTTCTGCTCGCGGTGGCAATCCTTGCTGCCCGTGCTGTTGTGGCTGGCGCAGCCGCAGATTTCATCGCGAGGTACCCCGGTGTGGCGCAAACTCCGGACAACACCCCTGTGGGATTGCCAGCGTGGCTCGGCTGGTCGCACTTTTTCAACTTCTTCCTCATGACGTTGATTATTCGGACGGGCCTGCAGATTCGTGGCGAGCGCAAACCTCCGGCGTATTTCACGTCGAAGTCGGGCAAGAAGGTATCGCTGACCATCTGGTTCCACACCAGCATGGACCTGCTGTGGCTACTCAACGGCGTTGTCTTTCTCGTGCTGCTGTTTGCGACCGGGCAGTGGATGCGCATCGTCCCGACAAGCGTTGATGTTTTCCCGAACATGGCATCCGCGGCCCTGCAGTACCTCGCTATGGACTGGCCGGCTGAAAATGGTTGGATCCACTACAACGCGCTGCAACAGGTGGCCTACTTTGTCACCGTGTTCGTGGCCGCCCCGCTCGCCGCAGCGACGGGCTTCCGTATGAGCAACTGGTGGCCGAACGCCTGGACGTTCTTCCCGGTGGAGGTTGCCCGCAAGATCCACTTCCCCACCATGGTGTACTTCGTGCTCTTCATCGTCGGCCACGTATTCCTGGTATTCGCGACGGGCATGAAGAAGAACCTGGGGCACATGTTCGCTGCCTCCCCGGATGGCGGCTGGCTTGGTGTCGGGTTATTCCTGGTATCTCTGCTGGTGACCGCGGGCGCAGTATTCGCTGCAAAACCACTGGTGCTCGCACAACTTGCCAGACCGTTCGGTGAGGTAACCAACCGGTAACAGTCTTTCGCTTCTACCGGGCGGAGCTTAACAGCACCAACATTGAGGCAGCTTGTTGCTCCGTCTGGTAACTATGCGGTTGTTGCCCATCGAAACTGACGTAATCACCAACCGACAACTTATGGTTCTGCGCGGAGGTGCGCACCAACACCTCACCACTGAGAACAAAGAATGACTCCACAGTACCGGCTGAATGAGGCACCCCAGAGAACGTGGTGTGTGGCGGGAGAGCGAACACCCACACCTCAGGGCCACCAGGCAACGGGATTCGATGAATCAGATGGTGGTGCGGTGCATCATCAGGAAAATCTCGGGCCGGAACATAGGTGTCCTGGCCTACGTCGTTACGCTCAATGAGGTCGCCCAACGGTACCCCGAGCGTGACTGCCAAAGAATCGAGCGTACTCACCGTCGGATTGCCGGTCCCAGATTCCAGTTGTGACAGGGTCGCTTTGCCCACCCCAGCACGGCGCGCTAGATCAGTCGCACTCATACCTCGCTGGCCACGCAACCGCTTCACCGCAGCACCGATGCTCGCCGCTAACTCATTGGCCATAACCTCCACCACCCTCAAGAGTTCGCTATAGTAAACATGTAACCTATTTTATCAAACCGGAGTGGTTATCATGCTCGAACTCACCCCTTACGGCGCTCAGACCGTCGACCCTTCAGAACACTACCCCACCAGCGTGTGCGAGCTCCTCACACGACTCAACGCTCGCGTCCACCTCATCGATCCGAACTTCTCGGATACCGCTGAGTTCGCCGAACGCTACCACGTTCCACTAGAGCGCTGCCTCAATGCGCTGCTAGTGGAAACCAAAATCGAGGGCGAACGGCAACCACGCCTCGTTATGGTCCCTGCTCACCGCCGCATCGGGAACTCAGGGCTAAAAAGGGCACTGGGAGGAAAGTCGTCCTTCATGCCGGCTGACCGCGCGCTCGAAGTAACCGGCATGCAGCAAGGCGCAGTGACCCCAATCGGATTACAACCCGAAATCCCCATTGCCCTCGACAGCCAAGCACTGACCGAGAGCAGCTACATCATCGGCGGACAAGACCGCAGCCTAAAAATCGAGGTACCGCAAGAATCCTTGCAAGCACTCGCCGACATCGACTACCAGGGGCTCTACAGCTGACCCCACCTACATCTTCCTAAGAGTCAGCGACTGTTCCGCGCGCCCCACCGGGCCGTGAATGTCATGCAGCGTTGATGCAGTCAGCCCGATGCCGTGGGCACCCCAAGACACCGCGGTGTCCAGACCCGTCCACTCCCCCGCTGGCTGCCGGAACAAGTGGATGGTCAAATCCACATTCGGGAAGGCCCACTCTTTGGGCGACTGCCGCGGATTGATGCCGTTGGCCGGGTCAACACGATTGATAAACTCCGCGATTGCGATAGGGGTATCGCCGTCGACAAGCGTATTTGGCGACGTCAGCCACGTCGCACCGCGCCCAGCACGCTTCTCGACGGCCTGTCGCGCCACCACCTGCGCAATGTAGCCACCGCCCCAGTCCTGACTAAACGGCCGCTCCGGGCACTCCTCCGGCGCCGGCAAAGCCTCGTACTCTACGCCCGCCACATCAGCAGTATCAGACGGCATGAGGTACCAGGCGCGCGCGATAATCACCGGCCGATCCCCAATCGTCGCCACCGCTTCAACCAGCTCAATCGTGCGACCAGGGCGTTTTACCTCCACCTCGATGGAGACTTCCTGGAACGGCAACCGACCAAGAATATCGAAGGAAATCCGGCTCAGATCGAGCTTCCCACCATCATGCTGAACGCGGTGTTGCTCAATCACATGCGTCATCAAACCCGCAAGCGACGCAAAATGGTAATCCTCCGTGGACCACGCACCTTCGGCATGGATCGTCGGGGCGTACGTGTCGCCGCTGATACGGGTGAAAAATGAGTTAGTCATAGGTTGCCTCCCTCACACTGGGTTCGAGTCTTCCAACTCCACGACATAGGCGGCTTCGGTGTTCTTTTCGATGTCCATGAGGGTGACATCTGGGGCGAGCCTCCGGAGGACGAGGTGGTCGTCGGCGACGTCGAAGAGTCCGAGGTCAGTAATGATGCGCTGTACAACCCGGACGCCCGTGAGCGGGAGGGAGCATTCGCGCACGAGTTTCGGGGTGCCGCTCTTGGAGACATGCTCCGTGATGACGACAACTCGTGGGGTTCCCGCGACGAGGTCCATGGCGCCGCCCATGCCTTTGACCATTTTTCCTGGGATCATCCAGTTGGCCAGGTCTCCATTCTGGGATACTTCCATCGCTCCCAGGACGGCCATTTTCACTTTGCCACCGCGGATCATCCCAAAGCTGGTTGCAGAATCAAATGTTGCCGCGCCCGGGATCAGGGTGACAGTTTGTTTCCCGGCATTGATAATGTCGGCGTCCTCTTCCCCCTCAAGAGGGAATGGTCCCATACCGAGGATGCCGTTTTCGCTCTGCAACACCACTTTCACCCCCGGTGGCAGATGGTTGGCAACCATCGTGGGGATACCGATCCCGAGGTTGACGTAGTCGCCGTCGTTAAGTTCGCTGGCGGCTAAAGCCGCCATTTCGTCTCGTGTCCACGGCATTATCGGCTCCTCACTGTTCGTTGTTCGATCTGTTTCTCCAGGTCGGTGGTAACCAAGTAGTCGATGTGGACGCCTGGGGTGTGGATGTGGTCGGGGTCGATTTCACCGACAGGCAGGAGCTGCTCTACCTCTGCGATGGAGACCACGCCAGATTCAGCGCACAGCGGATTGAAGTTGCGGGCCGTGCGCCGGTAGATCAGGTTTCCGGCCTCGTCGCCTTGGTAGGCGTGGACGAGGGCGACGTCAGCAACGATGCCCCGTTCCATCACGTACTCCCGGCCGTCAAAAGTCACGGTCGGTTTGCCTTCTGCAACAAGCGTGCCGACGCCCGTGGCTGTGTAAAACGCCGGAATACCTGCGCCACCTGCTCTAAGTCGCTCAGCGAGCGTGCCCTGCGGGTTGAATTCCACCTCCAGTTCGCCGGCCAGGAATTGACGTGCGAACTCTTTGTTCTCCCCCACGTAGGAGGAAAGCACCTTGCGGACTTGGTTGTTTTCCAGCAGGAGGCCGAGGCCCTTGCCATCGACACCCATGTTGTTGGACACCACGGTGAGATCGCGCCGTCCTACGTCACGCAAAGCTTCGATGAGGAGGAAGGGGACGCCACAGAGGCCAAAGCCCCCGACGGCGATGGTCATGCCGTCCTTAACCAGGTCCCCGACGAGGTCGCGGACGGAGGAACGAATTTTATCCATTAGACCCACCCCAATACGCGCGGCGCCATCTCGCGCAGCTCGACTTTACGGACTTTGCCAGACACGGTCATCGGATAGGAATCGACGATGTGGACGTATTTCGGGATCTTGTGGCGAGAGAGCTTGCCTTGTGCAAATTCGGCAACGTCTGAAACGGTGAGGTCTTCTACCCCGTCGCGCAGGATGATCCACGCCATGATCTCTTCGCCGTACTTGTCGTCTGGGACACCGATGACCTGCGCGTCAACCACATCTGGGTGGGTGAAGAGGAATTCTTCGATCTCGCGTGGGTAGATGTTTTCGCCGCCACGGATCAGCATGTCCTTGAGTCGGCCGGTCACCATCAGGTAACCGTCCTCGTCGAGGGTGCCGAGGTCACCCGAGCGCATCCAGCCATCTTCACTGATTGCCTCTGCGGTTTTTTCTGGGTGCTCCCAGTAGCCCTGCATCACGGAGTAGCCACGGACGTAGATTTCGCCCTGGGTGCCGACGGGGACGGTCTCACCGGTTTTTTCGTCCACGAGCTTGCATTCGATGTGCGGCATGATCTGCCCCACCGTGTTCACGCGCTTTTCCAGTGGCGCGTCCGAGCGCGTCTGGAAGGACACCGGAGAGGTTTCGGTCATGCCATAGCAGATAGAGATTTCCTGCATGTTGAACTTGTCCATGACTTCGCGCATGGTCTTGGACGGGCAGGAGGTGCCGGACATGATGCCTGTGCGCAGGGTACTAAGGCCATACGGGGAGCCGTATTCTTCATGGTCGTGGGCCTCATCGAGTTCCTTGATGAACATCGTCGGCACACCATACAGTGAGGTTGCCTTCGCGGCCTGCACCGCCATGAGGGTTTCGCGTGGCTTGAAGGAGGGGGCCGGCACGATGAGGCATCCACCGTGGCTGAAGATCCCGATTGTGGCCATAACCATGCCGAAGCAGTGGAAGAATGGCACGGGCGCACACACGCGGTCCTCTTCGGTGTAGTTCAGCATCTCACCGACGAAAAAGCCATTGTTCAAAATGTTGCGGTGAGACAGGGTGGCGCCTTTGGGAAAGCCCGTGGTTCCCGAGGTGAACTGGATGTTGATCGGGTCGGTGTTCTTGACCTCAGCAACGTATTCGGACAGGTCATCGATCTCCCCGTGCATCGCGTCGTACCAGTCGGAGGATCCGAAGTAGATCACTTCCTGAAGTTTGGATCCGCGTTGCTTGCGGGCTTCGTTGAGCATCGTGCGGTATTCGGAGTCCTTGAAGCGTCGCGCCGCGAACACCAGTTTCACGCCTGCTTTTTCCAGCACGTAGTTGAGTTCGGATTGGCGGTAGGCCGGGTTGATGTTGACCAGCACCAGGCCGAGGTGGTGGCACGTCCACTGCACGACCAGCCATTCCCAGCGGTTGGTCGACCAGATGCCGACGCGATCGCCTTTGCGGTAGCCGGCGCGAATCAGGGCGCTGGCCAGGCGGAGTACGCGGTTGTAGAAACGTTCGTAGGTAAACGATACGTCTGCGTATACGTCGACGATGCAGTCGCGGGACGGGTATTTTTCCACCATCTGACGCAGAATCTGGCCGAGGGTTTCTTCGCGTAGTGGGGCTGCACCTTGGTCGACGCCTGCCCCGATCACGTGGGACATGAGCTGGCCCTTATCATCCACGACGATGGATCCGTAAGAAGTTGACTGAGTCTTGAGGGTCATGGTGGTTAACTTTCTGCGTGTGCTCGGCTAAGGATTGCTTGTGCTTGACGGAACAGGGGTTCGTCGACCATCTGTCCTTCGAATCGGAACGCGCCGCGGTGCTGCTGGGCTTCCTTAAGCAGGCGGGTCGCCCAATCGAGTTGTTCTGGGGTGGGCTGGTAGGCGGCCCGGATCACGTCGACCTGGGAGGGGTGGATGCACACGGTGGCGGCGTAGCCAAGTGCCGCTGCGTCCTCAGCTTCGGCAGAAAGGCCCTCGGTGTTGGGGATGTCGACGAAAACGGAGTCGAGGGCGGCCTTACCGAATGCGGCGGCGGCGAGCTGGACGCGCGCACGGGCATGCTTTGCGACGTCCCGGTAGCTGCCATCCTTGTGCCGCGAGGCGGTACCGGAAAGGCCAGCTACCAGGTCTTCTGCTCCCCAGAACATCGCCACTACCCCATTGGTGGCGGCAACTTCATCGGCTCGCAGGACCCCGAGTGGGGTTTCAATGAGGGCGATGATGTGGGCGTCGGCAAGCACGGCGCTGACGGCCTGGATGTCCTGCGCACCTTCCGCCTTTGACACCATCACCTGGCGGAAGTTTGTTTCTGACACGCAGACGAGGTCGAGGGCGCCGTCGGTGCTGCTTGGCGGGTTGATGCGCACGATCACCCGAGAAGGGTCGAGGTCGCAGGATTCGATGGCCCGGCGCGCCTGCTCGCGGTTGTGAGGCTGGCACCCGTCTTCGAGGTCGAGGATGACCATGTCGGCGCGTTCGACTGCTTTGTGGAAGCGGTCGGGGCGGTCAGCCGGGGTGAAGAGAATGGCAGGGCCGGTGGGGGTCCAGGTACTCATGACGTTCCCTCCGGATTGCACTGGACCAAGGTTTTTCTAACTGCTTTGCAGACGATATCGCCGTGTTGGTTCCGCCCGATGTGCTCGAGTTCCACGATGCCTTGGCCGGGGCGGGACTTGGATAGTCGCTTGGCAGTGCACACCGTTTCTGCGTAGAGGGTGTCGCCGTGGAACATCGGCTTCGGGAAGGAGATTTCCTCGAACCCGAGGTTGGCAACGATGGTGCCGAGGGTGAGTTGTCCCACGGACAGGCCCACCACGGTCGAGAGTGTCCACATGGAGTTCACCAGGCGCTCACCACCGAATCCTGGTTGTTGGGAGGACCAGTGTGCGTCGAGATGCAGTGGCTGCGTATTCATGGTGAGGGTGGTGAACACCACGTCATCGGCTTCCGTGACGGTGCGGCCCGGGCGGTGCAGGTAGCGGGCGCCTTCCTCGTATTCCTCGAACCACAGTCCGCGCTGAACGATATCGGCCATGGTTACAGTCCCAACTCGCGTGCGATCAGCATGAGCTGAACTTCGGTGGTGCCTTCGCCGATCTCCAGGATCTTGGAATCGCGGTAGTGGCGGGCGACGCGGTATTCGTTCATGAAGCCGTAGCCGCCATGGATCTGGGTGGCGTCGCGGGCGTTGTCCATCGCTGCCTCGGAGGACACCATCTTGGCGATGTACGCTTCCTTGCGGAAGTCCAGGCCCTTGGCCATGCGGGCGGCTGCTGCCATCCAGGCCAAGCGCGCGGTGTGGGCACGAGCTTCCATTCGGGCGATCTTGAAGGAGATGGCCTGGTATTCGGAGATCGCGCGGCCCATGGAGGTGCGTTCCTTGGCGTACTTGACGGATTCGTCCACGCAGCCCTGTGCCGCGCCGGTAGCCAGTGCCGCGATGGCAACGCGCCCCTCGGCAAGGATAGAGAGGAAGTTCGCGAAGCCCCGGCCGCGCTCGCCGAGCAGGTTATCCTGCGGGACGCGGCAGTCCGTGAAGGTCAGCGGGTGGGTGTCGGAGGCGTTCCAACCGACCTTGTCGTAGGCGGGTTCTGCAACGAAGCCAGAGGTGTCGGTGGGCACGATGATGGTGGAGATTTCCTTCTTGCCGTCCTTCTCGCCGGTCACGGCGGTGACGGTGTTGAGGGAGGTAATCGACGTGCCGGAGTTGGTGATGAACTGCTTGGAGCCGTTGATCACAAAGTCGGAGCCATCTTCGACGGCGGTGGTGCGGGTGGCTCCGGCGTCGGACCCCGCGCCTGGTTCGGTGAGTCCGAATCCAGCGAGCTTGGTGCCAGCGGTGAGCTCGGGGAGCCACTTGTCCTTTTGGGCGTCATTACCGAAGTGGAAGATCGGCATGGCGCCAAGGCCGACGCCGGCCTCCAGGGTGATGGCTACGGATTGGTCCACGCGAGCTAGCTCTTCCAGGGCGATGCCGAAAGAGAGGTAGTCTCCGCCCATGCCACCGACTTCTTCTGGGAAGGGCAGGCCAAACAGCCCCATCTCGGCCATGCCGGAGACAACTTCGTACGGGAAGGTGTGGTCTTTGTCGTGCTGGTAGGACACGGGCTCGACTACTTCGTTGGCGAACTCGCGCACAACGGTCTGCAGCTCGCGGTACTCTTCTGGCAGGTCAGCGATGTTGATGTCAGTCATTGTTCTAGTCCTTTTCTGGGTTAACGGTGGCAAGTAGTTTTCCGGCCGGAACCTGTTCTCCCGGCTGGGCGTGGAATGTGACGGTGCCGTCGACAGCAGCCTTAAGGGTGTGTTCCATCTTCATGGCCTCCACCACTAGGACCGCGTCCCCGGCTTGGACTGGTGCTCCCTCGGCCACGGAGTGCGCGGTGACGGTACCGGGCATAGGCGAGGTGAGGTTGGTGTCACCGTCGGAGGCATCGTCGCCGGCAGAGCGGACCACTTCGGTACGGCGCAGCTCGTAGGTGCCGGTGGGGCCTGCGAGCACGAGGTGCCCGAAGTCCGGTGCCATCTCCGTGACAGACCACTGGGCAGAGACACCATTGATAGTGACGCGCCAGAGCTGTCCCACCTGATGGATGGTGGCGGAGACGGTGACGGGCTGCCGTTCATCAGTGTCGGTGGTGTTTCCCGCGATGTGGTCATGGACGGTAACTTCGGCTCCAGTCGGCGATCCGACTATGGTGACCAGGGTGTTTTCCGCACTATGGGCGAAGCGGATCTGTTGTGCGGCAGTGCGCCCGGCGCGCCAGGCGTCAGGGGTGGCCCATGCGGACACCGGCCCGCTTGGCCAGCGCTGTGCGAGCCACATCATGGCTGCTGCGACGAGGGCGTCGTCGGTGATGGTGGTGGGTTGATAGCCGTCGGTGACGCGGTCGAGCAGCCCGGTGTCCAGGTCGCCGGCCACCACTTCAGGCACCTTCATCAGGTAGCGGCAGAAATCGGTGTTGACGGTGATACCGGCGACGGTGGTGTCTGCTAGCGCCTTGTCCAACCGGGTAAGGGCTTCGGCGCGATCTGCCCCGTGCACGATCACTTTCATCAGCATTGGGTCATAGAGCGAGGAGATGTCAGAGCCGTCCGCGATACCGGAATCGACGCGGACACCCGCGCCGGAAGGCGCGGTCACCTTCACCACTCGCCCACCCGTCGGTAAGAAGCCTTGTGCCGGATCTTCGGCGTAGATGCGGGCTTCGATGGCGTGGCCGGTCAGCTGGATATCGCTCTGGGAAACGGGCAGCTCCTCGCCGCGGGCAACTGCTAGCTGCAGCGCCACGAGGTCCTGGCCGGTGACTTCCTCAGTCACGGGGTGCTCGACCTGCAGGCGGGTGTTCATTTCCATGAAGTAGAACTTGTCCGGCTGCTTCGACGGCACGATGAACTCCACGGTTCCGGCTCCGACGTAGCCTACGGATCGGGCGGCATCGCATGCGGCTTGGCCGATCGCGGCGCGGGTATCGGCGTCGAGAAGCGGGCTCGGCGCCTCCTCAATCACCTTCTGGTGGCGACGCTGCAGCGAGCACTCGCGCTCCCCCAGGTGGATCACGTTGCCGTGGGAATCGGCCATGACCTGCACTTCGATATGGCGTGGGGTGTCCACGAAGTGCTCGAGGAAGAGGGTGTCGTCACCGAAAGCGCCCGCCGCTTCACGACGCGCAGTGGTGAGAGCCTCGGCCAACTCTTCGATTCGATCCACCCGGTGCATGCCCTTGCCCCCGCCACCAGCGGATGGCTTGATGAGAACAGGAAAGCCGATGCCGGGGGCGGCAGCGAGGATCTCCTCGTCGGTGAGTCCGGGGCGGGAGATGCCGGGGACAGTGGGGACGTTGCGGGCTTCCACCGCTGCGCGGGCGGAAATCTTGTCCCCCATCGCTTCAATCGCTGCTGCGGGTGGGCCGATAAACACGATGCCGTGATCCGCACACGCCTGAGCAAACTCAGCGTTCTCGGAGAGGAACCCGTAGCCTGGGTGGATCGCCTGGGCGCCGGACCGCTTAGCGGCGTCGATGATTTTGTCGATCACCAGGTAGGATTCGCGTGCTGGGGAGGCGCCGATGTGGATGGCGATGTCAGCGTCGCGCACGTGTGGGGCGTCGGCGTCAGCATCGGAGTAAACGGCAACGGAGGTCACGCCCTGCTGTTTCAGGGTCCGGATGACGCGACAGGCAATTTCGCCGCGGTTGGCAACAAGTACGGTATCGATCATGGCAGTTTCTCCTACATCCGGAAGACACCGAAGCTGGTGTCGGGTAGCGGGGCACCGGCGGCGGTATCGAGGGCAAGGCCCAGCACACGCCTGGTGTCAGCAGGGTCAATGACGCCGTCGTCCCATAGCCGGGCCGTTGAGTAATACGGGTCGGATTCGCGCTCGAACTTCTCGCGGATCGGCTTTTCGAACTCTTCTTGTTCTTCCGCCGACCAGGTGCCTCCTTGACGTTCGATCTGGTTGCGACGGACGGTGGACATGGTCATGGCGGCTTGCGGGCCACCCATCACGGAGATCCGGGCGTTGGGCCACATCCAGAGGAAGCGGGGACTGTAGGCGCGGCCACACATGGAGTAGTTTCCGGCACCAAAAGCGCCACCGATCACCACGGTGAATTTGGGTACCCGCGCCGTAGCGACGGCATTAACCATCTTCGCCCCGTGCTTGGCGATACCCCCGGCCTCATACTCGCGGCCAACCATGAAGCCGGTGGTGTTTTGGAGGAAGATCAGCGGAATCCCGCGTTGATCGCACAGCTCGATGAAATGAGCTCCTTTGAGCGCGGACTCCCCCATCAAGATGCCGTTGTTAGCGATGATGCCCACGCGGTGACCGTAGATGCGAGCGAACGCGGTGACGAGGGTGGTGCCGTACTCGGACTTGAATTCTTGGTAGTCGCCACCGTCCGCGAGGATTTCGATGACCTCGTGGACGTCGTAGGGCACCTTCGCGTCGACGGGCACCACGTCATAGAGGTCGGTTTGCGGGCGAATCGGGTCCTTCGGCGCTGCCACATCCCATTCGGGGGCCTTGTCCTGCGGGAAGGTGTCCACGATCTTGCGAACTCGGTGAAGTGCATCAGCGTCATCGAGTGCGAGGTGGTCGGTCACACCGGAAGTCTTGGAGTGCAGGTCACCGCCGCCGAGATCCTCTGGGGTGACGTCCTCGCCGGTAGCTGCCTTCACCAGGGGCGGGCCGGCCAGGAAGATGGTGCCTTGTTCTCTCACAATCACGGCCTCGTCTGACATGGCCGGCACGTAGGCACCACCGGCGGTGCACGAGCCCAGCACCGCTGCGATTTGTGGGATTCCTGCTGCGGACATGCGGGCTTGGTTGAAGAAGATGCGGCCAAAGTGGTCGCGATCCGGGAACACCTCGTCTTGGTTAAGCAACATCGCTCCGCCGGAATCTACCAGGTAGATGCAGGGAAGCCGGTTTTCTGCGGCGATTTCCTGGGCGCGCAGGTGCTTCTTCACCGTCATGGGGTAATAGGTGCCGCCGGAGACCGTGGCATCATTTGCCACGATCATGCAGCGGCGCCCCTGGACCAGGCCGATCCCGGCGACGGCGCCCGCTGCGGCGACCTTGCCGTCGTACATGCCGTGCGCTGCTAGC
This sequence comes from Corynebacterium sp. NPDC104732, assembly GCF_055583565.1. Classification (NCBI taxonomy): domain Bacteria; kingdom Bacillati; phylum Actinomycetota; class Actinomycetes; order Mycobacteriales; family Corynebacteriaceae; genus Corynebacterium; species Corynebacterium sp. NPDC104732. The sequence continues at coordinate 217,124 of NZ_JBVJNS010000002.1, forward strand.
GGGGCTACTTCGAGGAAGGGACTGCCTGGGTCCAGGAGTTCCTGGATGCGTTGCCTCGGCAGGAGCTTTCCGCGGCTGACGTGGCGCTCGCGGGCACGCTCGGAACCACCTTCGGCGGCAGTGTGTACCAGGCGTCGCAGCTCAGATACGAGTTCTTCATGTCGCTGACGATTCGTTTGTGGTGCTGTCATGGGCTCGCTTCCAAGTTTCAGTTAATGACGATTAACTTGAAAGCGAGACTACTTAGTTTTTGTGACCCCGAACACTATTTGCAGGTTGTTAATTTTGCGTTGCTTTTCTTAGCAAGCATGCATGCAACCGCAAAATAACGGCACGCTGGCACTTTCCTCGCACAGCCAAATGTTACCCAGATCACCCCTTGCAAATACCCCCTCCAGGGCTGGTTGACATAGCACCCGACCTAGGCCAACAACGCCTCCACTGCCATTTCTCGTGACTGCTCCCGCACGGCTTCCTCCCCCGCCCAGTGAATAACGTGACGCACCGAGTTAATCAGACCCGCAGCCAGCTGCACCCGCAATCGGGCGGTGGGACGATCCAGATCGGGCCGACACGCCTGAAGCGCATCCGTCCACAGCCCCAAATAGGTCAGCTGCAAGGACCGCACCTTGGTAAAGGCTTCATCACCCAAACTGTGAATCTCTCGAGACTGCACTCGAATGATGTCCGGTTCCGTGGAGGCAAATTCGGCATGGCGGTCCACCAGCGACCACAACAGTTCCCTCGGCTCCTGAGAGCCGGACGCCTGATGCTCCGCGATCGTGGCACGCGCCCCATCCACCAGCCGGATCGAGATATCCACCAGCATCATCTCAAGCAGCTCATCCTTGCTAGCGAAGTGGCGCAACACCCCCGGCCCGGAAATGCCCACCTCAGCACCCACGTCCGCCAGTCGGGTGGAATGGAACCCCCGACGCGCCATGATGCGCGCCGCGGCCGCTAACAAATCGGCGCGTCGCTTGAGTTTTGCTTGCTCTCTAGATGTTGCCACGAGCAACAACCCGCTTTGCCTGCGAGATCAGCGGCGCGTCGATCATCTCACCATCCAGTTTGAATGCTCCCGGGTTATTCTTCGCTTCAGCCACCACACGACGCGCCCACTCGAGCTGCTCAGGCGCTGGCGCGAAGGCTCGACGCACCACGTCCACTTGCAGGGGATGAATGCACGCAAAACCAATGAAACCCGAACGTGCCGCATCGGCAGCCTCCAGGAACAGCCCTTCGTCGTCCCGAAAATCAGCATGCACCGCATCGATGACAAACTTGCCATGCGCGGCAGCGTGAATCTGCATAAGAGCTCGAGTGAGGAGCATTGGAGCACGATACGGTCCGGGACGAGTGTCTGGGGCTCCCTCGTCGATAAGCAGGCGCGAATGCGTGCCACCCAGCAGCACCGTCAGGTCCTCCGCACCCCAGAACATGCCCACGACGTCGGGGTGCGTGGCAAGCTCCGGCAGCTTCACGACGGCCTGTGGCGTCTCCACCATGGCGATGAGCTGCAATCCTGCCAGCTCGGCCGGGATCTCCGCCCCCACTTTGGGGACCATGACCAGGCGGTAGTTGGTGGTTCGGACGAACTCGACGTCGGAGTGGAAGTGGGGCGAATCTGGGCCCACGATACGGACGATGGTGCGCTCAGAGGGCAGGCCACAGTTTCGGATGTTGGCGTATGCCACCTCGCGGTCAACATCCCCTGCGCCGTCCTCAAGATCGAGGATCACCATGTCCGCCTTTGCCGCAGCCTTAGGGATGATTTCTGCGCGACCGGCTGGGGCAAAAAGGATGGCAGGACCTGCGATAAGGTGGTCGTAGTGCATGGCAAACTCCTAAGTTAAGCGCGGTTAACTACAAAGCATACCGCGGGGAATTCATTACCCCCGCTATGGCAAACGGGAATAGACTCTGGCCACTTTAGCGTTCTCCTAATTGAACCTGGTGGGGAGACCACCCCACTGCTTACCTTTCCAAAGGAGCCCATCATGTGCCGTGCCGTAGAATGCACCCAATGCCATAAGACCACCTGGACCGGCTGTGGCAACCATGTCGACCAGGTCATGGCCGGCATAGCGCCTGCTAAGCGCTGCAAGTGCAACCCACAGACCACCGCCGAGGCTCGCGCTGCGAAACCAGCCGGCCTGCTAGCACGACTGTTCGGAGGAAAATAAATGGCCCGCACCATCATTGTTGGCGGCGTCGCCGGTGGCATGTCCACCGCCACCCGCCTGCGCCGTAACGACGAAGCCCGCGACATCACCGTATTCGAACGCTCGGGTTATGTCTCCTTCGCTAACTGTGGCCTCCCCTACCACCTCGGCGGTGTCATCGAGAGTCGCGACGCCCTGCTTTTGCAAACCCCGCAGTCCCTCGGCGAGCGCTTCAATATTGACGTGCGGGTGCGCCACGAGGTCCTCGCCATCGACACCACGGCCCAGACAGTGCTGGTCCGCGACCTAGCCACCGGCACCGACTCCACCGAGTCCTACGACGATCTGGTGCTGGCCCCCGGCGCCCAGCCTTTCACGCCACCGATCCCGGGCATCGAGCGAGCTGCCGGGCTGCGGACCGTAGAGGACCTGGACCACATCAAAGAACTCGTATCCGGGGACGTCAAGACCGCCGTAGTGATCGGTGGCGGGTTCATCGGCGTTGAGGTCGCGGAGAACCTGCAACACCGAGGCCTCGCTGTCACCCTGATCGAAGCCGCACCACAGATCATGGCGCCCTTCGACCCAGAGATCGCCATCCTGCTGCAGCGTCGCCTCCAGGACGGTGGCATCGACGTGCGCACCAACGCTATGGTCACTGCCATTTCCGAGACCACTGTTACCGCTAATGACGAGAACTTCCCCGCCGACGTGGTCATCGCTGCCATCGGCGTCCGCCCAGACGCTGCGTTCATTTCTGACGCTGGCATTACGACGGCGAAGTCCGGCCACATCCTCGTGGACGAGCACGGTCGCACCAACGTTCCGAATATCTACGCGCTCGGTGACGCTGTGATGAAGCGCGACTTCCTCGATGGCTCCGACAATCCGCTGCCACTGGCGCAGAACGCCAACCGCCACGGTCGTGTCATCGCTGACGTGATCACCGGGCGTTCGGTAACCACGAAGCCGGTGTACGGCACTTCCATCATCGGCGCGTTCGGGTTCGCCATCGCGGGTACGGGTTGGAATGAGAAGCGACTCAAGGCCGCTGGCCGCGAGTACCGTGCGATCCACACCCACCCGGTGAACCACGCTGGCTACTACCCCGGCGCGAAGCAGATGACCATCAAGTTGCTGGTAGACCCCGCAACGGATCAGATCCTCGGGGCCCAGGCTGCGGGCGAGCAGGGCGTGGACAAGCGCATCGACGTGATCCTGACCGCCATGGCCGGCGGGCTCACTGCCTCCGACCTCGCTGACCTCGAGTTGGCCTATGCACCGCAGTTCGGCATGGCGAAGGATCCGGTCGCCCTCATCGGCATGGTCAACGACAACATCGTTGCAGGTGAGCGAACGATCCAGTGGCACGAGCTCACTTCCTCCACAATGCCGCTTATCGACGTCCGTACACCTGGCGAGTTCGAGTCCGAGCCAATCCCCGGTGCCGTCAATATCCCGGTCGATGATCTGCGCTCCCGGATTGAGGAAGTCCGCGCCCTGGCTAATGGCGGCCCGGTCGTCGTCCACTGCCGAGTGGGCCTGCGCGGCCACATCGCCGTCCGCACATTGGCGGGCCTTGGTGTGGAAGCAATCAACCTCGACGGTGGCTATCTGACCTGGGAAGCGGGCGTTGCTTCGCAGGGAAATGGCGAGCATTAACTGACAAAAGGGTGGCGCTGCCATTGGGTAGCACCACCCTGTTACGTGAAAAGGCCAGAAAAGCCGGACCAGGTTCAACCTTGGTCCGGCTTTTCCGATCAACAACTAGTGCGAGAAGTGGCGCACTCCGGTGAGGTACATGGTGACGCCTGCCTTTTCAGCAGCTTCGATAACCTCGGCGTCACGGATGGAGCCGCCCGGCTGCACGACAGCCTTGACGCCTGCGTTAATCAGCACTTCGAGGCCGTCGGCGAATGGGAAGAATGCATCAGATGCGGCGTAGGATCCGCGGGCGCGCTCCTGGCCGTCGGCAAGCGTGTTGGCGCGCTCGACGGCGAGCTTGGCGGAGTCCACACGATTGACCTGCCCCATGCCGACGCCCACTGCCGCATTGTCCTTGGTCAGGATGATGGCGTTGGACTTGACGGCGCGAACGGAGCGCCAAGCGAATTCCAGCTCGGCCAATTCAGCCTCGGACAGCGGGGTGCCGGAGACGAGCTGCCAGTTTTCGGTCTTATCTCCCTCTGCCTGGTAGAGGTCTGGTTCCTGGGTAAGGACGCCGCCGGAGATGAACTTCTTCTCCTCGGTCGGGGCCTCGTACTCGGCGACAAGGATGCGGATGTTCTTCTTGGTAGCCAGGACTTCGACGGCGCCTTCTTCGTAGGATGGCGCGAGGATGACCTCGGTGAAGATGTCCTTGACCTGGTTCGCCATCTCGACGGTGACTTCGCGGTTGACAGCGATTACACCGCCGTACGCGGACACTGGGTCGCATGCGTGAGCCTTGAGGTGGGCGTCGGCGATGGATACCTCGGATACCGCCACGCCACAAGGGTTAGCGTGCTTTATGATCGCAACGCAAGGGCGCTTGTGGTCCCAGGCGGCACGCCAGGCAGCCTCGGCGTCCTGGTAGTTGTTGTAGGACATTTCCTTGCCGTGCAGCTGTTTTGCGTTAGCCAAGCCCTTGGTGCCGATGCGGGTAACGGTAGCGGACTGGTGAGAGTTTTCGCCGTAGCGCAGCGTGGAGGTGACGTCCGCATCGGAAAGCTGGGAGACGAACCACTCGGACACCGCGGTGTCGTAGGAAGCGGTGTGCAGGAAGGCGTCGCGGGCCAGCTCACGACGCTCTTGCAAGGTGAAGCCCCCCTTGCCCAGGGCGTCAACGACGGATCCGTAGCGAGCAGGATCGACGACGATCGCGACGGATGGGTGGTTCTTTGCAGCCGCGCGAACCATGGAAGGGCCTCCGATGTCGATCTGCTCCACGCAGCTGTCGAAGTCTGCGCCAGAAGCAACAGTTTCACGGAAGGGGTAGAGGTTCACCACCACCAGCTGGAAGGCTGCGATGCCGAGCTTGGACAGCTGATTCAGGTGGTCTTCCTTGCGGGTATCGGCGAGGATACCTGCGTGAACTCGGGGGTGGAGGGTCTTCACGCGGCCTTCGAGGCACTCAGGGAAATCAGTGAGCTGCTCAACCGGGGTGACGGGGATGCCCAGGTCTGCGATTTTCGCAGCGGTGGAGCCCGTGGAGACGATCTCAACACCCGCCTCATTCAGTACTCGTGCGAGGTCCTCAAGTCCGGTCTTGTCATAGACGGACACGAGAGCGCGCTTAATATCCTTACGATCTTCAGTCATGAAACTGCGGGCCCTTTCCCAAGTGCATAAGTTTGGACGCCTTAGATACTATTGCGCGACGCATGGATTCGACGAATTCAGCACCCGCACAATGAGTTGCCGCTCCACCACTTTGATCCGCTCGTGCAAAGTTTCCTCGGTGTCCCCATCTTCTACCGGCACGGCTGCTTGCGCAATGATCCGCCCCGTATCTACACCCTCGTCAACGAGGTGCACCGTAGAACCGGTCACGCGGACGCCGTACTCGAGTGCGTCCCGCACCGCATGAGCGCCTTTGAATGAAGGCAGCAGCGCGGGGTGAGTGTTGATAATCCGGCCACCGTATTCTGCCAAGACCGGCTCCCCCAGGATCCGCATGAAGCCCGCGGAGACCACGACATCCGGATTCAGTCGCGCGATTGCGTCGCGCAGCGCACAGTTCCAGTGTTCGCGGTCGTCGTATTCCTTATATATAACAGCCACAGCAGCCACACCTGTAGCTTCTGCAACGTCGAAAGCTCGGCAGGGACGATCCGCAATCAGGCCCACCACCTGGTAGCGTTCGCCCGCACCAGCAATGATGGCCTCAGCCAAGGACCCCGTCCCAGAAGCCAGAATGACTACTCGTTTACTTGTCATCGCCAGCCTCTTCTTCGGTATCTTCAGCGCCCTCGGCAACGTCTTCCCCAGCGTCATCCTCCGGCAAGGAAGCCTCTTCGGCAGAGTTTTCGGCAGAGTCCTCCACACTGCCTTCCTCAGGAGCCTCCTCAGATTCATTAGCTGCGGTGTCGTCGTCAGCGCTGGTTTCTTCGGAGGGCTCGATTGCGGGCGCATCGTCGTCGTCAAGCGCCTGCGGCTGCTTTTCCCTACCCCGCAGGATGGCACCCACGCTGGCGATGATGAGCCCGGCACCCCACAGCCATACCGGCGCAGAAAGCAGCCCCAGCCACCACAGCGGCCCAACGACACCGTATCCTCCAAGCTCGCCGATGGTGAGCGCGAGCAAGACCGCCGCGAACAGTACGCTCCATAGGCCCGCCAGGCCGACGTCACGGAAGGGGCGAGCTGCGACGCCTAGGTGGCGGTACAGCACGATTGCCGCCACCACGAGCGGAATCAGGAGGAACACCCAGGCGAAGCTCCAGACCGAGCCGGGCACGGCCCCCAGGATCGGCAGTGGTGGCAGAGGCACCAGGTAGATACCGAAGAGACTGATCACCCCGTCAGCCACCAGGAATTCGCCACCCAGCAGCACGAATGCAATGCCGATGAGCAGATTAGGCAGATACAGGACGCTCAACGCGGTGAGACCGGCCACGGAGCCGGGCTGCTGCAGCGAGGTGTAGATCTCCCCGACCGTTCCCGCATGCGCCCCGAGCAGCCCCACCAGCATCACGAGGGACGCCCCCAGCAAACCAGCCCAGAATTTCACTGCGAGAAGTGCGGTATCAAACAGACCAGAATCAGGAACGTAGCGCCTCTCCAGCGCCCGCCAGAGCCGTGGCCCCATGCCAATGAGGAGGGCAACCAGGTGGATCAGCATTGTCCTTCCAAGGGCGAGAGCGACGTTCGGTATCCCCACCGGCAGCACGGTCGCCGCGTCAGCAAGCATCGCCAGCGCGGTGAGGGTCAGCAGCACCGGCACACCTACGATGCAGGCAGCTAACACGTATAAATCTGCGAGAGAAACCCGCTCCTTCACCACCGAGTACACCCGCCACGCAATGATTCCTATCACTCCTAGCGCGGGGAGTAATGGCACGAAGCCAAGGTCGGCGGTGTCGCTCGCCACGGGGACACCTGTGGAGATGAGCCAGAGTTGCGCGATGCTAGCAGGCAGTGCCACGAAGCTCGAGTTCGTCATGAGTAGCCCCGCCAGCGCTAGCACAATCAACGCGGAGACAATTATCACATTCGCGATGAGTGCGAGTGGCAAGAATTCCCGAACGCGGGCCGCGTTGGAGTCACGCTCAGGTACGGACGGCGTCGCAGACGCAGCGCTCCGAGCACTCTTTTCGACGTCTTTAGCTGCAGAATCGCGTTTCCTACCGCGCAACTTTCGCGACGGACGCGCTTGTGGGCTTGTGTTTTTACTCATCACCACCACTGTGCCACGCGCAGGCCTTGAGGTGAGACAAGGCGCGTCTGAAGAATCTAAAATTTGCCCTTTCTTGGATTTTCCTGAGATATTACTAAGGAGTTTGATTCAACACGGTAACGGTCAACCCTCAACCAGACATCTAGACTTTCCCGATTAATTCCGGATAACTTTTCGGAAATCGATTAGATTCACTTGCCTTGGTTGTAACGAACCGCTATCGTAATCTCTCGTTAGGTAACGAGATGGTCACAAAACCTACAAGTTGTAGGTAACGATGGAAGAAGGCTACATGCACAAGGATGCAATGCGAGCTGGCGCCGGTCGCCACCGCAAGCAGAGCGTTTCGCCGACGACCAAAGGTCGCGTCGCCCTCGTAGCAGTCGCAACAGGCGCTGCTTCTACCGCAGGTGCTGGCGGAGTCGCCGTCGCTCAGGCCACCAGTCCTGAGGTGCAGGTACAGCCACAGATCACCCTCGCAGCAGACGCGGCACCCGCCATCTCCAGCGAGACCCCTCAGATCCTCGCCATCTCCGAATTCAAGCCAATGGCCAACCTGAATGAACAGATCTCCAAGGCCATTCAGTACAACCAAGAGCGCATCGCAGCCGATCTTGCGGCTCGCGCCCCAAAGACCGCAAAGCCAGCCGAGGGCGCCTTCACCTCTGGTTTCGGCCCACGCTGGGGCACCATCCACACCGGAATTGACATCGCCAACGCTATCGGCACCCCAATCTACGCAGTAGAAGACGGCGTCGTGATCGATGCCGGCCCAGCTTCCGGCTACGGCAACTGGATCCGGATCCGCCACGCAGACGGCGCCGTTTCCCTGTACGGCCACATGGAGACCCTCGACGTTACCGTCGGCCAAGAAGTCACCGCAGGCCAGAAGATTGCAGGCATGGGCAGCCGCGGCTTCTCCACCGGCTCCCACCTGCACTTCGAGATCCATCCAGACGGCAACACCCCAGTGGATCCTGTGCCTTGGCTCGCAGCCCGTGGCATCAACGTCTAGTTACTCCACCCCCGAAATCGAGCGTACGGATGGTACTTTTCTTGCCTCAAACATCCCATCCGTACGCTAAATTCCGCGTTACAACTTCTCCATCGGCACGCCACCAATGAGCATGAGCCGCACCGTCCCGGCAGAGCCAAAGTCGATGGTCACTGTGGCGCGCGGTCCGGTGCCGGACACAGCCTGCACCTTGCCTAATCCGTACTTCTCGTGATTGACCCGATCCCCCACGGCGAGCTGCAGGTTCTTGTTGAGCGACCGCTTCGGTGCGGGTGGCACGCTGGAGCGCCGAACTGGGGCCGAAGGAGCGGGAGCCCCCCACGACGGTGCACCCCAGCCACCTCCAGATGGTTCAACACGTTTCCAATCGATGAGGTCGGAAGGGATCTCCCCGAGGAACCGCGATGCCGGGTTTGTCAGCGGGTTCCCCCAGGAGCTGCGCAGCATCGCGCGGGTGAGGTACAGGCGCTGCCGGGCACGGGTAATCCCAACGTACGCTAAACGACGCTCCTCCGCCAGCTCCTTAGGGTCTCCCAACGCCCGCAGGTGTGGGAATTGTCCGTCCTCCCAACCCGTTACGAACACCACCGGGAATTCCAGGCCCTTGGCGGTGTGCAACGTCATCAGCGTCACCACGCCTTGATCGTTGTCTGGAATCTGATCAGAGTCCGCTACCAGGGACACGCGCTCCAAAAAGGCCTGCAGCGATCCCGGCAGTGGTTCTCCTTCCACCGGCTCATAGTCCTCGAACGCGAGCAGGTTGGCGGCTTCCGAAGAGAATTCCCGTGCAATGGAGACCAACTCGTTGAGGTTGTCCAGGCGCGCCCCGTCCTGGGGGTCGTTCGACGCCTCCAGGGTGGCCTTGTATCCGGTGGCGTCGAGCACCGCGGACACAATGGCACCTAGGTTCGGCATGCCCGTACTCTCGTCCACCGTGTTCCGGGCGTCCGCACGAAGCGACTCCATCAGCTCATTAAACTGCGCAACCGCGTTGCGACCGCGCCCACCCAGCAGGTTGACCTCCCCCGCCGCGGCGTCGATAAGCGCCTGGTCAAAGGAGATGCCGTGCTGCTGCGCGTGCACGCCGATGAATGCGAGCGCGCGATCGCCGATTCCTCGGCGTGGGGTGTTGATGATACGACGCAGGGACATTTCGTCACCGGGGTTGTCTAACACGCGCAAGTACGCGACGATATCGCGGATCTCTTTGCGTTCGTAGAAGCGGGTGCCTCCCACCACCTTGTAGGGGATGCCGGTGCGCATGAACACGTCTTCCAGCGCGCGCGATGCGTTGTTCGTGCGGTACATGACCGCGATATCGCCGAAATTAAGACCGTTATCTACCAGGCGATCAATCTCATTGGCCACGAAGCGGGCCTCATCGTGCTCGTTGTCGGCAACGTACCCAGTGATGGGTTCGCCCTCGCCCAACGCGGTCCACAGCTTCTTCTCACGACGGTTCTCATTCTGCGCAATCACCGCGTTCGCAGCAGACAGAATCGTCTGGGTCGAACGGTAGTTCTGCTCCAGTACGATGGTGCGGGCTTCTGGGTAGTCCTTCTCGAACTCCTCGATATTACGGATCGTCGCCCCGCGGAACGCGTAAATGGACTGGTCTGCATCGCCTACCACCGCAAGTTCTGCAGGCGGGACCGCATGTGGGTCATCCGAGGGGCGCCCTACCAACGTGGAGACCAGCACGTATTGGGCGTGGTTGGTGTCCTGGTACTCGTCGATGAGGACGTGGCGGAACCGACGGCGGTAATGTTCTGCGATGTCGGGGTGCGACTTAAGCAGGAACACCACTTCCCCGATCAAGTCATCAAAATCAACGGCGTTGGAGCCGCGGAGGCGGCGCTGGTACTCGTCGTAGACTCGCGCCACGGTCGTGGCATAGGGCTCGCCGCCCGCCAGGTTCATCGCCTCGGAGGGGCCGACCAGCTCATTTTTGTGATTCGAGATCGCAGCAGCTAAACCACGGGCCGTGAACCGCTTCGCGTCCAGCTCGAAATCCTTGGCAATCATCGTCAAGAGACGCTTGGAATCGTCACTGTCGTAGATCGTGAAATTGGTGTTCAGGCCGTCGATAAGCGCGGCCTGCTGGCGCAATATCCGCACGCAGGTGGAGTGGAAGGTGGACACCCACATCCGCTCCGCCGCTGGGCCAACCAGACCACTGACGCGTTCGCGCATTTCCGCGGCGGCCTTGTTGGTGAAGGTGATGGCCAGGATCTGACCTGGATGCACCCCTTGTTGCATCAGGTAGGCGATTCGTCGGGTCAGCACCGCCGTTTTACCCGACCCCGCACCCGCCACAATCAACAGCGGTACCCCCCGATGCTCCACCGCGGCCCGCTGCTGCGGATTGAGACCGTCCAGCAAATCCCCCGCCGATCCAAACGCATCTGCGCTGCTCACCTGTGGTCTACGTCCCCCGAATGGGCTGGCATTTCCGAAGCTGCTATCCATAATGCTTAATAGCCTACTGGGGCGGTCGGACAAGGTGGCACAATGGATATCCATGAGTGAAGAATTTGATATCCGCATGCCGTCAGGCACCGACGACCCACTTTCCGACGCCGAAATCCAGAAGTACCGCGAGGAAATCAACCGCCTCGACGGAGTCATCCTCGACGCAGTGAAGCGTCGCACCGAGGTGTCCCAAGCGATCGGCCGCACCCGAATGGGGTCCGGGGGTACGCGACTAGTCCACACCCGTGAGGTGGCGATTATCAACAAGTTCCGCGACGAAATTGGCGAAGAAGGACCAGCTCTCGCCGCTATCCTGCTCCGAATGGGGCGGGGAAAGCTCGGTTAGCAGCGGGATTCGGTGGGCGGCACTAATGTGGAGTGAAGTTACATAACCGCAACTTTTGGGAGCTAACAGCGCCATGGATATCACGACCACCACACAGTGGAACGAACTTGCAACGCAGTTTGAGGCATTCAAAGACAGCAACCTCCGCGAGCTTTTCGACGCCGACCCGCAGCGCGCCAGCAAGCTGACGTTCGACGCCGCTGGCCTGCACGTCGACCTGTCCAAGAACCTCGTGGACTCCACTGTGATCGATCGCCTCGTTGCTGTCGCTGAAGCCGCCGATCTGAAGGGTCGCACCGAAGCGATGTTCACCGGTGAGCACATCAACAACACCGAAGATCGTGCCGTCCTCCACACCGCGCTGCGCATGCCTGCCGAAGACTCCCTCGAAGTTGACGGCCAGGATGTGGCGGCTGACGTCCACGAGGTCCTCGGTCGCATGCGCGACTTCGCTCGTGCGCTGCGCTCCGGCGAATGGCAGGGCCACACTGGCCACACCATCAAAACCATCGTGAACATCGGCATCGGCGGCTCCGACCTTGGCCCAGCGATGGCCGCCAAGGCGCTGCGCCACTACGCGGTCGCTGGCATCACCGCCAAGTTCGTTTCCAACGTCGACCCAGCGGACATGGTCGCCACCCTCGACGAGCTAGACCCCGAATCCACACTGTTCATCGTCGCCTCCAAGACCTTCACCACACAGGAAACGCTCGCCAACGCGCATGCCGCTAAGCGCTGGCTTCTCGACGCCTTCGACGGCGATCAAGCTGCCATTGCCAAGCACTTCGTCGCTGTATCCACCAACGCGGAGAAGGTGGCCGAGTTCGGCATCGATACCAAGAACATGTTCGGCTTCTGGGACTGGGTAGGTGGACGCTACTCCGTGGACTCCGCCATCGGCCTGTCCCTCATGGCCGTCATCGGCCCACTGGACTTCATGCGCTTCCTCGAAGGCTTCCACGCCATGGACCAGCACTTCCGCACCACCCCAATTGCCGCCAACGTGCCAGTGCTCATGGCCATGCTGGGCGTCTGGTACTCTGAGTTCTATGGTGCGGAAACCCACGCCGTACTGCCTTACTCCGAGGACCTGTCCCGCTTCCCTGCCTACCTGCAGCAGCTGACCATGGAATCCAACGGCAAGTCGGTGCGTCGTGATGGTACCGCGGTCTCCACCGGCACCGGTGAAATCTACTGGGGCGAGCCAGGCACCAACGGCCAGCATGCCTTCTTCCAGCTCATGCACCAGGGCACCCGCATTGTCCCAGCCGATTTCATCGGCTTCGCGCGTCCGAAGGAAGACCTGCCTACTGCCACCGGTGACGGATCCATGCACGACCTGCTGATGTCCAACTTCTTCGCTCAGACCAAGGTATTGGCCTTCGGCAAGACGGCTGCTGAGATCGCAGCGGAAGGAGTCCCCGCCGAACTGGTAAACCACAAGGTCATGCCAGGCAACCGCCCAACCACCACCATTTTGGCGGAAGAGCTCACCCCAGCTGTCCTCGGCGCACTGATCGCCCTGTACGAACACATCACCTTTGTCCAGGGCGTCATCTACGACGTGAATTCCTTTGACCAGTGGGGCGTGGAACTAGGCAAGAAGCAAGCCGGAGATCTACTCCCAGCCGTGACCGGTGCCGCTGAGGCCAACTCCGGAGATTCCTCCACCGACGAGTTGATCAGCTGGTACCGCGCACAGAAGTAACGCTTTTACTCATCCCGACTCTGCACCACATCCGGTTGCTGGGTCGGGTTTTTCTTGTCTGGCATGGTTGTGACGATGTTACTTTGACGATGACTCCAGGTTGTAGGTAATTTTCATTAACCCGACCTGTAAACATCGACAATTCATTATCGTCAAACCGGAAATATCCCACCAGCCATACTCATCTCGGCAACGTTATGGGCCTTATCTTGGCTAGCCTGATAGGATACCCGTGACTGACCTGCGAAATTTTCCCGCCAGACTCCTTTTGGGGCGGAAAATCGAACTGTTAAGAAAAGGACCAAAGCCATTCTTTCCTCAATCGTTGACTGGGTAGTTTCCCTTATGTCCACGCTGGGCGCTCCGGGCGTCGGCGTGGCGATCCTGTTGGAGAACTTGTTCCCACCGATCCCCTCTGAGGTCGTTCTGCCATTGGCGGGCTTCACTGCTGCCCAGGGCAAGATGAATGTGTACGTGGCGTTCGTGTTTGCCACGGTTGGTTCTGTGCTGGGTGCCTACATCCTGTATGGGATTGGGGCGGCTGTGGGTGCGGAGCGGCTTCGCCGGATTGCTGACTGGATGTGGCTGGTCACTCGTGAGGACGTGAATAAGGCACTGGAATGGTTCGATCGATACGGCACGTGGTCGATTTTGATTGGCCGTTTGATTCCGGGTGTACGGTCCCTGATTTCGATTCCGGCTGGTATTCACCGGATGAACCTCTTCCAGTTCGGTATCTACACCACGATTGGTTCTGCGGTGTGGAATGCGATTTTGGTGGCCTTGGGTTACTGGTTGGGCGATCGGTACACGGTGGTCGCTGATGTGATCGATAAGTATTCCACCGTGGTGTATGTGACCGTCGGTATTGCGCTGATCTGGCTGTTTGTTTTCATGGTGCGGCGTGATCTCAAGTCCAAGCGCGCGGCTGAGGAACAGGCGTAACAGGAAAAAGGGACCGGAAGGTCCCTTTTTTGTTGCTCGGGGGCTACATCTTCACCATCGGCTCATATCCGAAGGGGATGTTGTTGGATGAGACGATCGTCTTGCCGAACGGGAAGCAGGTCACAGGAATCATCTTGATGTTTGCCCAGGCCAAGGGGATGCCGATGATGGTGACGGCTTGTGCTGCTGCGGTGGTGACATGGCCGATGGCGAGCCACAGCCCCGCGACGAGGAACCAGATGATGTTGGACAATGCGCCGAGTGCATTTGCGCCACGGGACGGCTGCACGACGGTGCGTCCAAACGGCCACAGCACGTAGTTTGCGATGCGGAAGCTCGCCACGCCGGCTGGGATCGTGACGATAAAGGCGCAGGCGATGACGCCAGCTACGAAGTAGCTCAGTGCCAGCCAAATGCCACCGGTGATGACCCAAACAATATTAAGAATCGTCTTCATAACCCCAGCCTAGGCGATCGTCGACTAGGATGTGGCCCATGAGCACTGACGATATTCGCCTCTCGGATAATGAGCGCATGGTGGCGCTGCAAGCCCTGGGAACCCACTATGCGGAGGGGCGAATCAGCAGTGCGGAGTTTAACGAGCGTACGACGAAGGTTGCGGAAGCACAGACGTACAGCGCCTTGACTCCCCTGTTCGGTGATCTTCCAGGTGGTGTGCCGTTTACGCTGGGAAGTGCGGGTCTTACCCCGAATGTTCCGGCAGTGCAGTCCGAGGATCCAGGCCTGCTGGAGTTGAAGCAGCTGAAGTCGCGCGGCAAGCTCATTCAGCAGTTGGATTTGGCTTTCACGGTTGTCGGCATGATCGTGTTTTTCCTCGGGATGTATTTGGGCTGGGGTTATTTCTGGCTGGCTTTGGTAGCTTCCGGTGGCGCGATGATGCTCAGTCGCGCCCTGTTGCAATATGACGAAACTGATGAAAAGACCTTCGAGTCGTTGCAGAAAAAGGAAGCGAAGGAGAAGAAGCAGCGACTGTTGGAGGCAGAAAAACGAATGCGGGAGCTAGGTCAGTAGCTGGCAGCTTGGGCACCACCATATGATGCGTTCGAGTTCGTCTGGACTCGATTGCAGCGTGCTTTTACGAATTGGTGTGCCACAGCGTCGACAAGGGCGCCCGTGCCTGCCGAAGACGTAGCTGTTTTCCCCGGCGCGTCTGACGCCTGTGGTCACGCGGATGGGCGAGTTGCGGTTTGCCCACATGATCCGCCTGGTGATGTCGAGGATGCGGGGCACGTCCACTGCTGCGACGGGGGTTGCGGGGTGGACTCCTGCGAGGAAGCAGATTTCTGCCCGGTATTCGTTGCCCACTCCTGCCAGGTTTTTCTGGTCTAATAGTGCGGATCCGATGGGTCGGTTGGGGGTTTCGAGGATTCTGCGGAGGGCTTCGCCCCGCCCGTAGCTGTCCCAGTCGGGGTACAGCACGTCGGGGCCGAGATATCCCATCCGGTCGGAATACTGCTCAATCGGAAATACCTCTACGAGGCCAAGGTCGAAGCCGACAATCTCGATAGGGGCGGGCGAATCATCCAGGACCAGCACGACGCGAGCTTTGTGCCCGGGTTTGCGCCACTTCTCACCCTGCAAATGAACTGACCAGGTTCCTTCCATTTTGAGGTGGGTGTGCAGCACCTTTCCGCCGCTAAACTGCATGAATAGGTGTTTGCCGTAGGGCCAGACGCGGCTTACGCGCTGGCCGTCGAATTTCTCCAACGCGACGCTGGGCACCCGCAGCGATGTTGCGAGGACGTCGCGTCCCCTCATGAATTGCAGGCGCTTGGATAGTTGGTAGACGGAATCACCTTCGGGCATTAGCGTCGCCTCCCGAAGGGGTTGCCGAAGGACATGGGTGGTTCTTCCTCGTCGTCGAAAGAAAGGTCGGCGAGGGTACGTGGCTTTGGCACCGCACGCTTAACGACGCCCACCCCACCAATCTTCAGTCCTTTCGGCACTACCACTCCCCCGGCTTCTTTAAGCGCTGTCAAGTATTCGGAGTCGAAGACTGCTGTCCCGTTAATTTTCTCCACCACGATCCGGTTCATCCTACCTTCTGCTACGAGCGAGCTCAGTGCAGCGACCAGGCGTTGCGCCAGCTCGGGAGGAGTTTCGGGGAGGCCATCGAAGTAGAGGTTCATCGTGGCGCCACCGCGGCTGAGGTGTGCGAGCAACAGGCCGTCGATAAGCACGACGAGCGCACCGGCGGACCTGCTGGGCCGCAGGTTCGACTCAGGCCACGGCAACGCCGCGCCGTAAGGGTTGGCGGGGTCCGTTGCTGCTAGAACGTACACGTCGGGGTCGCTGGCGCCTGATGGCCATCCGCCGAGGTCGGCGCTGTCAGCGAGGCCACGCAGCCTATCGACGATCGCTGGCGTGGAGAACTGTGCCGCGCCAAGCCCCTCGATGAGGTAGCCACGCAGCGCTTTGCCGTTTTCCTCGAACCGCGACAGCACCTTGTATGCCAAGGCGAATCCGCCGAGCACATCCTCGGCGACGATGGAGCCGCGGGTGACCACGCCGTAGCGATCCAGCCAGGCTTCGCCGTGTGCTACCGAGCGGGCTGTGGCATCGGTCGATGGTGTGACCGCGAGGCTCCAGCGCCCCAGCATGTCTGGTGGGGTGCCCTGCGACGCCGATTGAGCGAAGGAGGTGCGTCCCATGCGTAATCGGCTGCGGGTGGGTCGGCGACGTGCCCGGTGGGCGGTTCCTTTCGCGGTAGTGCCGGCGAGGCGAGATCTTAAGGCCGCGAAGCTATCGGGGGTAGCCAGTCCGGCGTCGACAAGTGCCCACAGCGCGGCGCGTAGCTCCTCGGTTGGTACGTCGAGTTGTTCGAGGAGGTCGGTGAAGTAGAAGCCGCCTCCCCTACCCAGCACTTCAAGTACCTGCTCCTGCAGCGGCGACAGCGCCCCGTCGTGGCGCTCCGGAGCGAGCTCGGCGGCGTAGTCGGCAGGCAGCAGCATGATCCACGGATCTTTTGCACCGGCCGTCCCCGCCCCCACGATCCGCACCTCACCCGTGGCGGTGAGCTCATCGAGCAGGGCGGGACTGTAGTTCGCCACCCGGCCGGGCAGCACTAGTGATTCCCAGGCGCTCGCAGGCAGTCGCACCCCGGCGAGCTGTTCAATTACCTGAAACACACCATCGGCACCGCCCAACTGCGGTTGCTTCCCGACGGCCGACACCCCCAACCAATCTGGCAAGAACCGCCCGAACGTTGTGGCCGATACCGGTTCGGCTTCTGCGCGGGCGCGCGCCAGGCTCAGCTTTCGGATCCGTTTCAGCACGTCCGCCCCGCAATATTCGGTGCCCTCGACGCCAGTCCGGAACTGTCCTTCTACCACTGTTTTGTCCGATACGGCAGCCTGGATCGCTGCGTACGCGGTGGAGTGGCCGAGTCCGAAGGCGTCGGCAAGCTCGGCAACGGTAAAAGGTCCGCGACTGCGCGCGAAGCGGTTCGTGAGCTGTGCCAGTGCGTCTGTGATCACGGTGGTTTGCGCGGAGACTCCCGCTGGCACGGGGATGCCGAGGGCGTCACGGAGTAGCGGGGCGTCCAGGGTTTGAGCTAAGTGTTCTTCCCCGGCGATCCGCACCAGCATCACCCGGTGGCTCAGCTGCGTGAGAGCAACATCAAGCGGGATATCCGTCCACGCCGCGAGCTGACTGGTCGGGATTGGACCGATGATACGCAGCGTGTCCGCGAGTTCTTCGGCGTTGCGGGCGCGCCGTTCCGGAGTGATCCGTTGCAGCTGGGCATGTACCTCCGCGATGACGTCCTGGTCCAGGAGCTCGCGCAGCTGAACGGTGCCGAGGAGTTTCGTCAACAGACTCGGATCCAGCGCGAGGGCCGCTGCCCGCTTCTCGGCCAGTGGCGAATCGCCCTCGTACATGAAGGCGCCGGTGTAGTTGAACAGCAAACTGGAGGCGAACGGGCTGGGCTGATCGACGGTCACCTCCGCAATCCTGATGCTCCGCAGGCCTAGCTCTTTCTGAATATCCTGCAGCGATGGGAGATCGTAGACATCCTGGAGACACTCGCGCACCGTTTCCAGGATGATCGGGAAGCTGGGGTATTTGCGAGCCACATCGAGCAATTGGGCGGCGCGTTGGCGCTGTTGCCACAACGGAGCTCGTTTGCCGGGGTTTCGTCGTGGTAGTAACAGCCCGCGGGCGGCGCACTCTCGGAATCGTGAGGCGAACAGCGCCGAATTGCCAACCTCCTCGGTGACGATTTCCCGGATGTCTTCTGGATCAAAGGTGAACAGGTCCGCGCTCGGTTCCGTATCGGATTCGGGGAGCCTGAGGACAATGCCGTCGTCACCGGCCACCGCCTGCGCATCCATCCCGGTGATTTCCGCGACGCGGGCACCCACCGCGAGTGCCCACGCAGCATTAACTCCTTTGCCGAACGGTGAGTGCAGCACGATACGCCAATCCCCCAGCTCGTCCCGAAACCGCTCCAGGAGCAACGTCTTTTCATCGGGGACAATCCCCGTGGCTTCCTCCTGTTCGTTCAGAAACGCAATGAGGTTGCTGTGGGCGCGTTCGTCTAGTCCGAGACCTGCGGCGGTTTCTGGGTTGGCGTGGACGTGGCGTCGGAAAGCGCCGAGTGCCCGGCCCAGTTCCGCGGGGCGGCCTGCCCCGTCTCCGGTCCAGAACGGAAGCCTGCCGGTGTGGCCTGGGGCCGGGCTCACCAGCACCTGGTCGCGGGTGATGTCTTCAATGCGCCAACTCGTGGCGCCGAGGGTAAACACGTCACCGACGCGGGACTCGTAGACCATTTCCTCGTCCAGCTCACCGACCCGGCGGGGAGTTCCCTCTGATCCCACGAGGAAGACCCCAAACATGCCGCGGTCCGGGATGGTGCCACCGCTGGTCACGGCGACACGTTGGGAACCCGGCCTGCCCTGCAGCGTTCCGGTGGCGCGGTCGAACACTACGCGGGGCTTGAGCTCAGCAAAATCAGTGGACGGATATACGCCGGAGGCCAGGTCGATCACAGCATCGAATACATCCCGCGCGAGATCCCGATAAGGGTAAGCCCGGCAGACCTGGTCATACCAGGCATCCACCGGGAGGTCCGCCACCGACGCTGCCGCAATAGTATGCTGCAACAGCACGTCCAACGGATTTTGTGGAATGCGCAGCTCTTCGATGAGCCCAGCGCGCATGCGCTGCACCGTCACAGCAGATTGCACCAGGTCGGAGCGATGCTTCGGATAGAAGCTGCCCTGCGATACGGCGCCCACTGCGTGCCCGGCGCGCCCCACACGCTGCAGCCCAGAAGCCACCGATGGTGGTGCTTCCACCTGCACCACCAGGTCCACGGCCCCCATGTCGATTCCCAATTCGAGTGAAGAGGTAGCCACCACGCACTTAAGCTCACCGGCTTTCAGCGCAGCTTCCGTGGTGGCACGCTCTTCCTTGGAAACCGAACCGTGATGCGCCCGCGCTATCACTGGTGGTGCTTGACCTGCAGTATCGGCCGCCACCATTACCTGTGCTGGTGGGCGCCTCAGCTCGGGTGACAACGATGCCGGGTTGTATTCCAGCGCGTACAGTTCGTTGAGCCGGGAGGTCAGCCGTTCGGCGGTGCGTCGCGAATTGACGAACACCAGCGTGGACTGCGCCGCCATGATCTCCTGGTAGAGCTCCTGCTCAATGAAGGGCCAAATGGATTTTTGCTGTGGCAACGCTGATTCTTGCGCTGGCGTGGGCCCCCCGAAGCCATGTGGATCATCGAGCACCGCTTCCCCGATCGGGGACCCTTGATCCGGAGTGGGCAAGTCAGAGAGGTCATCGACCGGTACGTGCACATCAAGCTGCCACTGCTTGGGTTGTTCGGGAGCCACCAGCGCCACGGGCCGATCCCCGCCGAGGAATGCGGCGACGCGTTCGAGTGGGCGGACCGTTGCCGACAACCCGATGCGTTGGAACTCGCCTGCCAGCCCCGCGAGGCGTTCCAGGCTGAGTGCCAGGTGGACGCCACGTTTGGTGCCGGCCATCGCGTGGATTTCATCGATGATCACGGTATCCACTTCATCCAGGATGCTTCTCGCCTTGGATGTCAGCATCAAGTACAGGGATTCTGGGGTGGTGATCAGAATGTCTGGTGGCTGGCGAAGCTGGCGGTTTCGTTCGCTAGCGGGAGTATCACCGGAGCGCACCCCTACAGTGACTTCTGGTTCTTGGATTCCCAGGCGGGCTGCGACCCTCGCAATCCCCAGCAGCGGGGCCCGGAGATTGTTTTCTACATCCACGCCCAGGGCTTTGAGCGGGGAGATATACAGCACTTTGACTTTGCCGCCCTTTTTGGTTGGGGCAAGTGGGGCGTCGATAAGCGCGGGCAATGCGGGCTGTTGGGGGCTTTCCACCAGCATGTTGATTGCCCACAGGAACGCGGCGAGGGTTTTACCGGAGCCGGTTGGGGCGACGACGAGGGCGTGATCGCCACGGGAAATCCGCTCCCAGGCCTGCTCCTGAACAGCTGTTGGAGCTGCGAAAACATCCTCAAACCAGGTGGCCACGTGGGGGCGGAAACGACTGAGGATGTGTGCTGTCATGCTTCTATGTAACCAAACAACTACCATGAAACGTATGACTGCTTCGATTGATGACGCACGCCTCACGTACCGCCTTGCTTTGGGCACCGGCGAAATCCTGAAAGGTGTCCGTGGCGTTGGCTTGCTGCGGGACCGCGGCCTTGGCGACGCCGGCGATGAACTCTCCCAAAACTGGCTCGCGCGCGTGTTGGCGCAGCACCGCCCTGACGACGGCGTTCTCTCCGAGGAAGCCGCCGACGACCAGTCCCGTCTGAGCAAGGAACGCGTCTGGATCATTGACCCGCTGGATGGCACCAAGGAGTTCGCAGGTGGCCGCCAGGACTGGGCAGTGCACATTGCACTCGTGGAAAATGGCATCCCGATTCACGCCGCCGTTGGCTTGCCAGACTTGGGGGTTGTTTTCACCTCCGCCGAGTCCAAGGCTGTCGAAGGCCCCCTGTCTCGTAAGTTTGTGGTGTCGCGTAACCGCGCGCCAAAGGTAGCCCAGCATATCGCGGACAACATGGGGTCCGAACTGGTGCCCATGGGTTCCGCTGGCGCGAAGGCAATGCATGTGCTGCTTGGCGACGCCGACGCCTACATCCACGCCGGTGGCCAGTACGAATGGGACTCTGCTGCGCCAGTGGGCGTAGCTAAGGCTGCTGGCCTGCACTGCTCCCGCTTGAACGGTAACAACCTGACGTACAACAACAAGGACACCTACATGCCAGATCTGCTCATCTGCCGTCCTGAGCTGGCGGATGAGATTATTGAGCATGCAAACTCCTACCTGGAGTCGCACGGTTCCTACTAGAGTTTCCGGGCTACCAGCCCTTCGTGTGTTGTTACGCACTAGGCCACGTCCTTCCCACATTTCGGGCACCGCAGGATAGTAAACGGTGGTGTTTCTTCGGGCTCATGCATGCCGAACCGCAGCATTTGTCCGGGATTGAACCAGGTCATGGGGTTGAAGTTCGCTTGCGGTCTTCGCTCCGGATCGATGTGTTTTGGTGGTATCCACAACATCTGCCCCGTGGTGGTGCAGACGGTCCACCACTTAGTGTCTTTTGTTTGGGTGTCGTCGATGTTGCGGTGGGTATTGTGCCCGGCGAGCTGGAAGTTTTTCCCTTCGGACAGGCCCCCAAACCGCCATGCGCGGACGTGGTGAATCTCGCAGAGCGCCGCGGGCAGGCTGGACCCTGGGGTCATGTCTCCACCTTGGGCAGCGACGAGCCCAAGGTAGGCGTAAACATCTGCGGCCCGCTTGGTTCGGCCTAATTCAATGAGATTGCCGGTCCCCTCCTCCAGGATGGCGAGGAAGGCGTTGCGGTCTGCACCCAAGCGAATCAGGTCTGGAATTGAAAGTAGGGTTCCCACATCCGTCGGTACGACGCCTGCTGCCTTTTGGAGTTGTTCCAGGGTCATGGTGGCGACAACGGTGCTGCAACCTCGCGTCGGAGGCATCGGCCCATTCCTGTGCAGGGCACACTTCAGGGCTGCGACCAGGGCGTCGTGGTTGCGCTGCGCCTGGGTTCGCACATCGTTTTCTTTCTCCCCGTCCGGCAACAGGTCTCCGGCGCCGGCATAGTCCGCGAACAGCCGATCAAGCAGTGCTTTGAGCTCAGGGGTCACTTCACCCGAGAGTTTCGCGTTGAGATCAGCGCCTTGCGCGGAGATGGTGACGCGTCGGCGGCGCTGGCGCTGGGCATCCTGTGGTTCGGAGTCAGCATTCAGGCCCTGCAAAATCTTGATTCCTGCTTTGCGGAGGTCCTCAGGAGCTAAGCTTCGCGCCATCTCGGCCATCATGGATTCGATGTAGGCGAAAGATTCGGCGGGGGTACCTTCCGGAGCATGTTCGAGCAATCGTGCGATCTCCATTGCCGAAGCGACCCCAAATGCTGCGTCGTTAAGCCCGGCCACTGTACAAGGCATGCGCGCAGGCCTCCCCTCCGGACGATCGACGGACGGAGATTCAGGAAACAGCTCCTCCCCTAACCGACATGCGTCTTTGAGCTCACCTCGGGTGAATTTGTTTTTGTGCATGCGGGCATTAAAACTGGCCCGTGACCTGGGATGGAATGCGTCGGCAAGCTGCAGCTGCTTCACCAGCTTCACTGTAAGCAGTTCAGTGAGCCACTGCGCCTGCCGTGCGGTTTCCAACAGGAAGTCGAGTTCCGTGCCCGTCACTAAGGCGTTGTCGAGCATCTCACAGACCTGACGCTGCCCCAGCAACGCTTGCTCCATAAGTTCGCTCATATGCTCGAATCTGTTCATGACCCGAACCTTATCCACCACACCGGACACGATACCCCCATTTATTCGAACACCGCAGGTCACAAGGCACAAAAATCACCCCCACGTTGCAAGGCCACCGCACACGCCGAAAGCGTTAGACATGGCCTGTATCCTAAAAAGCATGATCTCCACCCCGTATGAAGACCTGCTGGCAAAGATCCTGCGTGACGGTTCCAAGAAGGAAGACCGCACTGGCACGGGCACTACCAGCCTGTTTGCGCAGCAAATCCGCTTCGATTTACAGGACAGCTTCCCGCTCATCACCACCAAGAAGGTGTACTGGAAGGGCGTCGTGGGCGAGTTGCTGTGGTTTTTGCAGGGCTCGTCGAACGTTAAGTGGCTGCAGGAGAACAACATCCACATTTGGGACGAGTGGGCTTCCCCTGAGGGCGAACTAGGCCCTATTTATGGCGTGCAGTGGCGCAGCTGGCCGACGCCGGACGGCCGCCACATCGACCAGATCAGTGGCGCGTTGGACATGCTCAAGACCAATCCCGACTCGCGCCGCAACATCGTCAGTGCCTGGAACGTTTCCGAGCTGCACAACATGGCGCTTCCCCCTTGCCACCTGCTGTTCCAGTTCTACGTGGCTGACGGCAAGCTTTCCTGCCAGCTGTACCAGCGCAGCGCGGACATGTTCCTCGGCGTGCCGTTCAATATCGCCAGCTACTCACTGCTCACGCACATGTTTGCGCAGCAGGCGGGCTTGGAGGTCGGCGAGTTCATCTGGACGGGCGGCGACTGCCACATCTACGATAACCATGTCGACCAGGTCAAAGAGCAGCTCAGCCGCGAGCCAAAGCCCTACCCGCAGCTCAAGCTGAATAAAGCCAAGGACCTGTTCAGCTACAACTTTGAGGACTGCCAGCTTGAGGGCTACGACCCGCACCCGACTATCAAGGCAGAGGTCGCGGTGTGACCTATCAAGCGATTTGGGCGCAGTCCCGCGATGGTGTGATCGGCGACGGCACGGACATGCCCTGGTACCTACCTGAGGACCTGAAACACTTCAAGGACACTACCCTCGGCCAGCCGGTACTCATGGGCCGCGCCACCTGGGAATCCATCCCGAAGAAGTTCCGCCCCCTGCCGGGCCGTGACAATTACGTCCTGTCCAGCCGAGAGGCGGGCACGTGGTCGGAGGGCGCGCAGGTGG
The DNA here is from genome assembly GCF_055583565.1 of Corynebacterium sp. NPDC104732. Taxonomy (NCBI): domain Bacteria; kingdom Bacillati; phylum Actinomycetota; class Actinomycetes; order Mycobacteriales; family Corynebacteriaceae; genus Corynebacterium; species Corynebacterium sp. NPDC104732. Next base: position 241,154 of record NZ_JBVJNS010000002.1, read on the forward strand.
TGACGGAGCTGCCGCTTATCGACGCCTGGATCATCGGAGGCGGCAAAGTCTACGCGGCTACCCTCCCCGCGGTTTCCCGGGCAGTGGTGACGGAGATCGATGTGGAGCTCGCGACAATCCCCGGCGCTGTGCACGCCCCAGCCCTGACAGGTTTCACCCTGGTTGAGGCGAAGCCGTGGCACACCTCCGAGCAGGGACATCTCCTGGCTGACGAGGAGAAAACCCCGCTGAAATACCGCTTTCTTACTTACGAAAGGACTTCTTAACGATGGCTGATTTCACGATTTATACCACCGAGTGGTGCCCGTTCTGCCAGAAGCTGGTCGCAGCTTTGGACGAGGCGAACATCCCCTACACCCGGATCGATGTGGAGGAGGACGCGGAGGCGGCCGCGTGGGTGGAGTCCGTCAATGGCGGCGACCGGATCGTACCGACGGTCGTGTACCCGGACGGTTCTCACGCGACGAACCCGCAGCCTAAGGTGGCCGTGCGGAAGTACACCCGCCTTACTTCCTAAGCAGGTAGATGTCCATGATCCAGCCGTGCTTCTCTCGAAGTGCGGCTTTTTCTTGTGCCAAGTCCGCGCCGATGTCGGAGACGATCCCGTGCCGGAGGACTTGCTTGTCGCTGCCCACGTAGGCACCCCACCAGATTTCGGCCTCAGGCACGTGCATCCATGCCGCTCCCCCATCAAGCATCACGACGGTGTTGGACGTTGATCCTTCCCGTAACGCTCGGCCAGTGGTGATGCGGATGTCTTCGCCGATGCGGTTGAGCAGGATTCCGTGCGCTGCGGTCAGCGCTTGTACAGCGGTGATCCCGGGGCTCACGGAGACGGTGCACTCTAGCCCGAGGCCACGCATCCTTTCGATGATTCGCAGGGTCGAGTCGTAGAGTGACGGATCACCCCATACCAGGAACGCGATGGTGCCTTCGGCGGGCATGGCGTCGATAAGCAGCTGCGCGCGCGCCTGGTGCCACCTCTCCACCTCGGCTTTGTAGTCGTCGGGGTTGCGGTCGCGCTCCGGGTCGGTCACCGAAATGATCGGGGTGCCGGGCGCATGCTTCTCGACGATCTCCCGCCGCAACTCAAGCAGATCAGATTTCGCGTCGCCTTTATCCAGCGCTAACACTGCGCTCGCGGATTGCAGGGCTGCGATCCCCTGCAGCGTCATGTGATCCGGGTTTCCGGCACCAATACCGATAACTTCAATGTGTCGCATATGTTCTACTTTAGGAAAAAGAAAAGCGCCGCCCGGAGCTGGGTGGCGCGGAAATCTTCATGGCTTATTCTTCGTCATCCGAGAAGATCTCAGCCATCTCCTCTGGGGAAAGACCAGTGTGGGACTGATTAAACTGAGCGGAGAAAATCTGCTGCAGGTACAGCTCACACACCGCGGACAGCTGCTTAGCGTCATACTTGTTCAGCAGCATCAGACGCTTCTTAGTGCCGTCTTCCTGCAGCTCCTCAACGGAAAGCACCGGAACGTCATTCTTGGTAACGATGCGAGCCAAGATGTCGCGGCGGTTAACGTCAGTAAAGGTTGGCTTGATCTCGGCCATTCTAAACACCCATTTCTTCTAAGTTGTGAGTACGTCTAGCTACAGCCTATGCCTAAATGACTAGATTTCGCTGCAAAACCATTTAGTCAGTCCCCCAAAAGTGTCCCCCCTCCCGGTGATTTGGTCTTCGGGTGCGGTGCGCTAAACTTTGTTGCGTTGCTTTGTAACTGCCCTTGTAGCTCAGTGGATAGAGCACGGCTCTCCTAAAGCCGGTGTCGGAGGTTCGATTCCTCTCAGGGGCGCTTTTTATGCCGAGGGCTCTTAAGCGTTAATGCCACTTTCCCACTTGAAGTAACAGCCTACCCATTGCTGTGAATTTCACCCTAGGTCGAAAAACGGGTAACTGCACTTACGGTGATCTTTTCATGTCGCATATTTGTTCGACTGTCGGATTGCTGTGTCCAGCCTTAGTGCCACACTATTCCCCATAGGCAGGCCGGGTTTTCTGTACCCAAAACCTAAGGGACATACCACCGAAAACCAGCTCGGACCTGCTACGATGTTGAAAAGCGCACCAATGTAACTTGATCGAGGCGACATGACCCAACAGAAGCTGGAACTGACCTGGTTCAACAAAGACCAGGCACTCATTCCCCAGAAACGCGGACGCTACGGCTATGCCTGGGTAGATCCCCATGACCCGCGCTATTGCCAGACGCATTACCTGATCGAGGGCGAGACCATTATCGGCGAGCAGGCACCGAGGCAGGACGGGACACAGTACGGCGAGCGTGCCGACCTCGAACCCACCACCGACAACCTGCTCATTAACGGCGAGTCCGGCGACGTGCTCGAAGCCCTCACCCGCGTTCCCGAGCTGGCGGACAAGTACGTGGGCAAGGTCAAGTGCATCTACATCGACCCACCGTTCAACACGGCGCAGACCTTTGCCAATTACGAGGACAACCTCGAACACTCCGTATGGCTGACCATGATGCGAGACAGACTGCTCCACATGAAGAAGCTCCTGTCCGAGGACGGGTCCATCTGGGTGCACCTCGATGACGTGGAAAACCACCGTATGCGCCTGCTCATGGACGAGGTATTCGGTGCGGGCAACTTTGTTGCTGAGGTGGTGTGGCAAAAGTCGGACTCACCAAGACGCGGTGATGGATTCTCCGTTGACCATGACGTAATTATCGTGTATCGCAAGTCAGATAGTTGGGCGTTTACCCACATGCCAAGAACCGAAGCCGACAATGCGCGTTTCAAGAACCCCGACAACGACCCACTCGGACCGTGGTGGGATGGAGACCCCACTGCAAATCACGGAGATGGCTCAGGCGGTATGTGCTACGCCATCCAAAACCCACTGACAGGTGAGATGATGCGACCACCAAAGGGCGGTAGTTGGAGATACAGCCAACAACGAATCCTTGCGTCGCTAGTACAGTGGGCACCATATACGTTGAAGAATATTGACGACGGCGAATGGCGCGCTAAAAACGAGGGAATCAATCCCGAGAAGGTGAATCACGATGTATGCGCGCTTGTTCTTGATGTACCGCTAGAGGAGTCACGTAAATCCGTTGAAAACAGGAGAAACATATCTCCGCTACCAGAGATACTGATCCGCTCAACTGGTGGTCTAGGACGAAAGGCATACATTCCAGCGACTGGAAACAATCCGCGAACTTGGTGGTCGAATCAAGAGGTCGGTCACAATCGAGCCGCTAAGAATGAGATCAAGGTACTGTTCCCTGGCCAGACCCCATTCTCCACTCCCAAGCCCGAGCGCCTGCTAGAGCGCGTCATCCACATCGCCACCAACCCTGGAGACATCGTGTTGGACGTGTTCGCAGGCTCCGGCACCACGGCCGCGGTCGCCCACAAGATGGGCCGGCGCTGGGTCACCTGCGAACTACTGGAGGACACCTTCAACCGCTTTACCGTCCCTCGCCTGACCAAGGTGGTACGCGGTGAGGACATGGGCGGTATCACCACGACCAAGGGCGAGCGCGTAGACAACACCACCGACGGCTTACCAGAGGGCATGACCGCAGACGACGCACAAAAGTTCACCTCGTTGCTGAACAAGGTGATCAAGGACAACCCCGAACTCAAAAACAGCGCACAGGTCAAGGAACTCAAGGCAGCGACCAAGACCCGCAACAGAGGCGACGTCGTGAACTGGCGCGGCGGCGGGTCATTCACCATCGCCACCTTGTCCAAGCCTTGCTTCGACGTGGACGAGGACCTGGGACTGACCATCCTCACCGAGCACGCGGACGCAGACAACCTCGCCCGCTCCGTCGCAGCACACCTACGCTTTACCCTCACCCCAGAACACCCAGTGTTCCCGGGCCGACGCGGAAACATGTGGCTGTACGTCACCCGCCAGCCAGTGGACAAGCGGGTGTTGGACGAGCTGCTCTCCTACCTCGGTGAGGACGAAGCCGTCACCGTCGCATCGACCTCGGTCCTGCCCGAGCACACCACCTATCTGCACAAGCGGGCCAAGGGCTCGCGCGCACTGTCCATCCCGGATGGTCTGTTTACCCACACGCTGAGCACGAAAGACGAGGCATAAGTCATGGCTGTTCCAGGTTTGACCTTTGACGAGGCCCTGCTCACCGAAATCGCGGTCAGCTTCCAGCTCCGCGCCTCCAATATCAGCGCACTCACCGCACTCGTGCAGCGTCTGTCCGGCGACTTCGACCGCTCCAAGCCACAGGTGATGAACATGGCCACCGGCGCTGGCAAGACCTACGTCATGGCCGCGTTTATCGAGTACATGCGCCGCCAGGGTCTACGCAACGTCATGATCGTCACCCCGGGTCTGGTGGTGCAGACCAAAACGGTCGCCAACTTCACCCAAGGTGCACCGAAGTTCATCGACGGCTCCCCTGTCCCACCGCGTGTGGTCACGCCGGAAAACTACAAGTCCAATCCAGCGGACCAGACCGCGTTCACCGAGCAGGGCGCGTCGAATGTGTACGTGTTCAACGTTCAACAACTCATTGCTCCGAAAGACATGGACGGTGACACCACCTCCGGTGGAAAGACCGCGCAGGCGCGTGGTATCCGCAAGTTCTCCGAGTATGCTGGCGTGTTGTACGACGAGTTGAAAAATATGGATGACCTCGTGATTCTGGCGGACGAGCACCACTTGTACTCGGCCAAGGCCAAGGCATTCCACGCCGCCATACATGATCTTGAGCCCGCAGCGCTGGTGGGTCTTACCGCATCGCCCGGTGAAAAGGACGAGATCATCTTCACCTACCCGCTGTATAAGGCCATCGCGGACAAGAACGTCAAACAGCCCGTCATCGTCTACCGCAAGGACGGCTACGACGAGCTGGGCGAATACCAGCAACTCAAGGACGCAAAAACCCTGCTGGAGACTAAGGCGGGGCACTACGCGGTTAAGAACCAGGAGGAGGGCACGTCCCCGATCTCGCCGGTCATGCTGGTGGTGTGTGAGGACATCGCCCACGCCACCCGTATCGAGGAAACCCTCGTTGGCCCGGACCTGTTCGGTGACCCGTACGCTGTGCTGCGCGTGGACTCGGACTCCATGAACGAGGAGAAGGCCGCGCTCTTGGACGCTATCGACACGCCTGACTCCCCTGTCCGGGCTGTGGTGAGCGTGAACAAGCTCAAGGAGGGCTGGGACTGTCGTTCCATCGCGGTGTTGGTGACGCTGCGTGCCATGGACTCAGACATCTTGACCCAGCAAACCCTGGGACGTGGTCTGCGTCTGCCGTACGGCAAGTACACCGAGGTTGAGGCCATCGACACCCTGGACATCGTGGCGCACGAGTCGTTCCAGCGCCTGCTCAGCAGTGAGAAGGTCAACAAGTCGTTCGGGTTCGAGGGGCGCAGGCACAGCGAGCCTGTCCCGCCACCGCCGCTCGTACACGGTGTGGTGACACCACCAACCCCAGACCCGACACCGGACCTAGTCCCCGTGCCGGGCGGTAACACCGCCGACCCAGCGCCGGTACTCCCACCTGCGGACCCGCAGCCGGTGGTCCCAGACCCAGACCAGGACACCGACACCCGACCACAGGTCGGGCTCAAGCAGGTCGGCGGGGATGGCGCACAGCCGGAGGACCTGTACCCGGAGCCAACCCCGCTCGCGGTGGTGGAGTTGGTGGAGAAGTTCAGGGACGTGTCATTCCTGTTCCCACGCACCACATACACGGCCAAAAACGCGGCCTACCCGCTGGAAAAGCTCATGCAGGACGAGATCATCCAGGTCGCGCGGCAGATCACGGACAACCCACACGCTGTGCTGGAACGCCTGGCACTGACTGGGGACGAGGCACAGGGTCGGGTGATGGCCAAGCGTCTCACCCAGGGCATCATCGACGCTATTGCGCTGGACGAGGAAACGGTGAAAAAGCAGTTGGCGGGCGCAATCCTCACCCACCGACGTGTGGAACGTTCGCCTCAGAACATGAGCCAGGCTAAGAACCGTATCGCGCCACTGGTCTACAACAACGCGCTGGCGACGACGTGGACGGTCGATACCCTGCATGTCGCGTCCATTTTGCTCGGAAAGGCAATTGATGCGTCCGTGCGTCAGTTCCTCGCCAATCTGGAGCCGGACGTCACGCTCATACCGCTGACCATGCCGACCCGCACGCGGTTCGAGCTCGGGGTGGGAAAGACCATTGAGCCACGCCCGGGCGAGTTCGACAAGTACATCAACGGCCAGTTCTACAGCGGTTGGACCCGCAATTTGTACACCGCCGCGTCCTTCGACTCCAACTCAGCAGAACACAAACTAGCCTGCGACCTCGATGTCTCCCCAGACGTGGAGTGGTGGACACGCTTGTACATGGCCGACGGCGCGTCCATTGACTACCAGGTGGGCAAGACCTACTACCCCGACTTCGTGGTCCGCGACCTGGAGGGACGTACCTGGATTGTCGAGGGCAAGGACGCAGGCGGCCGCACCAACGAGGAGGTCAAGGCCAAGCGCGACGCCGCGGAACGAGCACTCAACCTCATGGCCAGCAATGAGGACATGGGCGCGCTCAAGGTCGGGTACATCATCGCCTACGAGGACACGATCAAGGAAGCAGGGTCATGGTCCCGGCTCATTACCATGTCCGGGGCGGTGAAGTCAGCGAACTAGGGACACGGAAAAATGCAGGTACCGCCGGTGGAAAACAACCTCGCACCGGCGTTACCAGCTCTTTCCGCGTGAGCTACAAGGTTTCAACGATTTCCACTAAATCCCGATGTCGATGACGGAGTTGGACACCCACTTGGGCAAGACTTATATCTCTACGGTCGCCTTCGCATTACTTTCGGAATATACGCCTGGCCTGCAAGCCAAGATGCTGTATCGGCGTTCATCGAGTGTAGAAGTCGGATGGAGGTTCTATGAAACAACAGCAATTCTGAAGTGTCCAAAAGAGGTTCCAAATGACTTGCACGATTCCGTCCATACCTCACACAATTTGCCCAGTAGTAGACAGTGTTTCGATTCTCACATGGATACTGTTTGTGTTTCGACCTCGACTGAAATTTGCTCTGTAGCGCGTTTTCCCAAATATGTACTCGCGCATTTCTCGAACCAGCAGTCGGAATCGGAAGGAGACTTGTCCAACTCCCTAGCGTTAGACCGGCCACCAAATCATCGTGAGTTGGGTTTGGCTTTGTAACGCTCCCGTTGATGTCTTTCATTGTTTTCAGCGCAGTTTCCCACAGCGGCTTCTGGTTTGGCTTACTGATAATTTGGGCGAGCTTTGGCGCAGGATCAGTTAGCCAGTCCGCAGAATAAGCGCGAGTACGTCCCGGTGTAGTTACCGGCTGCTCCATATTCCACTTTTGCAGAGCAACATTGATCGAGTTTCGCAACTGAACTTCTACCATTCCGGTTGTCGAAATAACAGCGGCTGCTGCCTCCACATTCCAGAGGTAGAGCTCCAACGCGCGTTCCTTGTTCCCATTCGCAGCATTGAGGTAGGTCTGAAACCGATTCGAGCTGATGGCGCTAGTTATTGCGCGTCCGGTTTGTGCTTTCACAATTCTAGTGTATTCTCGGGGACAGAAAACGGGTTAAAAACCGTACCAAAAGAGATACCCCGCCCTGGCATTTTTCGCCTTGGCGGGATTCTTTTTACCTGATCTGGCCGACCATGCTCCAATACAAGCAAAAGGGCTTATCAACTGGGCGTGGCGTGGGGTTACACGTACACTGCAATTGGTAGCACCGTTACCGAGGCCCCCTCGATGGTTGACTTGAATCGAAGGTTTACATATTCGGATACCTCGTCCTGGTTCGCAAGCGGCCTAAGTAGCAACTCCTCCAAAGTTTCCACATTTAACCTGTTCAACAGCTTGTTTCGTTCCAGAATTGAGACATCCTCTTTGACACCAGAAATTACCTTTGCCAGTACAGTGAATTGACCATCTAGCAGCCGATCACTGTCCTTCGATGTGAAGTACTCGGCCTCACACACGGCAACAGCAGTAATTTTGTCATCTCCCGATCCAATTTCGGCATAGAATTCTTTGGTGGTATCTCCCCGGAAGTCCTGCCTGAAAGCCTTTGCGATTGCAGCAGCAAGGTCGGCCTGGTCGTTTGCTTCCGCCTCTCGAAGCGCCCGAATCGAACTTATCTTGTCCACCGAGATTTCCGTTCGCGCATTGTCAGCCTGATCCACTAGCTGCTCAACTTCTTTTCGTCCCTCCGACCTTCGCGTGTAGCGGGCAATTTCGGCTGTCAGGTCAGGGGTCAGAATGTCCAGCAGGACATTAGCTTCGTTGGGGACAAAGCAGGCATCAAATTCAACAAAATCTCCCACCTTGCAATTCTTTACGTCCCCCAGACCCTTCACGGGCCGAATATGATTGCGCTCACGAAGAGCAGTTCTAACTTGATCCAGGAAGAAAGACTGTGAGTAAACAAACTTCTTGCGGTCGGTTGAGGAGACCTCCTCACTCTCGATATGTCGCCGGGTGAGGTCTCCTCCAAAATCAAGTCCAGCTTGGCCTAGAAGCGGAATCTTCGCACCTCCGTCGGCCTTGGCGTTGACCGTCCCAGCCGTATCAGTTTTCCCGTCTTTGGCCGACCCTTCGTTCAACTCGGAGTACTCCAACAGACCCTTCTTGAAGATTTCTTGAAGAAGGCCCGAAACAAAATCTGGGTTCTGGTAAACGACGACAGTCGGAGTCTTGTTTTCGTTTTTGCTCTGAGTCTTTTTGCCAGCCATAAAATATGGTCTACCACACCCCAGTGCGCTATCCCACGAGTTTGCGCATCCAGGTGCAGCTACTTCTCTGTGTCAAACAAGCCGTAGTCGAGTCCAACTGGAGACATCACGATATTCAGCGTAGGTAATGTCCTCCGACAGTCGCTTGGCGATCAATTCGTCAAGGTTGATGTGCTTTGGCAGGCGCGGCTCATTAGTCAACGGAGTCCCCCTCGTAGGTCCAACAAGTAGTACACGCTCAGTAAATCATGAGGGACGGACAACATGCAGGTACGCATGGAACACGCGATCTAAGTGAAGTCGATTGATCCACCACCTATCACGTCCCTACGGACAAGTGCGGTAGAAGCATTGACATGAGCAAAGTTTTGCCCGCTGAGATTAGCGCTTGGAAACGATACGTGAAGGTTCTGGAACGAGCGAGGAGATGCCCTCAGAATGAACGAGATACCGCAACGAAACAGGTGCGGCAACGCTTCTGGAGCGAAATGAGCGCGATCCATCACCAGACGCTGGATGCCAACGCACAGCCTCTTGACCCGCGTCGATTCAATCCGGTCACCCGCGGACGCAGAACAGTCACGTCACCCGCGAAGGGACAGACGAGGTTCAAAGGTATGCCAGGACGTAAGCGAAACATAAAGAATGTGGGGCGGGCCCGACGGATCGGATAGTACCTACCCCGATTCCTATTCGACCAGCTCACCAACCCTCGTGGGACGAGTGCCAGCGCCCATGTCCTCATGGCCAGCCACGAGGACATGGGCGCACTCAAAGTCGGGTACATCATCGCCTACGAGGACACAATCAAGGAAGCCGGGTCCTGGCCCCGGCTCATAACGATGTCCGCAGCCGTGAAGTCCGCGAACTAGGGACACGAAAAAGGCGGGTAGCGCCGGTGCAAGACAAACTCGCACCGGCGCTACTTTCACTTCTACGACGCGGAAACAGCTGCCTGCATCTGTGCTTTGTGTTTTTCCTGTCTGCGCTTCTCGACATTTACATGTGCCAACAGCGAGCACACCACCATGAGGACCTGTACGCAGTTTCGTTTCGTGTATTGCCTCTTACACACCGCATGTGTGCTGGGGTGGCGACCGTAATCATGTGGCACCGTCTCGTCCACATCTCGGTCAAAAAGATAGTGGACATTGCGAATTGGGTACCACACCATTGCAGCGCGGATAGTGAGTTCGTCCTCAAGTTCGACCTGATCTTCTTCTTTTCGGTCGGGCTTGTACGCAGAGATTCCCATCGAAAACAGTCTCTTGGCCTCTTTCTTATTCGAGGCCTTGTATGCAAGCGGGTTTTGCTGGTAGGCAAATGTGTCCAGGAGGACGGTCAACATTGCCTGCGCTGACCTCGTATGGCCTGCGCGAATTGAACCAATTGCGTCGTTAACAAACTCAACATATTCAGATAGCTCTACCGACTTAACCTGATCCACTGCTGTCTCGCAATCATCAACGAGGTTGTCAAACTCCTTCCCAAGCACGTCCCTGACTCCGCCTTTGTCCTGCGCTCTCAAAAGACGCGCGGCTATTCGAGCACGGGGAACGAACAACAAGGGCACACCGTATTCCTGCACAAAATCCCACACATCGTGCAGTGAGAACTCGGGGCCGAGGTCTACGAGGTTGGGTGGAAGGAAGGTCTTTCGTAGCGTCCGAAAATCCGGCTGTTTAACAACCCTGTCAAAGACAGACTGAAACGCTTCATGAACTGCACCAAGCTGCTTTTCGTACCCGATGGTAAACGCGCCCAAAGCAGCCCCACTTGCAGCGCCCAACCTTTCGGCGTTCTGTGCGAGCGCCGATGCCCCGGCTATGGCGCCGGTTAGGGTTTCAGGCCAAAATGATCTAGCAACTCCCTCCACCGCAGGCACAATCGCAGCCTGAGCAATATCTGCACCAAAGCCGCCCGTGAGCTTTTTGGCGAGGTCGGGAGCCATCGACGCCAGGGGGTTGTTTGCGACCGACAGCCCCGAGCTGGCCAAGTACTTGGTGTAGTCATTGCCCATAAAGTTGGGCTGCGGGCCGATGGCCCCCAATAACCCTAGCGACGACACGTCAAAACCCGAGACGGACATGGAGGCAAGTTCACGGGCGGGACGAGTCGCCGCGTCGATTAGTTTGAGGTTTGCTCCTGTGGCGATTTTGAACAGATCATCAGGCACAAAGTGGTTCATAGCTTCAAACCTACTGGTTCTGTGGCACTCGGCCCCATCTGTGGACAACCGCATCGTATACCCAGCTCAGCACCCCTCATGGGACGAGCGCCAACTTTTCATGGGAGCGGCGATGGGATCAGGATGCGTGTGTGTTGGTAGTGGAGAAAGCTGAAACCCTCTATGCCCTCTTTCTCCCTAGCGCTCCCCCACCATTGTTGATATTGTGACTGAAGTGTTAGAACTCAACTCGCGAGTTCACTAAAACCCCTGGAGTGTCATGTCTCAGCATTTGTCCCGTCGCGCTTTCCTGCAAGCAACTCTCAAGGCTTCCGCCCTTGCGGCGGCTGCCCCGATTGCGTTAGGGGGCGTCGTTAAGCTGCCTCAGGCGCAAGCCCTGGGCGCACCGATTGGCACCGTGATTGACTACTCCGCCGGCGTGCCGAACGCGAAGGACGTGAAGGCGAAGGGGCACCTCGGCGCGGTGCGCTACGTGTCGGAGCGTCGCCCTGGCGCCGAGTGGATGAAGGGCAAGCCGGTTCGTAAAGAGGAAGCCACGGCCTATGCCGACGCTGGGCTGGAAGTCGCGTCTGTGTACCAGTTCGGTCGCGCCGAGACCGCCGATTGGCTCCAGGGCGCTGCCGGCGCCGCAACGCACGCCCCCAAGGCCATCTCCCTACACTCCGCCGCCGGCGGCCCCGCTGGTCGCCCGATCTATGTCGCCATCGACGACAACCCCACCCGCGCCCAGTACGACGGCCAAATCCGCCCCTACCTCACCGCCTTCAAAACCGCACTGGCCGCCGCGAACCTCAAGCTAGGCGTATACGGCAACTACAACGTCATTGAGTGGGCCTCCAAGGACGGGCTCGGCGAGTACTTCTGGATGCACGACTGGGGCTCCGAGGGGCGCATCCACCCACTCACCACCATCCACCAAAAATCCGGCCTGAAAGACACGATCGATGGCATCGAGGTGGATATCAACAACGTCTACGCCCACGACTGGGGTCAGTGGAAGCCGGGCTACGGCCCCGCAGCCGCCAACCCGCTCTCTTACCTGCTTCCCGCCGACATTCCACTGCCGAGCCAGCAGCAGCTTAACGACGCCGTCCAGCTCATCAACAAAGCCCAGGGGCTATCGCATTAATTCCGGTTCCATATAGCGCTTCACCAGCGCCGTGAGGTCGCTCGCGGAGCCATAGACCGCGGCGGCCGCCACGAAATCCTCCCCGAATGTCACCGAGGAGTGGAGGTCGTACCAGTTGGACCATCCCCACTTTGTTCCTTGCGCCCCGGGGAGCTTTGCGGTGCCATAATCCTGCCCATAGCCATCTGCAGCGATAGCGGCGCTCGCCTTCATAGCCTCCAGCACCGGCGATGTGGGGTCTTGCTCTAACTTGGCCTGGACGAATTTCACCACGTCGTATGTCGAGGTCGTGCTCAACCCCCATGTTTCGCCCGCCCGTGTGGACCACAGCCCATACTTGCGGGCGGTGGCTGAGATCGCTTCCGGGTACTTTTCAATCAGCTCATAGGCCAAGGAGTCACTGGACCGCTCAATCATCTCGCGTGCTTTGTCACGGTCGTTGTCATCGCCGTGCTCGAAGACGTAGTCGGCTAGATACAGCTTCGCCAGGCTGAGCGCCGGGCGGGGAAAGCGTTCCGTGGCGCTTCCAACATGCTCGCCTGTGCGAAGCTTCACGAGCGTCATCTGCGAGCCACCGGGAAAGTCCCGAAAGTTATCCAGCTGATCCACCGCGATGTAATCGGCTTGTGCCTCAGTCTTCGCCACTACCGTGGGCTCAGGAGGCTCAGGCTGCGACCATTCTTTCACCGCCAACGTTCCCCCGATGAGTCCCGCCACTGCGGACAATGACACTGTCCAGCGGAACACTTCAAACATACGACTAGCCACGAAAAATGATCTTAGCCCGCACCCAAGCGCGAAGCTTAAGTGCGGGCTAGTTAACGTCGAGATCCGATCTTAGTGCTCGACCGGAGCCTCCACGCCAACACCGGTGAGGGAACGAACTTCCATCTCGGCCTGCAGGTCATCGAGGTTGTCTGGCTTACCCAGCAGGCTGCCGACAATACCACCGAGGAAGCCCATCGGGATGGAGACGATGCCTGGGTTCGCCAGTGGGAACCAAGCGAAGTTCGCATCTGGGAACATCGAGGTCGCGCTACCGGACACCGCTGGGGAGAAGATGATCAGGACCAGGGCGGACACCAGGCCGGCGTAGATACCGACCACAGCACCGGTGGTGTTGAACTTCTTCCAGTACAGGGAGTACAGGATGGTAGGCAGGTTAGCGGATGCTGCGATAGCGAACGCCAGCGCCACCAGGAAGGCCACGTTCTGGCTCATCGCTAGGATGCCGAGGATGATTGCAGCGACACCGATCACCACCACGGTGATGCGGGAGACGCGGACCTGCTCCTCTTCCGTGGACTGACCGTTACGGATGATGGAGTGGTAGACGTCGTGCGCAACGGAAGCAGAGGCGGTAATTGCCAGGCCAGCCACCACAGCAAGAACTGTAGCGAAGGCGATTGCGGAAATGATGGCCATAAAGAAGGAACCGCCGAGTTCCAGTGCCAGCAATGGAGCTGCTGCGTTCGCACCACCAGGAGCCTTCTTAATGACGTCCGGACCAACCAGGGCAGCTGCGCCGTATCCGAGGACCAGGGTCATCAGGTAGAAGGAACCGATGAGGATAATTGCCCAGGTCACGGACTTACGTGCTTCCTTAGCGGTAGGCACGGTGTAGAAACGCATCAGAACGTGTGGCAGACCCGCGGTACCGAGCACCAGTGCCAGTCCCAGGGAGACGAAGTCAAGCTTGGAAATCTCCGTCTTGCCGTACTTCATGCCCGGCTTGAGCAGCGCCTCATTGCCGTTGTGCGCCTGCACAGCCTTGGCGAACAGCTCGGACAGACCACCCTTGACTGCGAAGAACACGAGTGCAGTCATGATCACGACAGTACCGACCAGCAACACAGCCTTGATCATCTGGACGTAGGTGGTGCCCTTCATACCACCGATCAGCACGTAGGCAATCATGATGATGCCCACGACCGCCACGACGATGGCCTGCTCAGTCTTGCCATGCAGGTCCAGCAGCACGGCCACCAGCGAGCCCGCGCCTGCCATCTGGGCAATCAGGTAGAACAGGGACACGAACAAGGTGCCCATCGCCGCGGCCAGACGCACTGGCTTCTGACGCAAGCGGAAGGACAGCACGTCCGCCATGGTGAATTTACCCACGTTACGCAGTGGCTCTGCCACCAGCAGCAGCGCCACCAGCCACGCGACGAAGAATCCGATGGAGTAAAGGAATCCGTCGTAACCCGTCAGCGCGATCGCACCGACGATACCGAGGAAGGACGCGGCCGAGAGGTAGTCACCCGCGATAGCCAGACCATTCTGGGTACCGCTAAAGGACGCACCACCGGTGTAGAAGTCGGACGCCTCGGAGGTCTTCTTACCTGCGCGCATCACGATACCCATGGTGACCACGATAAAGATGATGAAGACGGAGATATTAAGGATTGGGTTGCCAGTATTACCTTCGGCGGCAAGGATCGCAGTGGTATTCATGGTCGCCTACCTACCCTTCCATTTCTTGGCGAATCGCGGCAGCGCGCGGCTCAATGTTCTTGTTGGCGTACTTGATGTAAATCCAGGTGATCAGGAATGTGGTCACAAACTGGAGCAGACCCAAGATGATGCCGAGGTTAACTTCACCCAGCAACTTGGTTCCCATTGCTTCCGGCATGTAGGTAGCTACCAATACGTAGCCGACAAACCACACGAAGAAGGCCACCGACATAGGGAAGGTAAAGTTGCGGAAAGTGGAACGCAGTTCCTTAAACTGTTGGCTCGTCTGCATCGCGCGAAATTCCGCGGCCGTAGGCTCACGACGCGTGAGCGGGGCGTGTGTACCAGTGCTCATCGTGGAAGTCCTCTCGAATTCTCAATTTCAACTTAAAAAGGGCTACGGGAGTGACCAGAGATTAACTGGCTTGACAGTGTGCAACCAGTCACAAATTCCGCATGCATGAAAAGTTACCCAGCTCACATTGCAATTGTGAAGTTGATGACTAAAGAATTTGCCATTTAGCTAAGTGAGCACCCCCGACTTTGCCACCTAGCTGGACAAATGGCGATTTGCCAAGCACCCCCACATGGAAAACTGAAGCAAGTTTGCAAATGTTGTTAATGTTTAACTCATTGCGATCTAAGGCTTTGCAACCGACACAAAAGCCAACTTTGTGTTGCGCTAGCGACGCCGATTGTCCACCCACCGAGACAGCCATCGAGTCCCCTCGATCGCTGCCGCGCCCACGAGGCCCGTGAGGATGGCGTCGATAAGCAGTGGCACGTTAGCAGAGTCCAACAGCAACCACCGCTGAAGCACCGGCACCGAAAAAATCAGGACATACCCCACGGCCCCGGCCCCGATGAGAAGCACCTTCCACCAGCGCCACGGCCGCGCGACCACGCCGAGCACCCACATCGCCATGATGAGCAGCACGGCTAGCGTCGCCGTCGCCACCTGACGATGCTCCACTCCCCCAAACTCCGCCGGATAGTGCGCGAACCAAAAACCCATGGTGAACAGCGCAATCAGCACACCAAACGGAATCGCCAGCCACAACACGCGCCGCACAAACCCTGGACGCGCACGCTCCGTATTCGGTGCAAGCGAGAGCACGAACGCCGGAATTCCGATCGTGAACCAGCCAATCATGGTCACGTGAATCGGCTGGAAGGGATACGTAAGTCCCGCCACACCCAGCACAAACGCAACCACCACAGAGTAGATTGTCTTGGTCAAAAACAGGTTAGCTACCCGCTCAATGTTCCCGATCACTCGGCGGCCCTCCGCAACGACGTGCGGGAGCGTCGCAAAGGTGTTGTCCAGCAGCACCACCTGCGCCACCGACCTACTTGCCGGAGCTCCCGCCCCCATTGCCACGCCAATATCGGCGGCCTTGAGCGCCAACACGTCATTGACGCCATCGCCGGTCATCGCCACCGTGTGGCCCTCCGCCTGCATCGCTACCACCATGGCGCGCTTTTGATCCGGCTTCACCCGACCAAAAATCCGTGCCTTCGCCACCTGCTCCCCCATGGTGTCCGAGGTGAGGTCGCGAGCGTCCATGGCTTCCCCTTCGATCCCCACCTGACGCGCCACAGCCGACACCGACACCGCGTTGTCACCCGAAATCACCTTCACCGTGACGTCTTCGTGAGCAAAGTACTCCAGAGTCTCCCGAGCGTCCGGGCGTAGTTTCTGCTGCAAAATCACCATGGCCTGCGGTGTCGGCCGATCCCCGAACTCAGCGACCTGCGCCACGAGCAGCACCCGCAGCCCCTGGTCTAGCTGGCCAGCCACCGCATGGAGCACCGCGTCCTCATCGCACAGCACCTCGGGCGCGCCCAACACCCATTTGCCGCGCTCCCCCAGGTCCACGCCGGACCATTTCCGGGCGGAATCAAAGGGCTCCACCCGCACCAGCTGCGGAGTTTCTCCGTCATCCAGGCCCGCAGCGATGGCCTGCATTGTGTCGTTCGGGTGCTTATCCGCCGCCACCATCGCGCGTAGTACGGGCTGCACATCCGTCTCCCCCAACGGCTGAATCTTCAGCAGCTCCATCCGATTTTCCGTCAGCGTGCCCGTCTTATCCACGCAGACGGTGTCCACGCGCGCCAAGGACTCAATCGCAGTTAGCTCGTTGACCAGCGCTTTCCGACGTCCCAGCCGGACCACACCCACGGCAAACGCAATCGACGTCATGAGGACCAGCCCCTCCGGGACCATGGGTACGAGCGCCGCAACCATCGCCAGGATCGCTTCCTTCACCGGTGCGCCCGTGCGCCACAGCTGAGTCCAGATTGTCAGCGCGCCCGTGGGAATCAGCAGCCATCCAATGATTTTCAGGATCTTGTCGATGCCCTTTTGCAGCTCCGAATCCGTAAGCCGAAACTCCCCCGCCTCCGCGACCAGCTTCGCAGCATAGGAATCTTCCCCGATCCGCGTCGCCTGAAACGTGCCATCACCAGCGACAACGAACGACCCGGAAAGAACCTCATCACCGGCTTTCTTGCGTACCGGGTCCGATTCTCCGCTGAGCATCGATTCGTCCACTTTCAGCTCGTTAGCCTGCTTAACGACGCCGTCCACCAAAATCTGCTCCCCCGAGCCGACCTCGATAAGGTCGTCGAGCACAATGTCGCTCTGTGAGATTTCTGTGGTGGTGCCGTCGCGAAGCACGCGCGGCTTGCTTTCCCCCAAAATGGTCAAGCGGTCGAGGGTGCGTTTCGCGCGGAGCTCTTGGATGATGCCGATGCTGGAGTTCGCGATGATCAACAATCCGAATGCGCCGTTGATCCAACTTCCGGTGACCATCACGATGGCAAAGAGGATCGCCAGGATGGCATTGATGCGGGTGAACACGTTAGAGCGCACAATCTCACTGACTGTGCGCCCCGTTTTGCGTACCACGTGATTGACTGCGCCTTGTTCGCGTCGCTGAGCTACTTCTGCGCTGGTCAAACCGTCTTCGGAGGTCACAAAACTCATGTGACCTAATTTTAGTGCAGGTTAGCGAGCCTTAAACTCAGGTGCTCGCTTTTCGCTGCGGGCCTGGCGCGCTTCTTTAGCATCTTCGCTGTTCCAGGCCGCTTCATAGTCCTGTTGTTGCATTGGCGACAGGTCAAAGCCGAAGCCTTCATCATTGAGGACGTTCTTCAGGTGCTTCATGGATAGTGGAGCGTTTCGAGACACCTCGTGTGCGTATTCGAGCGCAGCATCGGCGTCCCCCAACAGATGCACAAACCCAACATTGTGAGCTTCGTGCGCATCCATTTTCTGCGCCGCCAGCAACACCCCACGGGTGACTGAGCCACCCAGCAGCTGCACGCAACGACGAATAGTCCAGTTGTCCAGGGCAAACCCAAGTTTCGCCGGTGGCACCTGGAACCAGGCCTTTTCTCCCACCACCCGCAGGTCACAGGCGAGGCTAAGCTGCACGCCGGCGCCGACGGCCGGTCCCTGAATATCCGCGATGACCGGGACTGGGCAGTTCATGATGGAAGTGAGCATGTGCTGCAGGCTGGTGAGGAAGCCACCACCGTAGACGCCCCCGTCTTCCTTACCGAGGTCAGCCCCGGCGCAAAAGGCCCTGCCCTCACCCCGAATGAGTACGGCGCGGATCGGCGCTTCATTGTCCAGGGTGATTTCACCCACTAATTCTGCGATATCCATGCACAGTTCGGTGTTGAGTGCGTTCCGCTTTTCATCGCGATCAATCGTCAGGACCAAGACCTTCTCATCAATCGCGCTGTTCAGGTGTGACATCTAGTTGTTCTCCTCGAGTGGTTCTGGGAAGGTCATTGGGTCAGCGCCCAGGCGACCGTGTTCTTCGCTGCGATCAAGGTCGCTCAGCACCGCCATCTGGGCTGGGGATAACTCAAAGTCAAAGATCTCAAAGTTTTCCGCGATCCGCTCGTCATTACTGGAACGTGGCAGCACCATGTTTCCGAGCTGCAGGTTCCACCGCAGGATAACCTGCGTATTCGTCTTGCCGGTCTCCGTTGCAATGTCAGTAACTTCCGGAAGGTCGATGATCTTTCCCGACCCCAACGGGGACCACGCTGAGGTGACAATTTTGTGTTTCGAGTGATACTCACGCAGCTCCTGCTGGGAAAAGCCAGGGTGCAACTCAATTTGGTTGCATACCGGGACCACGCCGGTGCGCTCGATCAGATCATCGAGCACCTGTGGGTAAAAATTAGATACACCGATGGACTGGACAGTGCCCATCCCCTGGATCTTTGCCATGTTCTCGAAAGATTGGGCATACCGGTCTGCGGACGCCCAGGGCCAGTGGATGAGGTACAGGTCAAGATAGTCAAGGCCGAGGCGTTCCAGGGTCTGGTGGAAGCCAGTAGCAGTGTCCTCTCCCTGCTGGTTGTGCCACAGCTTGGAGGTAACAAAGATTTCATCGCGGGTGACGTCACCAGCAGCGATGGCGTCGCGGATCGCTTTCCCTACTGCTTCTTCGTTTTGGTAAATGGCTGCGGTGTCAATGTGTCGGTAGCCCACTTCGATGGCGCGACGTACGCAGCGTTCCGCATCTTCTGGTGAAAGTTGCCAGGTTCCAAATCCCACTTGCGGGAATTCTGTGCCGTCGCGGAAAACAATCATGGGGTTATAGGTGGTGTCTGTCATATCGCCAATGTAGCGCGCCCCACCGCTGTTGCGCAGGGGCTTTCTAAAAACTTCTCCCCCAACCTTGACATTTTGTTGGGTTTATACAACACTTTGAAGCATGAGCCCAGCAAAGAAACCTACAAAACCAATATTTAACCGGATCCGATTACTCAGAACCGAGCGTGGGCTCTCCCGGGCCCAACTTGCTGAGATCATCGGAGTCAACGTTCAAACGGTCGGCGCATTGGAACGAAGCGACCACTACCCCAGCCTCGACCTCGCAATGAACCTTTCAGAGGCATTCCAGCTCCCCATCGAAGCCATCTTCTCCCGCACGGAGTTCACCCCCATGTCCACGCAGATCTACCAGGAGAAATAGTCATGAAGCTCGAAACATACCGCAAACAACAACAGCGCACCGCAGGCCAGCTTCCTGGCTGGCGCAGCCAAGCACGCCGCCGAATGCTGGTGAACGCCTACGTGCTCATCGCCGCCCTTACTACTCTGGGCGTCCTACTCATTCCGGCATCCAACCTCTATCTGCTCACCTTGACCGCCGGCCTCGGAGCTCTGGCTGTACTTTGGACGATGATCCGCATCACCATTGATTGCGAGGACCAAGCCCCACCGGAAGCACTCGATGAGTACCAATTCGAGCGCCTGGAAGGCTACCGTTCTTTCGCATTCCGCCTCTACGGTTTCTTTGGTGCAGCTCTTGCATTCTTCCTTATTGCCCTGGGGGCAGTTCTTCCTGACCTGACAATAAGTCCGCGTTCCGTCTACCTCGTCGCTGGTTACCTGCTCCTGCTGACCACCTTGACTGTGGGCGGCTATCCAGCGCTCGCTCTCGCCTGGAACAAACCCGACGAGGATTAATACCCCCATTAGTAAGAAACCCACACGAACTACGTGTGGGTTTCGCTACGTTTAAGACATGACTCGCACAAGCGCACATGACTTAATCACCGAAGTTCTCGACCCAGGTTCCTACATCAGTTGGGACACCCCTCCTGAGTACGGCGACATTTCCGACGACTACCGCGCCACCCTCGAGCGGGCCCGGGAAAAAAGCGGCGTGGATGAGTCCGTCATTACTGGTGAGGGGACGATTGATGGCCGTCGCGTAGCGACGATCCTCAGCGAATTCAGCTTCCTCGGCGGCTCCATCGGTGCCGCCACTGCACGCCGCATTATCGACGGCATCCACCGCGCAACCGCGCAGCAGCTACCGCTTCTCATCTCCCCCAGCTCCGGTGGCACCCGCATGCAGGAAGGCACCCCCGCTTTTGCACTCATGGTGTCTATCACCACCGCCGTTTACCGCCATAAGGATCAGCACCTTCCTTTCTTGGTCTATCTGCGCAACCCCACGACCGGTGGCGTGATGGCCTCGTGGGGTTCGGCAGGTCACTTCACTTTCGCCGAACCAGATGCACTGTTGGGTTTCCTGGGGCCACGAGTGGTGGAGCTCACCACGGGGACCCCGATGCCGGAGGGTGTCCAGACGGGCGAGAACCTGGCCCGGTGTGGTGTTATCGACGGTGTGGTCTCTCCAAAGGACCTACGCGCCTCGGTCAAGAAGATCAATGAGGTTCTGCTATCCACCGTGCCCTCTCAGCAACCCACACTTCCCGAAGTGCAACCTCACGAGCCGGAGAGCGTGTGGGATGCCATCCAGCGGACCCGGCGTACTGATCGTCCTGGGGTGCAGGATATCGTCACGAAGCTGCGCGCGAAGCTCATTTACCTTTCTGGCAGCGGTGATGGCCGACGCTCCCCTGCTGTGACGGTGGCCCTGGCCCAATTGGATGGCCGCCCTGTGGTACTCATTGGGCAAGATCGCCACCAGCAGCCGCCGCTGGGTGAGCACCCACTGGGAACCGAGGCACTGCGCATGGCCCGTCGTGGCATTGCGCTCGCGCACCAGCTCCAGCTGCCATTGGTGTCAATCATTGACACCCCTGGCGCAGAACTGTCCCAGTACGCAGAAGAACATGGCATGGCCGGATCCATCGCGCGCACCCTGGGTGAACTGGTGGATTTGGATGTACCCACTGTCTCCATCATCCTTGGCCAGGGCTGTGGCGGCGGTGCGCTCGCGATGCTGCCATCAGATCGGGTACTGGCCGCAAGCAACTCGTGGCTCTCCCCGCTTCCCCCAGAAGGGGCGTCCGCGATCATCTACCGTGACACAGAACACGCACCACAGATGATGGAAGAACAGGATGTTTCCGCATCCGCACTGCTCAAGGCGGGAATTGTGGACGCTATCATCCCTGAGATTGGCGATGCCGCGGACGAGCCGGAGGCCTTTATCGACCGCGTTTTGGCCACCGTCAGCCACACTTTATGGGAACTGGATCACAATCCGCAGCGAGTTGGCCGAGAGGAGCGTTTCCGACACTACGAAAAGTTAGCGACGCTACAGTAGCATTAAGAAATGATCAGCGACCAGGATATCTTTGACACGCACCGCGGGGGCAAGCTGACGATCTCTTCCACTCGCCCCCTCGAAACCACCCGCGATCTTTCGATCGCCTACACCCCAGGCGTAGCCCGGGTCTGCGAGGCGATCCACGACGATCCCGCGCTGGCACGCGAGTACACCTGGGCGGGAAAAAACGTCGCGGTCATTTCTGACGGCACCGCCGTCCTCGGCCTCGGCGACATCGGCCCTGCAGCCGCGCTCCCCGTCATGGAAGGCAAAGCGCAGCTATTCGGTCGTTTCGCCGGGCTCAACGCCATCCCGATTGTCCTGGACACCACCGACACCGACGAACTCTTCGATACGATCGTGCGCCTGGCCCCCTCTTTCGGCGCCATCAACCTCGAGGACATTTCTGCGCCCCGCTGCTTCGAACTGGAACGGCGCCTGATCAAAGCCCTCGAGATCCCCATCATGCACGATGACCAGCACGGCACCGCCATCGTCATCACCGCAGCGCTGCGCAACGCCTGCGAGCTGCTCGACCGCGCATTGAGCGACCTCAAGGTAGTCATCACCGGTGCGGGAGCGGCAGGCGTAGCGACGGCCAAAATGCTCATCGCCGCCGGCGTCCGCCATATCGTGATGGTGGATTCCCGGGGCATTATCCACCAGGATCGTTCGCCCCTGAACACGGTCAAGCAGGAACTAGCTGCCATCACCAACCCAGAGGGAATCACCGGCGGACTGGAGGCCGCTATGCTGGGCGCCGATGTGTTCATCGGCCTCTCCCGCGGCCACGTCAACGAAGAGCAACTGCAGCTCATGGCCCCTGACCCGATCCTATTCTCGCTAGCGAACCCAACCCCGGAGATCGCGCCAGAACTCGCAGCCCGCTACGGCGCCGTCGTCGCCACCGGACGCTCTGATCTGCCTAATCAGATCAACAACGTGCTCGCCTTCCCCGGCATTTTTAAGGGCGCACTGGAAGCGGGGGCCACGGAGATTTCCCAGACCATGAAACTTGCGGCCTCCCGCGCAATCGCGGAAATCGCTAAGGAAAACCTCGACGCGACACACGTAGTGCCGTCCCCGCTCGACCCGCGGGTAGCGCCGGCCGTGGCTAAGGCCGTGAAAGCAGCTGCGTTAGCGTAGGAATATAACAACAAGTGGCAGGCATTAGTGCATCATTCCCAAAAGTAACAGTTCGATAAAGATACTATCGATAATCATTGCAGTTAGCTAGATTTAAATCGAAGCGTTCCCACCGGAATCGCTTCCACCACAGCCCATAGAAGGAGCATCGATTGAGTCCGTTAAAAAAATCTTAGTAGCATCTGTGACATTTCCATTGCTACTCAGTCCAAAGACCACACTCGCACAGACTACGGTTGAGACTAACACCGGTTCCCTACATTCCGATAACCATGCGAGCACCTCACCTACAGTAGAAGAAGTTTTAAAAACCTTGGAGCAGCTCGAACCATACGTATTCACGAAATCCAAAGAATTGGACTTCGAATCAGCCAAAAGCAATCCACTGGTCGACAACAACATTCTGAGTGAGTATTCAGCAGCACTTGCCTCGCAAGGTTGGGCCGTAAAAGCATCAGAATCCGACCTCATAGCCATTCAGTCGCAAGCATCTGAAGTTCTACCCACAATGACAGCTCTGCGTAATAGCTGCGAAGGGCGCAATGGCTTCGAAGCAGTTCCCCCTGCAATTCTTTTGGACAGCTGCGCTGCAACAGCAGTTCAAAATGCATACAGCTCTGGAGCTGGCGTTGCGGCCATAGCAGCGCTACTCACTGCCTAAACTGGCGTAGGTCCTTTGCTCGCTGGAGCTATTGCAGGCGCTTTGGCCACCCAATCGGGAATCGTTGGTCTCTGCAATTCATGGGGACACGGCGTTAAACTTTTCCCAGGCGGTGCCTGCTGGTCTCAGTAACTGGAGGGAAAGTGTCAAAACTAGAATTAACTCTCGCAGCTGTCACTTGTATCGGCATCTTGCTTAGCTTGGCCGATTTGTTCGGCTTACCCCTATCCCCAATAGTTCGGGCACTCAGAATTCCGCTAACTACCGGCGGCGGAATGTGTCTCGTCATGTACGTGCTTTACCGACGCCGAAACAAGGACAGATGAAAAAGGCGCGCTCCTGCAATAGGTAGTGCGCCTTACTGCGTCGAAAAGCTTAGTGCGTGCCGACCAGGTCGATCACGAACACCAGGGTGCGGCCGGACAGTGGGTGTCCGCCACCTGCTGGGCCGTAGGCTGCCTCTGGTGGGATGGTCAGCTGGCGGCGGCCGCCAACCTTCATGCCTGGGATGCCTTCCTGCCAACCGGCAATAAGGCCGGCGAGTGGGAATTCAATGGTCTGGCCACGGTCCCAGGAAGAGTCGAACTGCTCGCCGGTTTCAAAGTCCACGCCAACGTAGTGAACTTCCACCATGCCACCGGCTTGTGCTTCTGGGCCGTCGCCGACGATGAGGTCTTCAATGACCAGGTCCTCTGGCGCTGGGCCGGTCTGTGGGGCGATTACTGGCTTTTCCATGATGTCTTGATTCTCCTTTTAGTGAAGGGGATAAAAACGCGTTAAGCCAAACGCTTCTCCACGATCTTACGTAACTGGGAGGCGTTTGGCTTTATGCTGCGGCGTGTGTCTTAGCCGCGCTGGTCGCGTGGCACGAACTCGCGGAGGGTCTCGCCGGTGTAGATCTGACGTGGACGGTAGATCTTGCCACCTGGCTGGGAAACCTGCTCGATGTACTGTGCGATCCAGCCTGGGAGACGACCCATGGCGAAGAGCACAGTGAAGAAGTCGGTTGGGAAGCCCATGGCACGGTAGATGAGGCCGGTGTAGAAGTCAACGTTCGGGTAGAGCTTACGGGAGATGAAGTAGTCATCTGCCAGCGCGATCTGCTCCAGGTTCATGGCAAGCTCAAGCAGCTCGTCCTTGCCTTCCTTCTCCAGCAGCTCGTGAGCGGTCTTCTTGATGATCGCAGCACGTGGGTCGTAGTTGCGGTAGACGCGGTGGCCGAAGCCTATGAGCTTGACGCCCTTTTCCTTGTTCTTCACGCGGGTCATGAAGTCGGTTGCGTCGCCGCCGTTGGCCTTGATCTCGTCCAGCATTTCCAGAACAGCCTGGTTTGCGCCACCGTGCAGTGGGCCGGACAGTGCGTTGATGCCGGCTGCGACGGAGACGAACATGTTTGCCTGTGCGGAGGCAACCATGCGGACGGTGGAGGTGGAGCAGTTCTGCTCGTGGTCAGCGTGCAGGATGAGCAGCTGGTCCAGGGCCTTGACGTGCAGTGGGTCTACCTCGTATGGCTCGGTTGGGAAGCCGAACATCATGCGGAGGAAGTTCTCGCGAGCGTTGAGGGAGTTGTCTGGGTACATGTATGGCTCACCGTGACGTGCGCGGTGTGCGTATGCAGCCAGCATCGGCACCTTTGCCATGAGGCGGATGGTTGCCTTGTGGAGGTGATCCTCGTTAAGTGGGTCGAGGGTGTCCTGGTAGTAGGTGGACAGAATGTTCAGGGAAGATGCGAGCACGGCCATTGGGTGCGCGTCGCGTGGGAACACGCTGAACTGTGCCTTGAAGTCTTCATCGAGAAGGGTGTGGTGACGGACTTCGTCGTTAAACTTGGACAGCTGCTCCTGGGTTGGCAGCTCGCCGTGGATCAGCAGGTAGGAAACCTCGTTGAAGGTGGCCTTCGCTGCCAGGTCTTCAATGGCGTAGCCACGGTAGCGGAGGATGCCCTGTTCGCCGTCGATGTAAGTAATCTTGGACTCGGTGGAGCCGGTGCTCACGTAGCCTGGGTCGAAGGTGACCAGGCCGGTCTCAGCAAGCATCTTGCCGAGGACGATGCCGTCGTTACCCTCGGAAGCGCGAGCAATGTCCATTTCGAACTCGCCACCTGGGTAGTGGAGTACAGCCTTCTCTTTGTTGTCAGAAGCCACAGTTTCCCTTTCGATTTATCACAGTCCAGGAACCCTGGTGGGATCTCCTGCTGTAAGCGGGTAGTGCTATTAAATTTTTGCCGCATGTGTTAGGCGTTCTAAGTTCACCATATGTGCTGGAAAACTTTTGCTTACCAGCACTGGATCACTGTGCGTTTGAGCCACATCATATTGCACCTTAGGCAGACCTACACAATATGCACCATTGTTCCACAATTAGAACGTTAGGATATTGCAAGGTCACCTCAAATGTAGCGCGGGCGCAATCCTAGAACCTACTGCGGCAAGAAATTTAGCAAGAAAATCCACCGCGTTAGGCTCACGGGACTATGGCAACCAACCATAACCCCGTGGGACAACACACATAATAGCAAAAACTGTGACGCCTCCAACAAAATTTTTAGTTTCCGCTCCAGCCACCCCCTCGCATGATTTGCAAGCCAGGTCGAAGCATTAACAAACTTTGCACATTAAAAAACTTAGCTAGACAAAACCGCGTAGTTGCAACGATTGTTACAACTCGGCTGACGTCACCCCCATCTTTGCATACTTTCAATCCTTTGTATTTATTACAGGTAGAATGTTGACATTCTTTAACCGCGCCGAAGAAGAAAAGAAGGTTGGCCCATGACCGATCAATTCCCTACCCTGCCCGCAGAACTTCTCCCAGCTGATGGCCGTTTCGGCTGTGGCCCTTCCAAGGTCCGCTCTGAGCAGATCGACGCCATTGTCCAGGGCGCTTCCGGAATCATCGGCACCTCCCACCGCCAGGCAGCCGTTAAGGACGTTGTCGGTTCCCTGCGTGAGGGACTGAGCGAGCTATTCTCTCTGCCGGAGGGCTACGAGATCATCTTGTCCCTCGGTGGCGCTACCGCGTTTTGGGATGCTGCAACCTTTGGCCTGATCGAAAAGAAGTCCGGCCACCTGTCCTTCGGCGAGTTCTCCTCCAAGTTCGCCAAGGCTTCCAAGCAGGCCCCGTGGCTCGAAGCACCGGTCGTCGTTGAGGCTGAGCCGGGCGACGCTCCTGCACCACAGGCCATCGACGGCGTTGACCTCATCGGCTGGGCACACAATGAGACCTCCACCGGCGCGATGGTTCCTGTCGAGCGTCCAGCTGGCACCGACGCCCTCATCGCTATCGATGCCACCTCCGGCGCAGGTGGCCTCCCAGTGGACATGCGGAACACTGACGTCTACTACTTCTCGCCACAGAAGTGCTTCGCCTCCGACGGTGGCTTGTGGTTCGCGGCGATGAGCCCGAAGGCCATTGAGCGCATCGAGAAGATCAATGCTTCTGACCGCTTCATCCCAGCGTTCCTGAACCTGCAGACTGCGGTGGATAATTCCCGTAAGAACCAGACGTACAACACCCCGGCCGTCGGCACGCTGCTGATGATGGATAGCCAGGTAAAGTGGATGAACGCCAATGGTGGCCTGGACGGCATGGTGCAGCGCACCACTGCTTCTTCGGACATCCTGTACAAGTGGGCTGAGGCCCGCGAGGGCGCTACCCCGTTCGTCACGGACCCTGCGAAGCGTTCCCTGGTCGTGGGCACGATTGACTTCGATGACGCTATCGACGCCGCGAAAATCGCTAAGATGCTGCGCGCTAACGGCATCGTGGACATCGAGCCGTACCGTAAGCTCGGTCGCAACCAGCTGCGCATCGGCATGTTCCCGGCGATTGACTCCCAGGATGTGGAGAAGCTGACGAAGGCCATCGATTGGGCTATCGACGGCGGCCACGCTAACGCATAACACGCCCTAGCAAAAGCGCAGTAACTCCCACGTTATTGCGCTTTTTTCGTCTACAGTGGTGTCTGACACGTCCACGTTAGAAGGAGTTTCCCGTGCGCGAGCTGAAATTTGTAGCCGAAGAATCCACAGCGTCGTCGCTGGTTTTCCGCGCAGACGACGAGGACTTCTTCGTTGAGGTCACCGACGAGTTGCGCCAGCTTATCGACGCCTCCCCCGCCGAACCACCCGCCCCAGCGGACACCACGGAACCCGAGCCCGAGCAGACCCCTGAGCCGGAGCCTGTGGCGGAAAAACCGGCACCCCGCGAGGTCGATCCGCGCCT
Source organism: Corynebacterium sp. NPDC104732 (assembly GCF_055583565.1). Lineage (NCBI taxonomy): Bacteria > Bacillati > Actinomycetota > Actinomycetes > Mycobacteriales > Corynebacteriaceae > Corynebacterium > Corynebacterium sp. NPDC104732. Next base: position 268,746 of record NZ_JBVJNS010000002.1, read on the forward strand.
CTCCGCGCCGCTGAAGATGCGGCCACGCGAGATTCAGGATCGGGTTCGCGCTGGCGCTACGATCGCGCAGCTCGCGGAGGAAAACGAAGTAGCGGAGGCCCGTATTGAGCCGTTTGCACACCCAGTACTGATCGAGCGCGCTCGGGTAGCGGATATGGCGAAGCGTTCCCACCCGGTACGGGAAGACGGCCCGGCTAAGCTCACGCTGTGGGAAGTGCTAGCTACCGCTTTTGCGGCCCGTGGCAACGACCTGTCGACCTCAACCTGGGATGCATACAAGGATCCTTCCGGCCAATGGGTGGTGCGGGTGTCCTGGCAGACAGGAATGTCCGATAACACCGCGGAATGGTCCTATCACAGCCACGGCATGAGCAACGCTACTGCGGTTGCCCGGAACGCCATCGCCGCGGAGCTCACTGATCCAGACTTTGGTCAGCCCGCTGTGCGTAACCTGTCGCCGGTGGAACGCGATGAACAACCGGCCGAGGAACCGGTGGAGACTACCGAGGAAGAATTCCTCCAGCATCCGGAGAGCGCTCCACAACCACAGAAGCGTCGTCGTAAAGCGGTGACGCCCCACTGGGAGGATGTCCTCCTTGGTGTGCGCACTAACACGAAGCGACCACGAGGGTAGGCCGCCATGCAGCCGCATGACGCCGTCGTGACATTGTGGTTTGTCAATGTTAGCGATCCCGCAGCGGTTCTTAACGCAGGTCCGAAGGCTGACCGCGGGTTTGGGCGGAAATACCTGGCCTTGATGAATCCCTCCTGGCCTATCTCCGTGTTCGGCGAGTTCCCACTGAATCGTTCGGTCAGCGCGTCGAAGGGCGAGTTTTATATCGCGGGCTACCCGGGCGTGACGGTGGTGCAGACGTTCCTCGAGGAGATGACTGTGCTGTCAGAGCTGCCCACGAAGCTGCTGAACTCCATCGAAGCCCGCGACGTGTACGCCTTCGCAGAAAACGGCGACACCGGTTTCGGTGGGATTGCGCACTGGCAGGGTGGCGAACTGCGACGCAGCTTCTGTGCGCGCCGCGACCGGGTCTATGAGGACGTCGGCCTGCCGGAGCCCTTCGAAGCGCCGCTGTGGGCCGGGGAAGCTACTGGCATCAACCTGCCGTTTGAGCCGATTGACCTGGTCCGCGAGGCAGACACACACTGGCTCGGCATCGACATTTCCGCCGACGGCCCGGACCTCTCAGTGGTCGGATACGCCGTCGACGGCCGCAAAGAGCCACGCTTATCGACGCCCCGTCCCCCACGTTCAGTCAGCGACATGGTCGAATCCGCCTCCACCAAGCTCGGTCTGAACCCAGCCACCCGCGCCTACGACGACTACGAAGAGGCCCCCGACGATGCCCGCCCCGACCGCGCTGGCCAAGCCTGGGCTGACGCGAAGGCTCTGGCAAAGTCTGCGCGACGCTCCCTGCGAGCTTTCGGAGAAACAGTGAAAGACAAACTGCGCCACACCGATCGGGGTTAGTAGGCAGCGCTGCCGCTCGTTGAAAGCGATCGACACGACAAATCTACTTTTACTATTTCCGAAGCATGAAATTGAAACCGATGATAAGGTGAGTGTGATCTTAGTTACTCGATTTGGGAGTTGCAATGAAAAAAGTCTGACAGGCCTCTTGGCCGCACTAATCCTGTTCGCCAGCTCAGGACCATCAGCTGTGGCTCGAGCACCCACTTTTACAGCAGATCACGCTTTAAGTCTCGTAGAAGCCAACACAAAGAACCCCGGTGAATTAGTTTCCTTATCGGAAACTGCCCATGCAGAGCACGATACTCTCTCAATGATGCGCAGCCAAGCCGATCCCAATGCTCCAGTCATCGAAAGCCTACTTCCCCCGAGCTCAAGAACACTAGAGATCCGTAGACAAGACGGGATCCAGTTGGTTTCCATCCTCGAAGCAGAATCCGACGAAGACCTAAAATTTGAGTTTCCTGGCAAATGGCTCGATATCACTCAAGAGGGCTATGTAGTGGTCCGTCAAGAACAGTGGGGAGAACCGGAAGCATTGATCGATCCCGCGTGGGCCGTCGATTGGGAAAACCGACCAATTCCCTCACACTACGAGATCGAAGGCAGTACGTTGATCCAGAAAGTTGACGCTTCATCAGCCATTTTCCCAATTGTCGCTGATCCATACATTCGGGACGTGTTCTCTGGCGGTAAGAAGATAGGACAAGACCTTGTATTCACAACTGACGATATGACATGGGCAGCAGCCGGTCTAGCTTCGTGCATGGCTGGTTTAAGTCGCTTCACACATGTGGTGCCAAGTACAATCGGCAAGATTTGTGGGGCCATCGGAACAATCGGCTCTCTTTTTGGCCCTTTTTTCACCAATGGTCATTGCTTAGCTATCCGAGGTATCGGCCCTGCTGATGGATACAATGCTACTTTCCCCGTTCGAGTGCGCTGCTAGTCAAGATGTCTGATCGAAAACTCGTTGTTTCAGCCCCTATCCCAATACTGGTGTTCTTGACCTTGACCATTTGCGCGACAGCAACGAACACCTTTCGCACGGAGAGCCTGCTCCTCGTTCCAATTGTTGTAATTCAGACACAATGGAAAGAAGTCGGATTTTTCAGTCAGCTGCTGTTTGCGGTCTTTGTGGTGGCCGACGTGGCAGTGCTGTCAACGTGGCCACACCACTGGGATCAGTTCGCCCCCTATTTCCTCGTCCAAATCGGGCTAATCCTGGCGCTGTCGCTCGTAGAACGCTATCGCCGCGGCCGTCGCCAGGTTCAGTGAGTCGGTGCCGGGAGCCATCGGGATCTTCGCGCGGGTATGCGTGACACGCATTGTCCGCTCTGTCAGGCCGGGCCCCTCCGCGCCCACCAGCAGCGCAACCTTCTCGTGATCCCCCGCCAACGCGTCTTTCAGCAGGGTCTCAGTGTTGGGGGTCAGGGAAACCAGGTGGAACCCTGCTAATTGTTGTAGTTCGTGGTGCCAGGTCCGAGGAGTACCACCAAAATGCGCGAACGGAATGCGCAGCACGTGTCCCATGGATACACGCACTGACCTGCGGTAGAGCGGGTCAGCGCAGGCCGCCCCGAATAAGATCGCGTCCACCCCCATACCGGCGGCGTTGCGGAACATCGACCCGATATTTTCGTGATCCCCCACACCTTCGAGGATTGCGATGGTTTTTGCTCCGGCGATCGCTTCCGCGATGCTGAGGGCTGGGGCACGATCGGCTGCTGCGAGCAGGCCCCGGTGCATGTCGTAGCCCGCGACCTCAGCGAGCACGTCCCTAGTCACGCAGTAGATCGGAATGTCCCGGGTCAACTCCGCCACACCTTCCTCAGCAAGGAAGGAATCCAGCTTGTGTTCAAAGCCCACCAGCGCGCGGACCGGGAACCGCGACTCAAGGCAGCGTCGCACCACCAATGGCCCCTCAGTGATCACGAGCCCCTTTCCGCCGGGCAGGTCGGGGCGGTTGTCGGAGTGCTTGAGGTCGCGGAAATCGTCCAGGCGTGGATCCGCGGGGTCATCGATGTGAATGTAGGTAGCCATAGCAGTGTCATTTTAGCGCCACGGAACTGCGTCGATAAGCCAGCGCCCTATGCGAAAACCCGGCCGCGCCTTAAGGCAGCGCCGGCCGGGTCACCAGAAACAGCAGTGATTACGCCAGGGCATTCATCACTGGGTCGATAGCGAAGAACACCATGAACAGGATGGCGATCAGCCAGAGAAGCCAGTGCACCTGCTTGCCCTTGCCGGAGGCCAAAGCCATGAAGACGTAGGCGATGAAACCGACGCCGATGCCGTTAGCGATGGAGTAGGTGAACGGCATGACCACGATGGTCAGGAACGCCGGGAGCGCGATGGTGAAATCGGTGAAGTCGATTTCTTTGATTTGCCCCATCATCAGGGCACCGACGATCACCAGTACCGGGGCCGCGGCTTCGATGGGAACCACAGAGTACAGCGGGGTGAGGAACATGGCCAGCAGGAACAGCACACCGGTGATCACGTTGGCCAGGCCAGTGCGGGCGCCGTCAGCGATACCGGCTGCAGAGTCAACGTAAACCGTGTTGGAGGACGCAGACATGCCACCACCAACGATCGCGCCAGCGCCCTCCACGATCAAGGCCTGCTTCATGTCTGGCAGGTTACCGTGTTCATCAGTGAGTCCCGCCTGCTTACCAAGGGCCGTCATGGTGCCCATGGCGTCGAAGAAGTTGGCCAGCACCAAGGTGAAGATCAACAGGCAGGCGGAAAGCACGCCGACACGGGTGAAGGCGCCAACCAGGTCAACAGCACCGATGATGGACAGGTCTGGCAACCCGCCGAGGGAATGCGGAATTTCTGGGACAGCCAAAGACCAGCCGGTTGGGACTGGCTTGCCATCGACGAAGGACGGCCCCGCACCGAAAATGCCTTCCACCACCATGGCGATCACCGTGGTAATCACGATGCCCAGGAACAGTCCGCCACGCACGTGCCGGGCCACCATGATGCCACAGATGATGAGACCTGCGACGAAAACGAAGGTCGGCCAGGAAGCGATGGAGCCGTTAATACCAAGGCCCACTGGCACGGTGGTGCCTGCTGCGTCCGGGATGCGACGCACAAAACCGGAGTCCACCAGGCCGATCATGGCGATGAACAGGCCGATACCCACACCCATCGCAGCCTTTAGCGCGTCAGGGATCGCGTTGAATACAGCTACGCGGAAGCCAGAGACAGCCAACAAGACGATGATGATACCGTCGATGACCACCAGGCCCATGGCTTCGGGCCAGGTCAAACCTTCGCCCGCGACCATGGTCACAGCCACGAGGGTGTTAATGCCCAGGCCGGTGGCGATACCGAACGGGTAGCGTGCGACTAGGCCGAAGAGGATGGTCATGACGCCAGCGGCCAGCGCGGTCGCAGCCGCGACCTGTGGGACGCCCAGCGCGTGGCCAGTCTGGTCTTCAATGGTGCCGATAATCAGCGGGTTAAGAATAATAATGTAGGCCATCGCGAAGAAAGTCACGACGCCAGCGCGAACCTCGTTCCCTACTGTGGAACCGCGTTCACTGATAGAAAAATATTTATCCAACGCACTGCGTTGCGATACTGCGGGTGCAGTCATATGTTCTCCCAAAAACTAAAATGCACCTTGTCATGGTGATTGGTGCCCGTTACACTTTTGCACCTCACGCAGGGCTTTCGCAACATGGGCTGTACAATAAACCAAACCAAAAATGCAGATGGGACCACCGCCACGTGACCAAGATCGCGCTCATTGATAACCATGATTCATTTACGCACCTACTCGCTGATTTGATTTTCCGCGCAGTAGGGATAGCGCCCACGATCGTGCCCAATGACGCTCCCCTCCCCGACGCCGACCTCTACATCATCTCGCCGGGCCCGGGCCACCCCGCACATCCAGCGGATATTGGCACCTCGGCCGAGGCGATCCGCAGCGACACCCCCGTGATTGGGGTGTGCCTCGGGCACCAGGCGATCGCCCTGCACGCCGGCTGCACTGTGACTCGCGCGCAACATCCGCGCCACGGCCTAGAAAGCCAGGTACATCACGACGGCACCGGGATTTTCGCCGGGATCCCCTCCCCTTTCCAGGTGATCCGCTACCACTCGCTCGAAGTCACCGACCCGACCGGCGTCGAAGTGCTAGCGACCGCGGAAGACGGCACGATTATGGCTCTCCGGCGCGTCGGCAAGCAGCAGTGGGGCGTGCAGTTCCACCCCGAGTCGATCGGCACCGGGCACGGTGAGCGGCTGATGCGCCAGCTTATCGACGCCACCGGCGCCCTCCCCACCTGGCACCGCCGCGCCACCGACCTGGTGAGCCCCGCCGCGCTTGTCGACGCCTGGCGCACCGAATACCCCTACCTGTGCTGGCTCGATACCGCGACAGGCGACGGCATGCACCTTATTGGCGCAGGCCACCGGCTCGTTGCGCCAGACGATGTTCCACACGGCTTGCTGAGCCTCGACTCCGATCCCGCTCCGGTGGACTTCGTGCCCGGCGCGCTCGGTGTGCTGCCCTACGAGGCGACGGGTGGCAGTGACGGTGGGCCGTATGCGGCAGGTGAGCTGCTCGTTCCAGAGGTGGTGTACCAGGTGTGCGGCGAGCAGGCGTGGCTGCTGTCCCAGCACGAGGTGCAGCTGCCTGAGTTGCGGGAGCCGGAGCCAGGGACATTCTCCGGTGAGATCACCCTCAAGCACGCAAAAGACGAGTACGTGGGGCTGGTTCAGCGGTGCCAGGAGGCCATCGTGGCTGGCGATTCCTACGAGTTGTGTCTAACCACGGTGGCGTCGGCGCGCTGCGAGGCCGATCCACTGAAGCTTTATCTGCGCCTGCGGGAGCAGTCTCCCTCCCCAATGGCAGGGTTGTTCTTGGGCGAGGTCAACGTGCTTTCTGCGTCGCCGGAGCGGTTCCTGTCCATCCACAACAGCGTGGTGGCGGCGTCCCCCATTAAAGGCACGAGGCCACGCGGGCATGACGACGCCGCCCTCATCAAAGATTTGGAAACCAGCGTGAAGGATCGGGCGGAAAACCTCATGATCGTGGATTTGCTGCGCAATGACCTGGCTCGTTCCTGCGAACCTGCCAGCATCGCGGTGCCGGAGCTGTGCCAGGTGTACACGTTTTCCCGCGCCCACCAGATGATTTCCACGATCACTGGGACGGTGCGCGCCGGGGTGAGTCCCATGTCGGTGGTGCGGGCAGCGTTTCCGGGTGGTTCCATGACGGGCGCGCCGAAACAGCGCTCCATGGACATCTTGGCCTCGCTGGAAGCTCAGCCACGCGGTTTTTACTCCGGCTGCATGGGGTATGTGTCCGCCACTGGCGACGCCGATTTTTCCATCCTGATCCGCACTGTGGTGCAGCGCGGTGACCTGCTTACATACGGTGCCGGCGGCGCGGTAACGGCGCTGAGCGACCCGGCAGAAGAATACGAAGAAGTACTGGTGAAGATGGAGCCCTTCCGAGTGCTGCTGGGGCAACAATGACGGTAACGAGTTTCCGGATGGTCGGGGGTCGGGTCCGTGGTCTAGAGCTGCATTGGCGTCGGCTCGGGCTGTCTCCGCAGGGGCAGCGCGAGGTGCGGAAGCAGTTGCGTGGGTTCGGGTCGGCCCCATGCTTTCCTCTAGTCAGGGCTACCGGCGAGGTGGAGTACCGTCCCGATCGCCCTATCAAGGATCTGATTAGTGTGGATCCGGTTCCGCACCTTGATCAGCGGTGCGACCCCACCTGCAAGGGACCGGATCTTGGTTGGCTAGCTGGGACAATGTCGACATCCCAGTCTCGGGGCTACGACGAAGGCCTGCTCGTTGATGGCGATGGCTTCCTGGTGGAAGGCATCTTCTCCGCATTGATCGTGTTCACACCTTCCGGCCCGGTAGTTCCGGCGCAACCCCGTCAGCTGGAATCGACGACGCTGCATCAGGTCACCGAGTTTTTCGGCGGGCTTCCCACCCGACAGCTTCGCCCGGAGGGGCATCCGATGTGGCTGCTCAACGCGTTTTCCGGGGTGCGCACCACCTCCGCCAAGTACCCGGTGGACGAGGTCAATGCGTGGCTGTGGGCGCGGGCGGATCTGGTTTAGAAGCGCTGTTCTTTAGAAGCGCTCGTCGTCGAAGGGGGTGTGCTCCTGTGCAGCGAGGTTTTTCGCAGGTGGGGTCTCCGAGTGGGCGCCGCATCCGTAGGAAGCGTGCACGATGTGGCCGTCGTCGGCGAATTCGTTAAAGCACACGCCGAAGAACTTTCCGATCTGGTCCACCTGCACGTAGAATGCGCAGGTTTCGCATTTGAGCGGGGATAGTTCGGCGCTTTCGGTGGTGGGTCCGTAGGCGTCCTGCCAGCGTTTGAGGGCGCCTTGAAATCCGATCTTGGTCAGGGTGTGCCCGCGGTCTGTTTCTTCCAGACGTTCATCGTCGGCGCGAGGCGGGATGTACAGGCCGGGTTGAAGGTCGCCGGGTTGGACGCGATCTTCGTAAGGCACCCAGTCTGGGGCTTGCAGGGCGTCGCGGCCCGCCATGAGGGCAACTTCGTTGACGGTGACGAAGCGTGATCCTTCCGCGCATGCCAAAACGACGTTCCATTCCCAGCCACGATAACCGGGAACATCGGCCTCAAAATGATGCGCGACAGCGTTTTTGGAGAGCACGGTGACTCCGGTGTGTTCTCCGACGCCATCCTCCCCCATATCGGTGATGGCGCGGCGTGCGATTCCGATTGCTCGGGTGTCAAAAAGCGGTCCTCGGCGTCGTCTCTTAGCTGTTCCCACACCCCCATTATGGCTGATGGGGCAAAATAGGAATCTATGAGATCCGCATTTGTCGCCGCGCTGGCCGTGTTACCCCTCGTTGTGAGCTGTTCGAGCGAGCCGAAGCAACTTACGGTGGAGATCGTGGCGACTCACCCCGGGGACCCCACTGCGTTTACCCAGGGTTTAGAGGTATCCCGGTCTAACCCGCAGGAGTTGCTCGTGGGGACCGGGTGGTACGGCGAAAGCCGGATCCTGCGTCGCACCGTAGATGGGCGGGAGCTCGCCAGCCAACCATTGTTACCGCAGGAGTTTGGGGAGGGCATCACCCAGCACGGCGACGAGGTCTGGCAGCTGACCTGGCAAAATGGCACCGCTTATCGACGGCACTCCCACACTTTCGAGGTCACCGACCAGGCAACGTTTGACGGCGAAGGGTGGGGGCTATGTTCCTTCGACGATGCACTGATCATGTCCGATGGCACCAGCTCGTTGCGCGTACTGGCCCCGGAGACCTTTGCGGAAAAGGAGCGCGTGGATACGGGCGTCGACAAGCTCAATGAGCTCGAATGCGTGGGGGACGCCATCTACGCCAACCGTTTCCTCACCACCGACATCTATAAGTTTGATCGAAAGGGCCACGTCACAGCCATTATTGATGCCTCCGGGCTACCGAACAACGCGGCGCCGGATTCCAATAATGTCTTGAACGGCATCGCGCACATCCCCGGCACAGATCGGTTCTACCTCACCGGAAAGAGGTGGCCTGACATCTATGAGGTTCGGTTTGTCGAGAAGAATTAACTAGCATTAAGCACCATGGCGAGCACTCGTAAACGCAACCTCACCCAGTTCCTCATCTTGATCGTCGCTGTCGTCGTGGTGGTGGCTGGTTCCATCGCATTCCAGAAATGGTGGAACAATCGGCCGGGCCCAGAACCTGCGACCGTCACGATTAAGGCGAATGGCCAGGACATTAGCCCCTACATGGTGTGCGAACCGGGACTGGAATGCCCCGAAGGCGAGGTCCCATCCGTGACTGTGGGGCCGGATGACACCTTGAAGATCGAGGTTCCGAAAGAAATCTACGACCACGACTGGTCCGTACTGAAGATCTACGACGATCCAGCGTTCAATGATCAAAGCTTCTTCAAAGGCCACGAAGCCAAGGACGTGGAGATTAAGGGCTCCGCAGACGCAGAACCTCGACCACGATTGGTCGTGGTCGAGGTCTCTACAGTATTAATTGGTCACGATGCGAAAGGTGTGGAAACCCCTTACACCGTGGTCTGGTCAGTACATACGTCCTAAGCATCCAGTTCTTTAGCCACCGCCCGCAGGATTTCCGCCACCTGGCGGCCTTCCTTGCGGTCCGGGTAACGACCAGCCTGGAGTGGCCCCTGCACGCTTTCCAGCAGGGTCATCATGTCGGAAATCATCGATGCGAGTTGCTCAGGCTTGTACTTGTGGATTGGTTTGCGGCCAGGGGCGTCATCAAGCACCTTCACGCGCAGGGCCTGTGGCCCACGACGGCCGGCAGCAAAATCGAAATCTAAGCGCTGACCGGGGTACAGTTCAGTGACACCCTTCGGCAGCACCTGGCGGTTAACGTAAACGTCTTCATCACCCGGGTTAGACACAAATCCGAACCCGCGTTCGGCATCAAACCACTTCACTTTGCCAATAGGCATGTTCCATACCTCCGTGTTGTGCAGGATGTTAGGCGACCAAAATGTGGCCACTCGAGCGATTTAAGATAAAGACTAAAGTCTACCCTAGCCCGGTTCTGGTCAGGAAGTCGCCCCGGTCGCCGACTTCACAGCTACTACATTCCCCTAGGTGATCACCTTCACAACCGGCCATTTCCCCGCGATGTGCAGGCATTTTGTGTCCAAATTGAAACTTACAGCAATTTTTAAGGCTCAGAACGTGACTATTTCGTAATAAACCGGTACCGTTAAGTCTCAAGCACGGCGCTCGTTGACACCTACTCTATCGCCTAACCCTGTCTGAGAGTAGATGCAGCAAGCACATAGTCAGTGCAGTTTCAACATTGACCGTACAAACTTCATCAACAGACAGGGGCGGGGAACCCACAATGGGGATTTTCCCTAGGGGTGAAGCCGCTTCCCGCGGCCAGGCAATAATCCTCCGCCTGAACCCGACAGCTAACCTCGCAGGCGTTAAATGAGAGGAAAACAACTACTTATGGCACGTCACGCCGCTAAGTCTGCTTCTTTTGCAGCAAAGTTCGCCGCTTCCACCATTGCTTTCGGCACTGCAGCAACCCTGCTCGCCCCAACCGCTTCTGCAGCTTCTGACTCCGACTGGGACCGTCTCGCAGGCTGCGAAGCTGGCGGCAACTGGTCCATCAACACCGGCAACGGCTACCACGGTGGCCTGCAGTTCTCCCCTTCCACCTGGAACGCGAACGGCGGGCAGGAGTTTGCACCATATGCATACCAGGCAACCCGTGAGCAGCAGATCGTCGTCGCTGAGCGCGTGCTCGCCAGCCAGGGCTGGGGCGCATGGCCATCTTGCTCCGCCAAGCTGGGCCTGAACTCCGCACCAACCCCTCGCGCAACCCCAGCACCTGCAGCTGTTGCCTACGACGCACCAGTCACCCAGGCAGGTGCGCCAGCAGCTGACGCAACCTACGCTCAGATCGAAGCTTTCTTCGCCGCTCGTGGCCAGGAAGTTCCAGCTGAGGTCAAGGGCTTCTACAACGCCAATAAGGGCGCAGTTCAGTCCTTCCTCAACGCTAACCCAGCACAGGTTGCCACCAGCTCCTAAGACAGCGCCCTAGCCAGCTAACCGCCCGCCACCAAATTGGCTGGGCGGTTTTTTGCTATTTCTGAGGTGAAGTAACTGGGCTACGGACATCGTTAAGCCCGCATTTTCACCCCCTTTACAGGTCAAAAGTCGTTTCTCCCCCTGAACTAGCAATTTGTAACCTAGGCGACAAACAGCCGGCAAATCACCCTAGATCACCGTGGCGACTACCCCCACTATCACCTTTTCATTCTTCGCAAATCCCACATATACCCAAATCTTCACAAATTTGTGAAGATTGCTATTTACGGCAAATCACACCCGTGACCTGGAATGACGTGCATCACAAGTAAAAACTGTGTAGCGTCTCACATGATCTTCACAAAGGTGACAGACACCCCTTAACGCATTAGAGGTGAAAATGAAATCCGCAACTCCAACTCCCGAAGAGTTCCTCGCGGTCAGTGAGTCCGAGCAGTTTAACGAGCTCCGCGGCACTTTCCGGACGTTTGCCTTCCCGCTGTCCTTTGCATTCCTCGCATGGTTCCTCTTCTACATCGTCACAGCGACGTACGCCACCGACTTTGTCTCGCAGCGTGTGTACGGCGCCATCACCGTCGGCATGGTCCTCGGCCTGGCACAGTTCGCCACCACCGCCCTGGTGACCTGGATCTACGTCCGCTTCGCCGACAACAAGCTCGACCCAGCAACCGCCGCTCTTCGTGACACGATGACCGGCTCCTCCCCAGAAAGCGCGGTGGTCTAAATGAACTTCACCCTCGCAGCATCGGAATCCGTCTCCACCGGTAACCCGATCCTCAACATCTCCATCTTCATCCTGTTCATCGTGGTCACGATGGGCATCGTGGTCCGCGCTACCCGCCAGACCTCCCAGAAGGGTTCCGACTTCTACACCGGCGGCGCGTCCTTCTCCGGCTGGCAAAACGGCCTCGCTATCTCCGGCGACTACCTGTCCGCAGCAGCCTTCCTCGGCGTAACCGGCGCCATTGCGCTCGCAGGATACGACGGCTTCCTCTACTCCGTCGCCTTCCTCATCGCCCTCCTGGTGGCCATGGTCCTCGTGGCTGAGCCGCTGCGTAACACCGGCAAGTTCACCATGGCAGACGTGCTGTCCTTCCGTCTGCAGCAGAAGCCAGTCCGCATGGCCGCTGCTATCTCCACCCTCGCGATCTCCCTGTTCTACCTGATCGCGCAGATGGCTGGTGCAGGTGGCCTCGTGGCACTGCTCCTCGGCATTAACGGTAAGGCAGCTCAGGCCATCGTCGTCGCCATCGTCGGCGTGCTGATGATCGTCTACGTCCTGGTCGGTGGTATGAAGGGCACCACCTACGTCCAGATGATCAAGGCTGTCCTACTCGTTGGTGGCTCCATCATCATTACCCTGCTGACCTTCTTCGCCGTCAAGGGAGGTTTCAACGCTGTGCTCGAAGCTGCTGTAGCCAACCACCCTAAGGGCGACGCCATCCTCAACCCGGGCCTGAAGTACGGCAAGAACGAACTGACCAAGCTTGACTTCATCTCTCTCGGCCTCGCACTCGTCTTCGGTACCTCCGGTCTGCCGCACGTGTTGATGCGCTTCTACACCGTGCCAACCGCGAAGGAAGCACGCCGCTCCATCGTGTGGACCACTGCCATCGTGGCACTGTTCTTCCTCATGACCGTAGTCATGGGTTACGGCGCCGCGGCACTCGTCGGCCCTGAGCAGATCTCCGCAGCACCTGGTGGCGCAAACTCCGCAGTCCTCCTGCTGTCCTCCAAGGTCGGTGGCACCATCTTCATGGCCTGCATCTCCGCAGTCGCATTCGCCACCATCCTCGCCGTCGTGGCTGGCCTGGCGATCACCGCCTCCGCGTCCGTGGCCCACGACATCTACAACTCCGTCCTCCGCGATGGCAAGGCCACCGAAGAAGAGCAGGTCCGCGTTTCCCGCATCACTGTTATCGTCATCGGCATCCTCGCCATCGTCATGGGCATCGGCGCTATGGGGCAGAACATCGCCTTCCTGGTGGCACTCGCCTTCGGCATCGCAGCAGCAGCGAACCTGCCAACCATCCTGTACTCCCTGTACTGGAAGAAGTTCAACACCACCGGCGCGCTGTTCTCCATCTACGGTGGCCTGCTGACCTCGATCGTCCTGATCATCTTCTCCCCAGCAGTTTCCGGCGCCCCAACCTCGATGATCCCCGGCGCAGACTTCGCATGGTTCCCGCTGACCAACCCGTCGATCATCGCAATCCCAACCGGATTCATCTTGGGCATCATCGGCACCCTGATCGGCAAGCCAGACAACTTCCCGCTCAAGCGAGCTGAGATGGAAGTCCGCTCCCTCACCGGTATCGGTGTGGAGAAGGCTATCGCTCACTAACCCTAGGTTCGCATGATCCCCCTGGCAGGGTGTGAACTGCTCCCCATTAGTTGGAATGAAATAATCAGTTTCTAACTAATGGCGAGCAGTGCTTTGAGAGCACGACGTTCTCTAAGCACACTGCAGTGTTTGAACAAGGCGTGGGATACAGATCAGCGGTGTTGCTTATATCCCGTGCGACTCCTTGCACACCAGCTCGCGCTTCACCGCAGACTATAACTTTAAGACAAACGAAGCTGTCGATCGCTTCCTTACTGCCAAGTCCTAGATGGCAATCCCCGGGGAGCATAACCCGGGTCTCGGAGCAAAACACCCAAATAGCAAATCTACAGCAACAAAATTCCCCGAGATCCGAGTTTTGCTTCGCGGGTTTCACAGAAAAAGCATCACCCTAAACCCTTAAACCCTAAAACCTCCAACAAACAAAAACTACAGGCCCGTCAGCCGAAGCTGCGGGCCTGTAGTGCAGTAATTTACTTACTTGTTAATGCGGGTGTATGGGTGAACGTAACCGATCTTCTCTGCTGGAAGTGGGAATGGCATTTCGTCGCCGTAAGGGCTGGACGCCCCAGCCAGACGAGAAACCAATTCCGTAACAGGGTGATCGCTGGTTCCCGGGATGTGCTCTGGCCAGCCCGGATCGACGTAGCTATTCTTCTCGATTTTTGCCATGTGTCTATTGTTTCAAACCTTGGGCGAAAAAGTCACTTCTCGGGGCGTTAAACTTGGTCAATCATGAAAAAACTTAACCCCCACTCCACCAAGTCCTTGTGTTTTCGGGATTGGTTGGCCTCGTTGTCCGATGAACAGTTGTCGGTTTTGCTGCGGTTACGGCCGGACACTGTGTTACCTCTCCCACCCGGAATCGGGTCGCTAGCTGCGCGTTTGCAGCTGCGTGCGTCGGTAAGCAGGGCGTTGCAGGCGCTCAATACCACTGATCTGCTGGTGTTGGAGGCTGTGGCCGAGCTTGGTGGGGAGCTCACACCCGTTGCTGCCCCCGAAGTGGTGGAGCTTATCGGTGAGCGCACGACCGATGCGCCCTCGTCCGACGATGTACTGGCATCGGTGGCGAAGCTGACGTCATATGGCTTGTTGTTTGGCCACGACTCTCTCCGGGTGGTGCAGGAGGCCCTGCCCGCGCTTCCGTCCGGGTGGCAGCTGCTCCCGGATCCCGAGGGGCCACCGGAAGATCTCGGGGAAGTGCTAAGTGGCCTCCCCCAGCGGGCGATGAAGATTTTGACTACGCTGGCCCAGTCCGGTGGCACGGGAGTGACGAAGGATGCTGCGTTCGATGCGGACCCGGAACGCCCGATTCCACGGCTCATTTCCCAGGGGTTGCTGCATCGGGTGGATGAGTCGACGGTGAAGCTGCCCCAAGCGGTACGACGCGAGCTGCTGGGCCAGCAGCAGCTACCGTTGGCATGTCCTCCCGTAGTTGCCGAAGGCGATGATGCGCTCGCCGTGGCTGACCAGGCGGGGATCTCCGCGGGGCTTGAAGTGTGTCGCCTCATGAGGCTGCTGCTGCAGGACCTGGGGCAGCGTCCGGTCTCTACGCTCAAAGGGGGTGCGGTGGGCGTCCGGATGGTTTCGCGCTTGTCCAGGGCCCTAGAAATAAGTGAAGCTGACCTGGCGCGACTGATGTGCCTGGCGGTATCAGCCGAGCTGGTCGCCCGCGGTGTCCCAGCTCCACTCCCCGACGATGACGACGGCGGCGACTACTACACCCCCACCCCGCGCGCCGACGAGTGGCTCGCGAGCCCACTCGATGAGCAGCTGCGCATCATGCTGGATGGTTGGCGCACCAGCCCCTGGGCGCCGTGGCTGTTGGGCACAACCAAGGAAAAAACCAAGGTTCACCTGCTAGCCGCCCAGATGCACGACGAGCGCCTGGCACAACTACGCACGCAGCTTATCGACGCCCTATCCGCCCTTCCTCCCGGCGGAAATGTATCGGACACCTGGGAATACTTCCGCTTCCTGCACCCCCTGAGCAGTTCGGCACTGCCGGAAAGCATTTTCAACCAGCTCCTTGAGGAGGCCCACTGGATCGGAGCCGTGCACGACGGTGTGCTCACCAGCGCAGTACGCACCGGCGATATTTACGTGCCCGCTGCGGTGGAGCAGCTCATCATCCAGGCAGATATGACGATGCTTGCCCCTGGTCCGCTGACTCCGAAAGCTCAACAGTTCGTGGATCTCATCGCGGAGCTGGAGTCCTCCGGTCTCGCGAGCGTTTACCGGATCACGGAAGCGTCCCTTCGTACGGCGCTCGATTCGGGGCTCACCGGCGCGGAGATTATGGAGCGTCTCACTGCCCTGTCGGTGATGGAGCTGCCACAGTCGATCGGCTATCTGGTAGACGATGTTGCCCGCAAGCACGGCAGCCTTCGCGGCGGGCCCGCGATGAGCTACCTGCGCTGTGATGACCGGTCGCTTATTGTCCAAGCCGTGGCAGCGATCGGCGACACGGTGGCGCTTCGCGCCGTGGCTCCCACCGTCGCAGTTGCGCAAGCGCCGCTGATACAAGTGATCAAGGCGTTGCGCGCCGCTGGTTTCCAGCCGATCGCCGAGGATGCCTTCGGTCTCAGCATCGACCTGGCCCCGGAGCCGTCGCGCGTCGCCCAGCCAGCTGCCCGCCCTGGTCCCACCACACTTGACCCAAGTCGCATCGAGGCGGCAGTCGCCGCTATCCGGCGCGGTGACACGGCAAAGGAGGCGGTGGCCACCGGGACGCGCGCCCCAGCCTCCGAAACCCTCAGCATCCTGCAGGCCGCTGCCCGCGGTGGCAAGACGGTGACGCTGGGCTTCGTCGATAAGCATGGCGTTGCGGTACACCGTGTGGTGCGCCCTGTCACCGTCGCTGCCGGGCTTGTCGACGCCATTGACACCACCACCGGAAGCGTCCACCGGTTCCAGGTCCACCGAATCACCGAGGTAATAGTGCAATAATGGTGGTTTGACTCTTATCGGCTTTAAGGAGTGTGCCCCGTGAACTTTGACGGCCCGATGATTGTCCAGTCGGATAAGACGATCCTGCTGGAAATCGACCACCCGAAGGCAACCGAAGCCCGCATCGCGCTAGCCCCGTTTGCTGAGCTGGAACGCGCCCCGGAGCACATTCACACCTACCGCATCACCCCGCTCGCGCTGTGGAATGCCCGCGCTGCTGGCCACGACGCTGAACAGGTCGTCCACATGCTGGAGACCTATTCGCGTTTCCCAGTACCCCAACCGCTGCTGGTGGATATCGCGGAGACCATGTCCCGTTATGGTCGAGTGAGGCTCCATAAACACCCAGCTCACGGACTGATCCTCGAGTCCGAGGAGCCAGCTATTTTGGCTGAGCTGCAGCGCCACAAGAAGATCAAGCCGATGCTCGGCGCCGTGATCGATGACGCCACGATCGTGGTGCACCCTTCCGAACGCGGTCGCCTCAAGCAAGAGCTGCTGAAGGTGGGGTGGCCCGCAGAGGACCTGGCGGGCTACGTGGACGGTGAATCGCACCCCATCTCGCTGGTGGAAAAGGACTGGGCGTTGCGCGACTATCAGCAGATGGCCGCGGAATCCTTCTGGGAAGGCGGCTCCGGTGTGGTCGTGTTGCCGTGTGGCGCCGGTAAAACCATGGTGGGGGCAGCCGCGATGGCGCGAGCACAAGCCACGACGCTGATCTTGGTCACCAACACTGTGGCCGGCCGCCAGTGGCGCGATGAGCTGCTACGTCGCACCTCCCTCACTGAGAACGAGATCGGCGAATACTCCGGGGAGAAGAAGGAAATCCGCCCCGTCACCATCGCCACGTATCAGGTGGTGACGCGCAAAACTAAAGGCGAGTACCGGGCCCTGGAACTGTTTGATTCCCGAGACTGGGGCCTCATCATCTACGACGAGGTCCACCTGTTGCCGGCTCCGGTGTTCCGGATGACGTCGGATTTGCAGTCCCGTCGCCGGTTGGGGCTCACGGCAACTTTGGTGCGTGAGGACGGCCGGGAGGGCGACGTATTCTCCCTCATCGGCCCGAAGCGCTACGACGCACCATGGAAGGACCTGGAGGCCCAGGGATTTATCGCTACCGCCGAATGCACCGAGGTCCGTGTGACGATGTCCGAGGCAGAACGAATGACCTACGCGACGGCGGAACCGGCGGACCGTTACCGACTCGCGGCATCTGCCGCTGGGAAGATGACGGCCGTGCGAGCGATCTTGCGCAAACATGCAGGGGCACCGACGCTGATCATTGGCGCGTACGTTGACCAGTTGGAAGAGATCGGCGCCGAGCTGGATGTCCCGGTGGTGGAAGGCAAGACGTCCACCGCGAAGCGCGAGAAGCTATTTGAGGAGTTTCGCAGCGGCGCTCTGCGCACCTTGGTGGTGTCGAAGGTGGCCAACTTTTCCATTGACTTGCCCGAGGCTGCGGTCGCCATTCAAGTAGCGGGAACGTTCGGTTCCCGTCAGGAGGAGGCCCAGCGGCTAGGCCGGTTGCTTCGTCCGAAGGCAGACGGGGGCGAGGCCCACTTTTACACCGTTGTTAGTCGCGATACGCTTGATGCGGAATACGCAGCTCACCGCCAGCGTTTTCTTGCCGAACAGGGCTACGCCTACCGCATCATTGATGCGGAAGATCTTTAGAAGGACTCACATGCGCACGTTTTCTTTCCCCATCAACCCAGAGCACAATAAGCAGAACAATGAGTTTTCGCGTGATGCGGTCCGCCTGCAGATTTCCGCTGGTGTGTTCGGCTTGATCCTGGCCGTTATTGCATTCTTCGTGTTCCGCATCTCTGACGGCGCCATCTGGGGGCTCGCGGTGACCATTGGGCTCGCTGCCTTCGCGGCATTTTGTTTCCTGCTGATCTTCATCCTGCCGCGCCAGATGGGGTCGGCGCAGCAGATGTTTGATAGGTATCCGCTGGTCCCTGCTGTGGTCGCCGAGGTCGAGCCACGCGGCATGGTGCTGATGGCGCTTGTCGACGCCAATGCCTCCGAATCCGGTAAGCCTATCCCCGCCCTAGCCATCCGAAACATTTCGAATCTGCGGGGGCATGAGCGGGTCGTCGGCGAGCGGGTGCCTGCTGTCGCGGTATCGGGCCGACGCTCTGTCAGTTCCAAAGATCGCTGGGATGAGATCTCCCCTATGCCTATCGCCTGGGGCACCCCGGATATGGACGTGGTGAAAGAAGCGCAAAAGGCGATCCCAGAAAATGAATGGAATCGCCTTCACAAGTGCCTCGAGCGGCTGGACGACGTCAAAGCCAACCCGATGAACCTGCTGGTTCTTTAAACTGCACGCTTAAACTGTTTCGACTGCTTAGCAACAATCCGGAACAGCATGAAGATCGCTGCCGCCATGGTGATGTGGCTGAGGCCCGACACGCCCGAGAGCGCCGCCGAGTACTCACCACCCGGGTTCTGTACCTGCCAGATCCCCTTCACCACCATCATGGTGGTCATCCAGAGCAGGCCCACCACGTACGTGTAGAAGAACGGAGGGAAGAGTTTATGGTCCTCCAGGTTGAACACAGCGTTGAGAGCCATGAGCAGCAGGAAGAACATCATGCCCAGCACCAGGTAATGGGTGTGGAGGGTGGACAGTTGGGTCTGGCCCACGAAGTCCGATGCTCTGGTGAATTCCCTATAAAACACACCGGAGATCAGACCCAGGGTAGCGAACGAAGCAGCTGCGACAAATAACTTATTCATACTGTTAAGTCTAATCACGATTTAGACCATTGGCCTCAGACTTTAGTCTGATTTGTTGTCGGTTCACCACAGTGGGCGCGACGCTTCTACGGCCAAGCCACCATCACCTGTTTCGTACACTGTGGCTCGCACTCCGTAAACTTCTCGCAGCATGTCCTCGCTGATCACCTCCCGGGGTTTCCCGGCTGTGTACACCCCACCCCCTGCTAGTACCACCACTTGGTCGCAGAACCGTGCGGCATGACCTAAATCGTGAACGGTCATCACTACCGCCGAAGGAAGCTCCCGCGCGCAGGCCCGAATCTTCCCGAGCAGCATGAGTTGGTTCCGTAAATCCAGAGCGCTGGTCGGTTCATCAAGTAATAACACTGCAGGCCGACGAATCACCGCCTGGGCAAAGCTGACGAGCTGGCGTTGACCACCAGATAGCTGTGCCATGGTGCGCGAAGCGAACGCACCGAGGCCCAGCATCTCAATGGTTCGTTCGACGTCCAGACGCGCTGTGCGCCCCACGAGCAAGCCGGCGAACCCACTAAATGATTGCTGTCTGGCCAGTAGAACGCTTTCAAAGACAGTCAATGAACTAGCCGGTGGCGGATCTTGCGGTAGGTATAGGGTCTCTGCCGCGGCAATGTCACCGTTGTGTTTCTCAAGGCCTGCTATACAGCGCAACAGCGTCGATTTTCCGGCGCCATTGGGCCCAATGAGCGCGGTAACAGTTCCTGCCTGTATATCGGGCAAAGTCACATTCTCAAGTATCGGTGTGTGCCCGTTGCTTCCATAGGCAAACCCCACGCTACGCACTCTAAGAGCAGGTTCTTTGGTTAGGAGAGCCACTTTTTCCTCCTTTGAGCGGCGATGATGGTAACAAAAACGGGTACCCCCACGATGGCGGTGATGATGCCTACCGGGAGGATGACTCCTGGCTGAATGATTTTTGACACTGCTGATGCAGCCAGTAGCAGCAGCGATCCGGCCAGTGTGGCTGCGGTAAGGAAATAGCGTTGATCTTCGCCCACCAGCATGCGAGCGATGTGTGGCCCCACAAGGCCAATGAATCCGACTGTTCCTGCCATGGACACAGCAGTGGCTGCCATGAGAGAAACTACGACCAGCGTCGTAGCCCGCATTGTGTCCACTTTCACGCCCAGCGCTCTGGCGCGGTCGTCCCCCATTCGAAACGCTGTCAGCGCCCACGCGTTCCGATAGAAAAACAACAACCCCACCGTGATGACCACTGCGAGCAAAGCGATCTGATTCCAGGTTGCGCGCGTAAGGCTCCCCATCGTCCAGAAGATCACTTGCTCCAGCTGAGATTCAGATGCCAGGTATTGCATGAGGGCCAGCAGCGCATCGAAGAAGAATACGATAGCAATACCGACCAAAATCATGGCCTCAGCCCCAGCCCCCTTAAAGCGGGAAAATGTCAGGATGATCGCACAGGCAATCATCGCGAATATCCATGAGGTACCGGCCATCCCCAGCGCAGCTCCTATTCCGGTGGCCGTAACACCGGTGACCGTCGCTAATGCTGCACCGAAGCCTGCGGCAGCGGAAACCCCTAGGGTATATGGTTCTGCCAGGGGGTTTCCGAGAATCGTCTGCATTTGTGATCCTGCGGCAGCCAGGGCGCCTCCTACAACAATCGCTGTGAGCGTCATAGGCAGACGAATATCGAAAACTATTTGTCGATCAATCGCACGCGAATTCTGCGGATGTGTGAGGGTGTATAGCACCTCGCTCGCGGGCATACTTCCTGCGCCGAGAAGGAAATCTGTTAATGCAATAACGCACAACGCTATGACCAGCCCGGTGATGATAAGAAACTTCCTGCGAGCGCTTCGGCTATACCATTGCGGTGTGTGTTCGGTCTGATCGACAGCGACGGTCATTGCAGCCCTGTCCAAAAGGTGCCGGAGGCTTCGATCGGAAGGAATTGTTCATGGAAATCACGAACTTCCTTTTCGATATCCACATCCGCAAATAATTCAGGATGCATCGCTTTGGCGAACATTTCTACCGCAAGGAAATTGTAGGGAGAATCGTAGAAATGGTGCCAGGTGGCAAAGGTTCTGTTGTTCTTTACCGCGTCGGTTTCTCGGACCGCAGGCTGCTTATCGACGACAGCGCGCAGGTCTGCGGCAGCCTTTCCAGGTGGCTCACTGTACCCGAGTGGCACATAAGAACCCGGTTTCACAGGGGTTTTCCCTTGCGCCCAATCTGCACCTGTTGCGAGGATGACCTGTGGATTCTTGCCGGCTACCGCTTCCGCGGAAACCGACCCCTGCTTAGCATTGATCATGCTATCTCCTAAGTTCTCTCCCCCGGCCAGCTCGACGAGTTGTGCCAGGTTGGATTGTGCAAAGGTAGAGCAGCAGTCAAAGTAGCCGGGTGCTCGCCAGAGGAAAGTTGGGGTACGTTCCGCCTGAGCTTTTTCTAGGCGCTCAGTTACCATTCCGACCTTTTGTTCGTAGTAGTCGATGAAAGCTGCTGCCTCTTTTTCTCGTCCCAGCACTTGCCCCATGAGGCGAACACTCGGCACCGTGTTTTTTACTGGATCGACAAAATAATCCACTGTTACCGTAGGAATTCCTGCTTTTTCTAAACCGTCGATGATCCCAGCGTCTTTTGCAGCATCAAATACTCCCACGCTCATAACAAACACGTCTGGTCGGGCTTCTAGAGCCTGTTCCAGGGATAGGGTGTTGTTGTACACCTCGCCGGTGGTGGCAATTTCCGTTATTTGGGGGAATTTTTCGGCGTAACGCTCGAAGGTAGAATTGTCATTTTCCTTCAAGTCCGCAGGCCATGCGACGATTTTGTCTATCGGATTGTCCTTATTCAGCAAGGCGGTGGTGTAAAGCAAACGTTGCCCGCCCATGAGCACTCGTTCGACCTTTTGTGGTATTTCTACCTCACGCCCCATCACATCAGTCACCACCTGCGTTGGCCCTTTTTGAATGTCATCTTCTGGGGTCGCGCTGGTACAAGCGGTGATGACCGACAGTGCCAGGGTGAGCACTGCGGCGATTGCCAATCGCGTGTGCCGAATTGGGTTATGTGTCATATGTAATGCTCATCTTTCTATTTTTCTTCTTCGAGGAGTTTGTGGTTAGTGAGTAGCTGAAGCTTTCGCAGCAGAATGAATGTGGACGTAGCGAAACCAAGGATGAGGCCTAACCACACCCCGTATCCTTGCCAACGAAGCCCAACGCCTAGCAACAGCAGCGCTGGTACGCCTACCACCCAGTAGCCCCAAACAGTGGCTTGGAGCCCTGACTTGGTGTCTTTCACACCGCGCAGGAGACCGACCAGCACGTTTTGTGTTCCTTTGCAAAATTGCTGTGCTACCGCCAGGTACAGCAAGAGCGTCGCTACCTGGAGTGTCTCTGACGGCGTGGCGCCCAGAAATGGCCACAGTACGTAGCGTCCTAGCGCCACCCACACCAGCCCGACCACGCCTAAGTAGGCCCAGACTGAATACAGCACGGTTTTCGACGTCGCCCATACCACTGCTCGCCCTGTTGATGCAACCCGGCTTAGCAGCACGGATCCGCCGTGGGAGAACCCGATGCATACTTGATACACGATGTAGGCCAACTGATTTACTACGGTATGCGCCGCCAAAACCACTGGAGACAAAATGCCGAGCACAATCCCGGCAATAGCTGAAATGGCGGCTTCTGAGCCGTACGTCAGCGACACCGGAAACCCTAGTTTCAACAGCACCTTGATCGTGTCGGCATCTTCCCGACGGGGAAGCAAAGCTACATATTGTGCCAACAAGGTATCTCGGCGAATGAGGCGGAGAAAGGCGCTAAGAGTGAACACTTGCACTAATGTGGTGGAAAGTCCGATAGCAGCTACGGACAGTGCAGTGCCTCCGCCTAAGGTATGAGAGAGATACAGCAGCGAAAGGTTTAGTCCGGCATTAACTGCTATAGATACGAGGGTGACCGCCAGCAGCGAGCCGGGCCGACGCATACCGACGGCGAAATGCCGGAGTACATTGAACCACACCATCGGAAACAGTCCCGGAGCTAGCGAAGCAGCCATACCCAAAGTGATGGGAGCGACTGCTGAATCCATAGGTAGCAACAGCAACGTACCTGCCAGTGCGAAGATGCACACCACCCCTACGGTGGCGGTCGCTGTTCCTACTGCAATTGAGCTACGAAGGACTTGCCGGAGGCTCCGCCCTCTGACTACTGGATCGTTGATTGCGTCTGCTTCTGCCACAAGGTTGCCGCAGGCCGTTACCATTCCGACGCACATGGTGCGGATCTGGTTGTATAGCTGCATTGCTAACCCACCACCGGCTATCGCCGTAACACCGAGGGGCCGAAGCATAATCACGTCTGTGGTGGTGAGGGCTACGCCTGCCAATTGAACTCCCGCTATGGGCATAGCAAGGGAATAGACGTCGCGATAAGTCACCGGACGAACGTTCATGTTCGAATCACCCAAGAGAGTTCGGCAGGTAGTGAAAGTGATTTCATGCATACCTTGGAAGCTAGACAACAAACTAGACCACCGAATGGCAGGCCTTAGGTTAGGCTACCCTTATTCCGGTCAGGGGTGGAAGGGTTATTAGGGATTTGCTATTGAACTCTTAACCTTTTTGGCCGGGTATGGGCATGAAAAAGGGGGTGTGTGCCGACAAAGATCGACACACACCCCCACCACAAGTGGAGCATAGGAGAATCGAACTCCTGACCTCCTGCTTGCAAAGCAGGTGCTCTACCAATTGAGCTAATGCCCCGAGGACACCTTCGGCCCCCACCCACGCACTGTGAGCAGAGGCCAAAGGCTATGTTTGAAGTTATTAGGCCGGCAGTGACCTACTCTCCCACACCCTCCCAGGTGCAGTACCATCGGCGCAGCAAGGCTTAGCTTCCGGGTTCGGAATGGGACCGGGCGTTTCCCTCACGCTAACAACCACCGACACAACCAACAACACAAACACACACACCGTGTGCTGCGTCAGACACTGCACAATGAACACGAACAACACTTAATTTCCACCCAACGTTTAGCACTACATGTGCACCCCAAGGCAGGTGTTTTCATTATCGGCCAATTAGTACCAGTCACCTCCACACCTTACAGCGCTTCCAGATCTGGCCTATCAACCCCCTAATCTAGAGG